>NZ_JTLB01000024.1:58819-186331 GCF_000798975.1 Exiguobacterium sp. ZOR0005 | reverse complement strand
CTGCAGACGAATTCGTCTGCAGGCTTTTTTTATAAGCGAACGAAGTGGGGGACGAGTGATTTCATCTTTCGAAAGCTAGACCTTTTTTCGACAATACTTTAGAATGAACATGAGTATGTGAAACGGAAAAAGAGGTGTCAGCCAGGATGAACAAAGGACAGCGCTTGATTAAAATTCGTGAGATCGTCACAAATCGTGAAGTCGAGACGCAAGACGAACTCGTGGACGAGTTGCATCGCGCCGGGTATCCGGTGACGCAGGCGACCGTGTCGCGAGACATTAAAGAATTGCATCTCGTGAAAGTGCCGCTCAACGATGGACGCTATAAGTATAGTCTCCCCGCCGACCAACGCTTCAATCCATACGGAAAAATGAAACGGATTTTAGGGGACAGCTTCGTCTCGGTCGATTCGGCCCAAAACTTGGTCGTCATGAAAGTGTTGCCTGGCAATGCCGATGCGATCGGCGTCTTGATCGACCATTTGTCGTGGGACGAATTGATCGGCACGGTATGCGGTGACGATACGATCTTGATGATCGCCCGCGATGAGCGGCAAGCGAAGCAAATCATCGAACGACTACTCGGAATGTTATGAGGTGAATGAACGTATGCTAGCAGAACTGTCGATCAAACAATTTGCAATCATCGATGAGTTGAACATCGCGTTCAATCGAGGGATGACGGTGCTTACCGGGGAAACGGGCGCAGGAAAGTCGATCTTGCTCGACGCAATCGGTTTGCTCGTCGGTGGACGAGGCTCGAGCGAGTTCGTCCGGTACGGTCAAGACAAGGCGGAGATCGAAGGACTGTTCATCGTCGAAGCCGGACATCCGATCATTGAAGCGGCTCAACAGTACGGCATCGACATCGAGGATGGGACGGTCATCTTGCGCCGAGATTTACATAGCAGCGGGAAGAGTGTCTGTCGCGTCAACGGGAAGATGATGCCACTCTCGACTTTACGAGAGCTAGGTCGTCTCCTCGTCGACATCCACGGACAACATGAGCATCAACATTTGATGGACGCCGAATATCACCTCGGTATTTTGGACAACTTTGCCGAGGGGGAAGTGACCCCGCTGCTTGAACAGTATCGGGAAGCTTACGCCGCCTACAACGCCGTCGCGACCGAATTGAAACGGCTCAGTCAAAGCGAGCAAGAGCTGGCGCAACGGATGGACCTGTTGTCGTTCCAAACGAACGAGATTGAGGCGGCAGAACTAAAAATCGGCGAAGAGCAAGCGCTCACAGAAGAACGAGATGAACTCGCGAACTTCGAACGGATCCACCAACACGTCCGACTCTCTTACGAGGCTGTCGCGGACGAGTCGAGAGGCCTCGATCAAATCGGCATGGCGATGCGTGAGATGGAAGAAGCGTCGACGTTATCATCTTCGCTCCAACCGATGGCCGAGACGATCTCGAACGCCTATTTCATGCTCGAAGATGCGAAGTTCCAGCTTCGGGACCAGCTCGATTCACTCGAGTTTGATCCGATTCGACTGGATGAGATCGAGACGCGTCTCGCCTTGTTCCAACAGTTGAAACGGAAATACGGGGCGACGATCGACGAGGTCATCACCTACGGGGAAAAAGTGGCGGACGAGTTAAAATCGATGACGAATCGGGAAGAACATCTTCAAGAACTAACCGACCGGCTCGCCGAGCTCGAGACGAGCGTGCGCGAGAACGGACTTGCCCTGTCAGCAGCTAGGAAACGAGCCGCCACTGACTTAGAGCAGGCGATTCATCGTGAGCTACAAGAGCTGTACATGGAAAAGACACGGTTCGAGGTCCGCTTCAAAGAGAGCGGCTACAGGGCGGACGGGCTAGACCAAGTCGAGTTTTATATGATGACGAACGTCGGGGAGCCGTTCAAACCACTGGCGAAAGTCGCCTCGGGCGGAGAATTGTCACGCGTCATGCTCGCCTTGAAATCGATTTTCTCACGGACGGTCGGGGTCGCCTCGATTATCTTTGATGAAGTCGATACGGGTGTGTCAGGCCGCGTCGCCCAAGCGATGGGTGAGAAAATTTTCCGTCTGTCGGTCGGCTCCCAAGTGCTCTGCATCACCCATTTGGCACAAGTGGCCGCGATGGCCGATCAGCACTTGTACATCACGAAGTCAGAGACCGACGAGCGCACGAAGACGAACGTGAGCGCGCTCGACCGGTCTGAGCGTATCGACGAACTCGGACGGATGATTGCCGGGGCGCAAATGACGGAGTTGACGAAACAGCATGTGGAGGAACTGCTCGACATGTCCCTCCAACTAAAACGGAAGTTCATCGAAGGGGTGTCTTAATTGATTACATTATGCATCGCGGACGACAATCGAGAAATCGTCGATTTGTTGACCCGCCAACTAGAGACCGAGACTGATTTGAAGGTCGTCGGGACCGCCTTTGACGGCGAGGCGTGCTTAGACGTCGTCAAGACACACCAACCAGACGTGTTGTTGCTAGACATCATCATGCCTCATCTCGACGGGATTGGGGTGCTCGAACGGCTTCAGGACGAGATGGACAAAGGGAAGCCTGAAGTCATCATGCTCAGCGCGTTCGGGAAAGACGAGGTCACGAAGCAAGCCGTCCAACTCGGCGCTTCTTACTTCCTCGTCAAACCGTTCAACATCCAGCAATTGATCGCCAAGATCCGTGAGCTCGCTGCCGGATCGAACCGTGAGTTCGAGGCGATGTCGCCGGAAGAACTCGATATTTCGCTCTTATTGCAACAGCTCGGCATCTCGCCGCGCATCAAAGGGTTCAAGTATATCCGTCAAGCGGTCATCTATGTCCGGGAACGCCAAGAGTTGCTCGGTCTGATCACGAAAGAGCTTTACCCGATGATCGCCAAAGAACACGAGACGACGTCGTCTCGGGTCGAGCGGGCGATGCGCCACGCCATCAAGACGGCGTGGGAGAACGGCATGCGTGACCACGAGATGTTCAACGGACGACCGGAACGTGAGCGCAGCCCGAAAAACTCAGAATTCATTTCCTATTTCGTCACCTACCAATCGTTTAAACATCAGTAATGAGGGAATCAGGGGAAACCCTGATTTTCTTTTACAATGTGAAAGAAAGCGCTTGCAATCCACCGGGTTCTTGTTATAATAAAGGTGTACCAAGTTACTTGGACGAGCGTCAGATGAGCGCTTTCTAGTCTGTTCCGGAACAGGTTGGAGCAAGAAATCATCTCGGTTCGCTATCCGTCAATGGCTCAGAGGTGGGAACGACATCTCAAATCGTCACATCGTCCCGACGAGAGGTCGCGACGTTCGCTCATTCGCGAGACGGTTCTGGTCACGGTTCGAAGCTAGGGACCGCGCCAGGGAAAACGAATCGTTCAGTTGACCAAAAGGAGTGTTGTCAACCGTTGAACAGTTTATGGCAAGCGTTCGACTTCACGATGGATGGTTTGACATGACCCGATGAATTTACGTTAGTAACTCGAATGGGTACGTTTCCGTTCACGCAAGACGGCAGTTACTAGTTTCTTTCAAACTTCTTCATTAAGAAGACCATTGGTCATCATGTCACGAGTAGTATAGCAAGTAGGAGAGGAGATCATCCGTAGTGATCACAATTCAATATGAATAAAAAGGTTCCGCACTTGAAATGAAGTCAAGTTAGGGAACCTTTTTTTGTGTGCACCGAGTTATTTATTAAAAATAAGCGAGCGGGCACATTCCTACGTCATAGTGTAGGAAGAGATCAAGACTCTATTCGGGGAACTTTGCCTGTTTTTTTGTCTCGGTTGAAGATGTAGCCTGCGACGAAACCGATTCCGCCCATGGCGATCAACAATCCGAACGTCCCTTGGAGCATCGAAGCGGCAGCGACCGACTCGATCCACGAGAACGGGCCGCTCGTTTTCAAGAAGAAACTGTCACGTAACAGTTTAATGCCGTACACACCAAGCAGTCCGGGGACGATTAGGATCAGAAGCGCGATGACACGCATAAAATCTCCTCCTTTTCCACTCATTATTTTACCAGAAAACGAGAAATCCGACACGGTCTTTTTCGGATGGTTGCGAAAGCCGGCTCGTTTCAGTAGCATGAATGCAGATAAAGAAATGGGGGAATGTTAAATGAATAAACGTCTGCTCATTGTCGGCGCGGGAAGAGGCGGCACCGAGGTGCTGAAAATGCTCCTCGATTCGCCGCTCGTCACGGTCGTCGCCGTCGTCGATTCGGACGCAAGCGCCGAAGGGTTGAAACTCGCACGGGGACGAGGGATTCAAGTCGCTAGCGACTGGCGCGTATGTGCCGATAAAAAAATCGATTTCGTCGTCGAGACGACCGGCAAGTCAGAGACGTTCCATGAGTTGAAGGAGCACTTCACAGACGCGGTCGTCTTGCCGGGTGAGTTCATCCGGGTCGTCGTCGAACGCTTGAAGCAAAACCAACAGATGCTCGAAGCGATCATCGACTGCACGAGTGAGGCGATCTCGGTGGCCGATCATAACGGGAACACGATTTTGATCAACCCGTCATACACGCGACTGACCGGGTTCAAAAAAGAAGACGTCGTCGACAAGCCGGCGACAGCTGATATCGGCATGCAAGAGAGCGTGCATTTGAAAGTGCTGTCCACGGGTAAAGGGGTGCGGGACATCCGCATGCAAATCGGCGCGACGCGGCGTGACATCCTCGTCAACGCCGAGCCGATCATCGTCGAGGGGAAATTGCGTGGTTCGGTCGGGGTCATTCGCGACGTCTCACAAATTCGGGCTCTCCGGGACGAGCTGCAAGAAGCAAAGACGCGAATTCGCAACCTTGAGGCAAAGTATCAGTTCGCCGACATCATCGCGACGAGCGAAGCGATGCGTTTCGTCATCGAACAGGCCCGTCTGGCCGCGCTCACCCCGGTGACGGTGCTGATCCGCGGTGAATCGGGTACAGGGAAAGAGCTGTTCGCCCATGCGATCCACGGTGAATCACCGCGCAAGTATAAGAAGTTCGTCCGCGTCAACTGCGCCGCCATCTCACCGACGTTGTTAGAGAGTGAGCTGTTCGGTTATGAGGACGGGGCGTTCAGTGGCGCGAAGCGTGGCGGGAAAGTCGGTTACTTTGAGGAGGCGGACGGCGGCTCCTTGTTTTTAGATGAGATCGGGGAGTTGCCGCTCGACGTGCAAGTCAAGTTGCTCCGCGTCCTTCAGGAACATGAGATCGTCCGTGTCGGCGGGACGAACGCCATCCCGGTCGACGTCCGCATCATCGCGGCCACGAACGCGGACCTCGAACAAAAAGTCGCGGACGGGACGTTCCGGGAAGATTTGTACTATCGGATCAACCGGATGCCAATTTACATCCCGCCGCTCCGCGACCGGCTCGAAGAGATCGAGCCGCTTTCCGAACGCATCATCCGAAAACTGAACCAGGAGTATGGTCGTAGCGTCCGAGGTATCGAGGCAGAGGCTATCGAGTTGTTAAAGACACAGCATTGGAAAGGGAACGTGCGGGAGCTTGAGAACGTGCTCGGGCGGGCGATGATTTATATGGCGAGCACGGAACAACAAATCGCCCCGCACCACCTCCAATTGTCCCCCCGTGTCACGACGGCGCGGACGGCCGAGGCGCTATCGCTTCAAGACGCAGTCGCCCGATACGAACGGGATTTGATTGAACGAGCCATTGCCGAAGCGGACGGGAACAAGTCGGAAGCGGCACGGCGCTTACACATCTCGATCCGGACATTGTATAATAAACTCGAACGCATGCAATAAATTACCTGCATTTTTTTGCGTGGTATGAAATATCATGCATAGTGAATCGCTCAATGAAGCGCTTTCAATAATGGAAACAAACTTGCATAATAGTAAGTAAAGCATCGTTAGGGGGGGACCACATATGAATTTTGAACAGATGCTCGCGAAGGCGACACAATTGGAGGGATGTACCGTCTCCATCGCCGGGGCCGCAGATGTGGAAGTGATTCGAGCGGTGAAGCTCGCAACCCACCATGGCTTGTCGCGTTTCATCTTGATCGGGGATGCGCGAGAAATCAAGCGTCTCTGTGATGCCGAGTCGGTCGCTGAGGCTCATATCGACATTCTCCATGTGAAAGGGGAGGCCGAGATCGCAAAACGGGCGACAATGGCCGTACGCAACGGGGAGGCCGACGTGCTCATGAAAGGAATGGTCGCCACGTCGACGTTCATGAAGGCGGTGCTCAGTCGGGAGTCGGGACTCCGGACGAGCCGCACGCTCAGTCATGTCGCCTTGTTCCAAATCCCGAACCGAGACCGTCTCATCGGCGTGACCGATGCGGCCATCCATATCGCACCGTCACTCGAAGAGAAGGTCGAAATCATTCATAACGCGGTCGGGGCGATGCGAGACATCGGTTACGAGTTGCCGAAAGTGGCCGCGATCGGCGCCGTCGAGGTCGTCAATCCACAAATGACGGCGACGACCGACGCCGCGCTCCTCACACAAATGAATCGGCGCGGTCAAATTAAAGGGTGTGTCGTCGACGGGCCGCTCGCGCTCGACAACGCCGTCGACATGGCCGCCGCCAAGCAGAAAGGGATCGATAGTGACGTTGCCGGACAGGCTGATTTATTGCTCGTCCCATACATAGAGGTCGGCAACGTCCTTTATAAGTCGATCATGTACTTCGCCGAGGCAAGTGTCGCGGCGATCGTCGTCGGGGCAAGTGCGCCGGTCGTCTTGACGAGCCGGGCCGACACGGCCGAGGCGAAACTGTATTCACTCGCTTTCGCACTGTTGCATGCCAAAAACTAAACATTTCCTAGGAGGAATTATCAATGATGGAGACTAACATGGAACCACGCTTCCGCATTTTTGACGTATTGCAGGCAGAAGACTATGAGCAGATCGTGTTTTGCCAAGATCAAGCGTCGGGCTTGAAGGCGATCATCGCGATTCACGATACGACGTTAGGACCGGCACTCGGTGGACTGCGGATGTGGAATTATGAGTCGGAAGAGGCGGCGCTCACTGACGTGTTGCGTCTCGCCAAAGGAATGACGTATAAAAATGCCGCTGCCGGACTCAATCTCGGCGGGGGGAAAGCGGTCATCATCGGCAACGCCAAGACGGACAAGTCTGAGGCGCTCTTCCGTGCGTTCGGCCGTTACGTCCAATCACTCAGCGGGCGTTACATCACGGCAGAAGACGTCAACACGTCGGTTGCCGACATGGATTTCATCCATATGGAGACGGATTACGTCACAGGCGTCAGCCCGGCCTTCGGTTCGAGCGGCAACCCGTCCCCCGTGACAGCGTACGGGGTGTACCGCGGCATGAAGGCGGCAGCGAAATGGAAGTTCGGCTCAGACTCTCTCGCTGGTAAAACCGTCGCCGTCCAAGGGGTCGGGAACGTCGCGTACAACTTGTGCCGCCACTTGCACGAAGAAGGAGCGCACTTGGTCGTGACGGACATCAATGAAGAAGCGCTCAAGCGGGCCGAGACGGACTTCGGCGCGACGGTCGTCAAGCCGGACGAGATTTACGCCGTCGACTGCGATATCTTTGCGCCGTGTGCGCTCGGCGCAGTCATCAACGACACGACGATCCCGCAACTGAAAGCACAGATCGTCGCCGGGGCAGCGAACAACCAGCTCGCCGAGGACCGCCACGGTGACGTGCTCGAAGACCGGGGCATCTTGTACGCGCCAGACTTCGTCATCAATGCCGGCGGCGTCATCAATGTCGCCGACGAGCTCGAAGGCTACAACCGCGAACGGGCGATGAAGAAAGTCGAACTCATTTATGACAACATGTTGCGCGTCTTCGAGATCGCCGAGCGGGACGGGGTACCGACACACGTCGCCGCCGAGAAGATGGCCGAAGAGCGGATCGCGATGATGTCCCGGTCGCGTAGCCAGTTCTTGAAAGTCGAAAAAAGCTTGCTAGGTGGACGTTAAGATGTCTCGACAACTCATCCTCGCCATCAATCCAGGCTCGACGTCGACAAAAGTCGGGCTGTTCGACGGGTCTGACGAAATTTTGACGAAGACGGTGCGTCACGGGCAAGACGTCACAGGATTGTCACTTCCCGAACAATTGCCTTATCGGGAGCAAGAAGTGCGCGACTTGTTGACGGAATCGAATATCGCGGGCGGATCGCTGTCAGCCATCGTCGGTCGGGGCGGCCTGCTCGCCCCGATGCCTTCGGGCACGTACGCCGTCAACGCCCAGATGCGTGAAGATTTAGCGAGTGGTCGCTTCGGTGTCCATGCCTCGAATTTAGGCGGATTGATCGCGTATCGGCTCGGTAAATTATTTCAAGTACCGAATTATATCGTTGACCCGGTCGTCGTCGACGAGCTCCAACCGGTCGCTCGACCGACAGGGATGCCGGAAATCAATCGCCGCAGCATTTTCCACGCCTTGAACCAGAAAGCAGTAGGGAAGCGCTTCGCGACTGAAATTGGAAGCGATTACACAGATTTGAACTTGATCATCGCCCATCTCGGTGGGGGCATCACCGTCGGCGCCCACGAGAAAGGACAAGTCATCGATGTGAACAATGGACTAGACGGAGACGGGCCGCTCGCACCGGAACGGGCAGGCTCGATTCCAGTTGGACAGGTAGTAGAACTATGTTATAGTACCAGGTATAAAGAATCGGAGATGAAACAGAAAATTGTCGGTCGCGGCGGGCTCTACGCCCATCTCGGCACGTATGACGCCCTCGAAATCGAAGAGCGGATGACCGGCGGTGATGAACAGGCATCTCGTCTTTATGAAACGATGGCCTATCGGGTTGCTCAAGAAATCGCCAAGCACGGTGCGACGCTATCGGGGCAAGTCGATGCCATTCTGTTAACGGGCGGCATCGCTTATTCGGAGTGGTTGACTGACTATATTAAACAACGGGTCAGTTACTTGGCACCGGTTCACGTCTATCCTGGCGAAGACGAATTGAAGGCACTCGCTGAAGGGGCGCTCCGCGTCATCGGCCAACAAGAAACAGTTCGACATTACGAGGGGGATACACATGGCACGAGAATTTGATATCGTCGTCATCGGCGGCGGTCCTGGCGGATACGTGGCCGCGATCAAGGCGGCCCAAGCCGGAAAACAAGTGGCGATCGTGGAAGCATCCAAGCTCGGAGGGACATGCCTACATAAAGGGTGCATCCCGACGAAAGCATTGTTGAAGGCGGCGCACGTCTATCAGACGGCCAAACACGGTGAGACGTATGGCGTCGAAACGGGGCCGGTCTCGTTCAATCTCGGACGGGCCCAAACGTTCAAACGCGAATTGGTGGCAGGCCTTGAGAAAGGAATCGAACACTTGATGAAGCAAGGAAAAATCGAAGTGTTCCGTGGGAAGGCATCGATTCTCGGGCCGAGCATTTTCTCGCCGCAACCGGGGACGGTCGCTGTCGAGGACGAAGCAGGCGAGTCTGAACTGCTCTTGCCGAACCAGTTGATCATTGCGACCGGATCGATTCCACGTGAACTGCCCGGCTTGCCGTTCGACCATGAGCGCATCTTGAACTCTGATGACTTGCTCCAGTTTGAACAGTTGCCGAACGCCATCGCCATCGTCGGTGGCGGCGTCATCGGTGTCGAATGGGCCTCGATGCTCATCGACCTTGACGTCGACGTGACGTTGATCGAGGTCGGGGAACGGCTTCTCCCGCTCGAGGATAAAGCCGTCTCACGAGAAGTCGAGCGCTTGCTTAAAAAGCGCGGCGTCCGCGTGAAGAAAAACGTGACGGTCGACCCGGAACAGACGAGCGTGTCCCCGGACGCGGTCGAACTGAAAGTCGGGGAAGAGACGATCACGGTCGATTGTGTGCTCGTCTCGGTCGGACGTGTCGCCAACACAGAGCACCTCGGTTTGCAGAACACGTCGATCGTCGTCGAGAACGGCGTCATTCAAGTTGACGAACAGTATCGGACGAAAGAACGACATATCTTTGCAATCGGCGACTGCATCGGCAAGCTCCAACTCGCCCACGTCGCCTCGGCCGAAGGGGTCAAGGCGGTCGAGACGATTCTCGGTCACGAACCGACCCCGCTCGATTATGACCTGATTCCGCGTTGCGTCTACGGCGTGCCGGAAGTGGCATCGGTCGGGTTGACGGAAGAGGCGGCGAAAGCATCCGGCCGTGACGTCAAGACAGGCACGTATCGCTTCAACGGACTCGGGAAAGCACGAATTGAAGGACAGGCGGACGGATTCGTCAAACTCGTCTCTGACAAAGAGACCGACGACCTGCTCGGTGTTCATATCGTCGGTCCGAAAGCGACGGAATTGATCACAGAAGGCGGGCTCGCCCTCGTCTTGAACGCGACGGCATGGGAAATGGGACAACTCGTCCATCCACACCCGGCCTTGAGCGAGGCATTCCAAGAAGCGGCGCTCGCCGTAGACGGCTTACCGATTCACGCCTAAGGAGGAAACGGAAATGGAACAAATGACAGTGAATTCATATGAAGAGCTTGGTCTCTCGAAACAAGACTTGATCGCGATGTTCGAAACGATGGTACGAGCCCGTAAAATCGATGAGCGGATGTGGAAGCTGAACCGGGCCGGTAAAATCCCGTTCGTCGTCTCGTGTCAAGGACAAGAGGCGGCCCAAGTCGGCGCGGCGTTCGCGCTTGAAAAAGGGACGGACTATATCCTCCCATACTATCGCGACGTCGCCGTCGTCCTGCATTTCGGCCAGACGGCCCGTGACTTGATGTTGTCTGCGTTCGCGAAAGCGGAAGACCCGAACTCGGGCGGACGTCAAATGCCGGGACATTTCGGTTCGAAACAACATCGGATCGTGACGGGCTCGTCACCGGTCACGACGCAAGTGCCGCACGCGGTCGGTGTCGCGTTGGCTGCGAAATTGAAAAAAGAAGAACTCGTGACGTTCGTCTCATTCGGGGAAGGCTCCTCGAACCAAGGTGACTTCCACGAAGGCGCCAACTTTGCCGGTGTCCACAAGCTCCCGGTCATCTTGTTCTGTGAGAACAACAAATATGCCATCTCTGTCCCTTTGTCGAAACAGCTCGCCTGTGAGCACGTCTCGGACCGGGCGAAAGGTTATGGGATGCCGGGCGTGACGGTCGAAGGGACCGACCCGATCGCCGTATATGCGGCCGTGAAAGAAGCGCGGGCCCGTGCTTTGCGTGGAGAAGGGCCGACGTTGATCGAAGCAGAAGTCGAGCGGCTCGTCCCACATTCGTCCGACGATGACGACAAGGCGTATCGTTCGGTCGAAGAATTGGCCGATTTGAAGCATCGGGACGGGAACCAGCTGTTCCGCGCCCGTTTGATTGAAGATGGCATCGCGACAGAAGAAGAGCTCGCGTCCATCGAATCGAGCGTCGATACGGAAGTGAACGAGGCGACGGCGTACGCGGACAAGGCACCGTATGCGTCACCGGAATCGACGATGGATCACGTGTACGAGGGGGATAACTGATGAAAACGTTTATTGAAGCGATCAACGAAGCGATTCATGAAGAGATGGAGCGGGACGAGAACGTCTTCGTCCTCGGCGAAGACGTCGGGGTCCGTGGCGGCGTGTTCCGGGCGACACAAGGATTGATCGAAAAGTACGGTGAAGACCGCGTCATCGACGCTCCGCTTGCGGAGAGTGCGATCGCGGGTGTCGGCATCGGGGCGGCCATGTATGGGATGCGTCCGATCGCCGAGATGCAATTCGCGGACTTCATCATGCCGGCCGTCAACCAGATCGTCTCGGAAGCGGCGAAAATTCGTTACCGCTCGAACAACGACTGGACGTGCCCGATGGTCATCCGAGCCCCGTTCGGCGGTGGCATCCACGGTGCCCTCTATCACTCGCAGTCCGTCGAAGGAATGTTCAACTCGACACCGGGACTGAAAGTCGTCATCCCATCTGACCCGGTCGACGCGAAAGGGTTGCTCAAGGCGGCGATTCGGTCGAACGACCCGGTCCTCTTCTTCGAGCACAAGCGGGCGTACCGACTTTTAAAAGCAGACTTGCCTACAGACGACTATACGGTCGAAATCGGTAAAGCAGCCGTCAAACGTGAAGGCGACGACATCACGATCATCACGTATGGCCTTTGTGTCCACATGGCACAAGAAGCGGCGAAGGCGCTCGAGTCTGAAGGGATCAGCACACATATCCTCGACTTACGGACCGTCTATCCGCTCGACCAGGACGGGATTATCGAAGCGGTCAAGAAGACGGGGAAAGTGCTCCTCGTCACCGAGGACAACAAAGAAGGAAGCATCATCGGGGAAGTCGCGGCCATTATCGCCGAAAAGGCGTTGTTCGAACTCGACGCGCCGATCGAGCGGCTGGCAGGTCCGGACGTGCCGTCGATGCCTTATGCGCCGCCGATGGAGAAGTTCTTCATCGTCTCGCCTGAAAAAATCGCGGAGCGGGCACGTCAGCTCGCTGCGTTCTGAGGAGGGCCTTCATGGAACAGACGATTAAAATGCCTCAGCTCGGTGAAAGTGTGACCGAAGGGACGATCACGACGTTTCTCGTCAAGCCGGGTGACCGGGTCGAGGAATATGAACCGCTCGCGGAAGTCATGACGGACAAAGTGACAGCCGAGATTCCGGCGACAAGTGCCGGTGTCGTCAAAGAAATCCTCATCGGGGAAGGTGATACGGTCGCAGTCGGAACACCTGTCTTGGTCATGGAAGTCGCGGGGACCGAGAAAGAAACACCTCAAGTCGAGTCCGAAGAGACGGTGCAAGAACCGGTCGCGGAAGCCGTGTCGGCTGCGGCAGCATCAACGCCGCGCAAACAGAGCGGTAACGGGCGTTTCTCGCCGGCGGTCATCCGTCTGGCGAACGAGAACGATATCGATTTGAATGACCTCGACGGCTCGGGCCTTGGGGGCCGTATCACTCGGAAGGACGTCCTCCGCTACTTGTCGGAAGGTCGCCCGGTCAAACCGGAAGCGGCGACGCAAGCACCGGTCCAAGAGACGATGACGCAAGTGAAACTCGATGTGCCAACGGAAGCGGAGAAGCCGGCCGTCGCGCCAGTGACCGCTCCGACACCGAGTGAACCATCATCAGACCGGGTCGAGCTGATTCCGACGGCTGGAGTCCGTCAAGCGATCGCGAACAACATGGTCCGCTCGAAACATGAAGCGCCGCATGCGTGGCTCATGATCGAGGTCGATGTGACGAATCTCGTGGAGACGCGTGCCAAGCTCAAAGATGAGTTCTTTAATCAGGAAGGCGTCAAGTTGACGTTCATGCCGTTCTTCATGAAGGCGGCCGTCGAAGCTTTGAAAAAGCATCCGATGATGAACTCGGAGTGGGCCGGCGACCACATCAAAGTGCATAAAGATATTCACTTGTCGGTCGCCGTGGCGGCGAACGACGCGCTTTACGTGCCGGTCATCCAACACGCCGACGAGAAGAACATAAAAGGGCTTGCTGTCGCGCTTCAAGACGTCGCATCGCGGGCCCGTACCAACCGTCTGACGGCGAGCGAGATGCGAGGCGGTACGTTCACAATCAACAACACAGGCGCGTTCGGTTCGATTCAATCGGCGCCGATCTTGAACTATCCACAAGCTGCGATTTTATCGGTTGAATCGATCGTCAAACGCCCGGTATGGGTGAACGGGATGTTCGCGGCGCGCGATATCGTCAACTTGTGTATGTCGGTCGACCACCGCGTCCTCGACGGTCTCGTCGCCGGTCAGTTCTTGCAGTCGATCAAGCAATCGCTCGAAGCGATCGACCCGAACACGTACACACTGTACTGATACGAAACGAAAAAGACAGCCACACGTCGTGGCTGTCAGCTTGTTGACTAACATCAACTGAATCGCTCGTCCTTCCGGCGCCCACGCTTTCCGCAGGCAATCCCGGAGCCGCATCGCGACTCGTGTCGCTGCTGGGTCTCCGTTGGATCGCTCTCCTGCTGGAGTCGGGGCGCCGTTGACGAGCTATACGACTGGTCGCCCCTCTGGCGGCCATTTGTCTTTTTTGAGGTTTTGACGGGCAAAGAAAAGCCCGGGCACTTCCTTTGCGTCGCGTAAAACGGGGAAGGAAGGAACGCTCGTGCTTCATACATAAAAAGACGAACCGGGTCGTGAGAAGGAACGTGGTTCGTCGACAGCCGCACGTCGTGGCTGTCTTTTCAAATGGAGCGTTCAATCAACGACTCGACGTCGCGGCGGACGAGGTCGACTTTGAGCTCGTCATACGCATAGCTGAGCCGGTGCGTCGATTCATCTGTACCCATCAAATCGGCGAACAGGCTGCCGAGGTTGTGGACGCTCTTGTCGACTTGAATCAACAAGTCGAGTGTTGCCTCATCCTGGAGCAAGACGACCTCGATCTCGTCGAGTTTGCGACCGAACCGTGTGCCGTTCGGTGAATATTCAAGCTCTTGGGCGATCGGCAGACGGCCTGAACGGTGACGTGCCGGCAACATCTCGGTGTCGGCCTTTTTCAAGCGGAAGCCGATGGCGTCTAGCGCATCGAGAACGACTTGTTGTGTCGCGTTTGGTTTGACGACGATCGCATCCTCATCTTTCGGGTCGACGGCCTGGGCGATGTCGAGTCCGGTCTCGATCCATGACTTCGACTGGCTGACCGAAAGTGGGGTGTTGAACGGGACGGCGATCGTGAACGGGATTTCCTTCACTTCATCGGGACCGATCAAGAACGGGGCCTCGTTCAATGAAATCTTCTCGATTGTGAACGTCGAGTACGTCGCCTTATCGTTCACTTCATGTTTATATAGTGTGTTGAAGAAGATGTAGATCCGGTCGACCGATTGCTCGACGCTGCCGCCTTTGACGTGGACGACACCTTCTAAAGTGCCGCCTGGTTCACAGTGGCTGTCGGCGAGTCGTGTATCGACCGTCGCGGCGCCGACCCCGATCGATGAGAGTAGTTTTTTGAACATGGTTCTTCCTCCTTTGACGTTTGCACGGCTTCGTGTAATAGTATGTACGGATGAACGATTTAAAAAGTTTCGAAACTACTGAAAAGGAATGAACGAAGTGGACTATACACAATTACTGGCCCGACTGAAGGAAGTCGTCGACCATGAACAACTCGTCACGGCGACGATCAGCCAGCCGCGTCAAAAATCAAGCGATCTCCGGCGCGTCAAGCTGAAACCGGTCTTATTGAGAGAAGCGTACCATATACAGTTTGAGTACCAATATGAGCGGGTGATGAAACATAAAAATTTACCGGCGGACGAAGCGGCCGCTGAGATCGAATCGTTGCTCGAGACGTTCCGTCAAGGACAGTTCCAGTTGAAGTCGTCCGATCTTCAGTTTCAGCTGTCGAAGAAGTTCAAAGTGGTGTATAAAGAACGACAGACGGCGGCCAAACAAGTGAAGCTGACGCACAACCGCGAGAAACAGTACGTCTTGCCGCTCGACGAACCTGTTCCGTTCTTGATTCGTCTCGGTGTCCAGTCCGAGGATGGGAAAGTGAAGCGTCAAAAATATGACAAGTTCAAACAGATCAATCGCTTCCTCGAGTTCATCGAGGACTCGATCAAGCATCTACCGACAGACCGGACGATTCGCATCCTCGACTTTGGCTCGGGGAAATCGTACCTCACGTTCGCCCTCTATCATTTCTTGCATGAGATGAAAGGCTACGACGTCCACATCACCGGGCTCGACTTGAAGAAGGAAGTCATCGAAGAGTGTGCCGGCATCGCCCGTGATTTAGGATACGAGCGGCTCGAGTTTCTCGTCGGCGACATTAACGAGTATGAAGGCGAGTCAGCGGTCGATATGGTCGTCACGCTCCACGCCTGTGACGTTGCGACCGACATGGCGCTCGCCCGGGCCGTCCGGTGGGGGGCGAAAGTCATCTTGAGTGTGCCATGCTGCCAAAAAGAGTTGAACCGTCAGCTTGACGCCGCGCCGCTTGATGTCATGTTGCAGCACGGTCTCATTAAAGAACGGTTCGCCTCACTCGCGACCGATTCGATTCGGGCCGAACTGCTCGGCTTCGTCGGCTATGAAGCGCAATTGCTCGAGTTCATCGATATGGAACACACGCCGAAAAATATATTGATTCGGGCATATTTAACGAATCGGGAAGCGACTGCAGAAGAACGTGCCCGTTACATGGCGTTCAAATCGCTGCTCGGCGCCGACCCGTTCCTCGAGCGTGAATTGAGCGATAGACTTGTTTTCACCGCACGAGAAGACGTAAAATAAAAAAGTACAGACGCAAGTCGAAAGGGGAAACGATATGGATTTTCAATTATACTTCCAAGATGTAGTCGAACAAGCACGGAATGAGGTTCGTGCCGCTGGATATACAGAATTGACGACGCCTGAAGAAGTCGACGCCGCCCTCAAACAAGAAGGCAAGACGCTCGTCCTCGTCAACTCGGTATGTGGTTGTGCCGGTGGGATCGCCCGTCCGGCAGCAGCTTATGTCAACAAGATGGAAGGGACGAAACCGGATCACTTCGTCACCGTCTTCGCTGGACAAGACCGCGAAGCGACGGACCGGGCCCGTGAATACTTTGAAGGATACGCACCGTCATCGCCTTCGATCGCCTTGCTCGAAGACGGCAATATCGTCACGATGGTCGAACGGAGCACGATCGAGTCATCGACGGCCGAAGAGCTCGTCGATCAGTTACAGACGTTGTTCGACATTTATTACGCATAAGAAAGAAGCGCAGAGGCTTTTGCCTTTGCGCTTTTCGCTAAGAAAGGATCGATTCGATGGAACCAGTCATCAAAATCATGAGCGAGGCGGAATATACGATCGCCTTGTCACGCGGCGAGATCAATGAGCCGTCGCTTCAGACAGAAGGATACGTCCGCTGTTGCACCCCGCAACAAATCGGCAAGTTCGTGCGCCGTCACTATCGTGATGAACGGGTCGTCCTCGTATCGTTCCACGTCGCTCGGCTAGGAAGTCTACTCCATTACGAGTTCGATGAGGACGGTGAACGTTACCCACACGTCTATAGCGCCATTCCCATCACGTCGGTCAAACGGGTCCAACCGTATGGCTCACGCGATAACGGTACGGTCACTTATTTCGCTTACGAGCGAATGTGACCGTATTTTTTTTAGATTTTATGCATGAATATACTTTACAAGTAATAATTATGTGTATATAGTGGTTGAAGAACAAGTCAGACATGTGATGAGTCGAAAATCGATTGAGTCATTTTCACATATATGTCATAATTTTGTTAATGTTCTGATTATTTCATCTCAATGGAGAAAGGAACGATGATCATGAAAAAAGGTTTTCTAGCATTATGTATCGCGGGGCTTGCCGCTTTCTCGGCCGCATGTGGCGCTGACGTCAACGAAGGAGGGTCATCTTCTTCGGCAAACGACGACAAAGTCATCGTCATGGGCACGAGCGCGGATTACTTCCCGTACGAGTTCGTCGACACGGCGAACGGGGATGAAATCGTCGGATTTGACATCGACATCGCCAAACAAGTCGCAGAAAACATGGGGTATGAATTAAAGATTGAAGATATGGACTTCGGAAGCCTCCTCGGGGCACTGAACGCCGGACGCGTCGACTTCGTCATGGCCGGGATGACACCGACGGAAGAGCGGAAAGAAAACGCCGACTTCTCGGACATCTACTTCACGGCGAAGAACTTGATCTTGTCAAAAGGAAACGCCATCCAGTCACTTGAAGACTTGAACGGCAAGCAAGTCGGGGTCCAGCTCGGTTCGATTCAAGAAGGGATCGCCAAAGACCAGATCGAAGGCGCGGAAGTCGTCGCCTTGAACAAAATTCCAGAGATCATTCAAGAAATCAAGACGGGTCGCATCGATGCGATGGTCATCGAAGACACGGTCGCGAAAAAATATCTCGACCAAGACAGCGAACTTTCGACATTTGAGATCGTTGATGAGGAAGAAGCCGGCTCTGCTGCCGCATTCCGCAAAGACGATGAGCTTCGCAATCAATTCAACGAAGAGTTGAACAAGTTGATTGCGAGCGGTGAAATCGAGAAATTGGCTCAAAAAT
The DNA here is from genome assembly GCF_000798975.1 of Exiguobacterium sp. ZOR0005. Taxonomy (NCBI): domain Bacteria; kingdom Bacillati; phylum Bacillota; class Bacilli; order Caryophanales; genus Exiguobacterium; species Exiguobacterium sp. ZOR0005. The sequence goes on along the minus strand of NZ_JTLB01000024.1, from coordinate 168,387 downwards.
GGTTCGAAGAAGAAGCCGCACCAGCGGAATAATTCATGCACGAGGCTGACTGGATGTATCAGTCAGCCTTTTTTAGGAGGAACTTACAATGGAGTTTAGTCGGATTTATGATTCGATCCCTTATATTCTCGAAGGGATCCCTGTCATGTTTCAAGTCGTGCTCGTCTCGGCGCTGTTCGGGATCACGCTCGGGATCGTCATCGCCACGTTTAAAATCATCCCGAACCGGTTCGTCAATTTTATCGGACATGCGTATACGGCCGTGTTCCGGGGCACGCCGCTCATCTTGCAACTCGCCATCATCCACTTCGGTCTCCCGCAGTTGACAGGCTTCATCACGACACCGTATCAATCGGCCGTCATCGCCTTCTCACTCAACTCGGCGGCGTACATCTCAGAGATCATCCGGGCCGGGATTCAAGCGGTCGATAAAGGACAGTGGGAAGCGTCTGACGCGCTCGGCGTCCCGTATGTGAAACAGCTGCGGTCCATCATTTTGCCGCAGGCGTTCAAGAATATCTTACCGGCGCTCGTCAACGAGATGATCACGCTCACGAAAGAGTCGGCGCTCGTCTCGACGGTCGGTGTTCTCGACATCATGCGTCGGGCACAGATCGTCGGCGGACAAAAGGCGATCTACTTCGAACCGCTCCTGTTCGCGGGTGTGATATACTTTACGATAGTGATGGTGTTGACATACTTTGGTCAGCGCCTTGAAAAACGGCTTAGAAAGAGTGATGGCAGATGATACAAGTTAACGATTTACACAAGCAGTTCGGTGAATTAGAAGTGTTGAAAGGTATTACGACGACGATCGAGCGCGGGGAGGTCGTCGCTGTCATCGGGCCTTCGGGCTCGGGGAAATCGACCTTTCTTCGTTGCCTCAACATGTTGGAGGTCCCGACGAGCGGGACGGTGACGGTCGATGGCTACGAGTTGACGAAAAAAGGAGCCAACGTCTCAAAAGCCCGTCAACAGATCGGGATGGTGTTCCAACAGTTCAATCTGTTTCCGCACATGAGCGTGCTCGATAACTTGACGTACGCCCCGATCAACGTGTTGAAAATCAGCAAGGCCGAAGCGATCGAACGGGCGAAGAAGTTGCTTGAACGGGTCGGGTTATCTGAAAAAATCAGCGCCTACCCAAGTCAATTATCGGGCGGACAAAAGCAACGTGTCGCCATCGCCCGGGCCCTCGCCATGGAACCGAACGTCATGTTGTTCGATGAACCGACGTCGGCGCTCGACCCGGAAATGGTCAATGAGGTACTCGACGTTATGAAAGGGCTAGCCGAGACTGGGATGACGATGGTCGTCGTCACACACGAGATGGGCTTCGCCCGCGAAGTGGCCGACCGCGTCCTATTCCTCGACGAAGGCATCCTGATGGAGGAAGGCAAACCGGCCGACCTGCTCCTTAACCCGCAGACCGATCGGGCGAAGCGCTTCTTAGAGAAAGTCTTGTAAGTGAAACGTTCCAGCTGACACCAGTTAAGGGAGGAATCATGATGAAGATCACGTACTATGGCCACGCAACCGTATTATTGAATATTGATGGGGTGCACGTCCTCATCGATCCGTTCTTGACGAGCAACCCGCACACGGACGTCAATCCGGCGACCGTACCGGCTGACTATATCCTGCTCACCCACGCCCATTTCGATCATATCGAGGACGTGGAGTTGATTGCAAACGAGACCGGTGCGACCATCGTCGCGACACATGAGCTCGCCACTTACTACGAGAAGAAAGGCTTTTCTGTCCACGGCATGAACATCGGGGGCGGCAACGCCTTTCCGTTCGGCCGCGTGACGATGACGCAAGCGTTTCACAGCTCGAGTCTCGACATGGGCGATACACCGGTTTACATGGGTATGCCGGGAGGCTTCATCATTGAAACGAACGCGCTCACCGTCTATCATGCGGGCGACACGGGACTGTTCTCGGACATGAAGCTGTACGGGGAACGGTTTGAAATCGACGTCGCCTTCCTCCCGATCGGTGACAACTTTACGATGGGACCGGCTGATGCGCTCGACGCGGCGCATTGGCTACAAGCGAAACGGGTCGTCCCGATTCATTTCGATACGTTCCCGCCGATCAAACAAGATGCACGTGCGTTTTGTGATCAGTTGCACCAGCGCGGTCTGCTGATCGAACCGAACAGCACGATCGAGATTTGATGACGTACAAAGAAATCATCACGGCGACGGAACGGTTCGTCGCGGAACTGCACGAAAACGACCATACCGGACATGACGTCGCACATCTCGAGCGGGTCAGGCGACTGGCCGAATCGCTCAGTGAAGGATTAGCGGTCAATCGATTCGTCGTGACGCTTTCGGCGCTCTTACATGACGTCGAAGACCATAAGCTAGGGCGGGCATCCGGGCTCGTGAAGGCTCATCTCGATTCGCTCGACGTCCCGGGCGAGCTGAGCCGACACGTGTTAACGGTCATTGGTGAGACGTCCTACTCGAAAGGGATAGCACCGTCCTCGCTTGAAGCGGCGATCGTGCAAGACGCCGACCGGCTCGACGCCATCGGGGCGATCGGCATCGCCCGAACGTTTCAGTATGCCGGTGCAAGCGGCACTGCTTTATACGGGGAATCGAGCGCCAGCGCACACTTCGAGGAGAAGCTGTTGAAACTTGCGGACGGCATGCATACGCCTCGCGCGAAACAAATCGCATGCGAGCGCCATGCCTTCCTCGTCTCGTTCCACGAACGGTTCAAGGCAGAATGGACGGGCGAGGACATATAAAAACGGCCGAGGAGTTCGACTCCTCGGCCGTTTCGCTTTAAAACGGATATTTATTGAGCCAATGCCCGCCGTCGAGCGAGATGCATTCCCCGTTCAAATAACGCATCTCATCCGATAGCATCCAATACGCCAAGTCGGCGATCTCTTCTGGTGTCCCGAAACGACCGAGCGGCACGTTGCGACGAATCCGTTCGACTTCTTTCACGTGGACGGCGAGCTTCTCTGCGCCGCCCGTCCGCTCAATTGGACCCGGGCTGATCGCGTTGACGCGTGCCCCGAACTGATAGCCCCATTCGACGGCGAGCGTGCGCGTCAAGTTGAGGACACCGGCTTTCGCGGCGGCGCTAGGGGCGACGCCAGGTCCGGCTTGCCAAGCGTAAGAGGCGACCATGTTCAAGATTGAACCGCCGCGCAACTGTTCGGTCTCCCAATGTTTTCCGAGTGCGTGTGTACAGTTGAACGTGCCGTTCAAGACGATGTCGATGACGCTCGACCAGCCGTTCGGTGTCAAGTCGAGCGTCGGACAGACGAAATTACCGGCCGCGTTATTGACGAGCGCATGCACTTGTCCGTAGGCGGATGTGATGGCGTCTAACGCTTCGGCGCAGCCGTCATAGTCACGGACATCATGTTGGACGCTCATCGCCCGTCCGGCTTCGATTGCGTCCAACTCACGCATCGCCTCTTCAAGCCGCTCCGTGTTCCGACCACTGATGGCGACGTTCCAACCTTCCTGTTTAAATTTGAGGGCCATCGCTTTCCCCATCCCGGATGACCCGCCTGTGATCCAAATCGTTTTCATGAAAAAATCCCCCTTTTAGAAAAATGAATGGTCGTTCATTTATGTATTCTTGATGTGACGGGGGAATTCCTGCAATAAAAAAAGTGATGGCTTTCACCATCACTTGATTCGCTCATAATATGCAGAACCTAAGGCACGGTCGATCCGATACATCGTCCCGGCAACCTTTTCGCCCCAGTACGGGTCCGATGCATAAAAGATGTTGATGCCTTCCTGTTTGTTGCCTGGGTACGGTCCTCTCGCATAAGCACCGGTCACGTATTTCTCGGCGAACAAGTTTGCTGCGGCGTCAACGCTATCCTCGAACGAGGCGAATGTCGCGGCGTTGCCGCTCGGGTCGTTGTCGGTCGCTTTGAAGCCGAACAAGTTGAACTTGTCTCGGGCGATGGCGGATGTGCCGTAACCTGATTCATGGCCGGCGACGGCGAGGAGGAATAATGCGTTGATCCCGTGCTTCGACTCGGCGTCTTTAAAGGCAGCGCCTTTTCCTTTCAACGGAGAGTCCGATAACGTCTCGAGGAACCGATTCAACTCGGCCGCCGAGTATGGTGACGTCGAGGCGATGGAGGCGAACTGGTACGGTGAATCGAACACGTCACGGACGTTCTCGGTGTAGTAACGGTCTTCTTCTGTGCCGTTCGCCGGACCGACGAGGAACGTGCCGGCAAGATTGTCGTTCGCCTCGACCGTATGGTACACGTCCCCATCACGTACTTCATAAAAGCCACGTTTCTTCACGAGTGCGTCCGGGTACAACGTCATGTTCGCGAGCGGGACAAATACGTCTGCCCCGGAGATGCTGACTTTCAAGTGGTCTTGCCCTCGCTCGAGTAGACGTAATCTTGTGCCACCAGCCACGTACGATTGGCGTTCAGACAAGGCGGCGTCTTTAAACAAATAAGTGACTTGTCCGGTCGGGGTGACGGCGATGCCGGCACCGGTAAAGTCGATGACCTCACCGTCGGGTCCGACCAATGCCCGATGGTCACCTCGTTCCATATAGGCTTTCGCCTCGGCGAGCGACTCGAACTGTCGTGTCTCGGTCTGGCCGTCCACGAACGTCTCGACCGTGTACGTACCGCTCGGACGTTGCTCGAGCCAAAGGAAGCCGAGGACGGCGATCGCAAGGATGAGGAGCGAAGGGAGGATCCGTTTATTCTGTTTTGACTTCATGTTCCATCACTTCCAAACATAAGGATTGCCAAACGGGGAATTCTAGTTAACAATTTTGTAAGAGAAAGGGGGGATTCGATGAAAATCGGGTCACGCACGTTAAAGACGGCAGTCGCCGCCGGCATTGCGATGCTCATCGCCGAGACGATTCATCTCGATTATTACGTGTTCGCGGCCATTATCGCCATTCTGAGTATTCAAGAGACGAGGAAGAAATCCTTCCGAGCGTCTTACGAACGGGTCATGGCGAGTCTGCTCGCCATCGGGATGGGAGCGCTCATGTTCACGCTCCTCGGCTATTCACCAGCCACGCTTACACTTTATTTTGTCATGTTTATCCCGCTCGTACAACAACTCAAACTGCAGGACGGGATGATTACGAGCGTCGTCATCTTGACGCATCTGTATACGGAAGGACGATTCTCGATCGAACTGTTCATCAACGAGCTGTTGTTGATCGCGATCGGGGTAGGCGTCGGGCTCATCGTCAATATGTATATGCCGACGCTTGACAAAGAGATCGAGCGCATCAAAGAGAACATCGACCGGGCGCTCGCCGTCTATTTCTATGATATCGCCGCCTGTGTCGAGACGGGGATCTATAACGACCATGCGATGATGCTGTTGAAGACGCGCGATTATTTGAAGCAAGGAAAAGACCTCGCGCTTAGGAGGATGGGCAATTCAATTGGGAAACGGAACGAAGATATGGACTATCTCTACTTTCGGATGCGCGAACGACAATACGACATCCTGAAACGGATCGTCGACAACGCCCGCGAGATCACGCTCGTCGTCGATGAGGCGAAGCCGGTCGCGACGTTTCTCCGGCTCGTCGGGGACAATGTGAATGAACGGGCCGACGCTTCGGCATTTCTCCGTGAGCTCGATGCGACGATCGAGCATTATCGAAAAAACGTACCTCTCCCCACGTCACGTGAAGAATTTGAGGTACGTTCGTCGTTGCTCAATATTTTGTCGGATGTGAAGAGCTACTTGATTTTAAAAGAGCGCTATATTCTTCTGTTAAAAGAACATGGCCATGCTCGAGAGCACCGTGCTGAGCAAAAAGATTGATACGATGACGACAACGCCGATCTGGATGATCCGTTGTCGTTTTTTTTGTTTATTTCTCATGTCGTTCCTCCATTACACGTTTGTCCCCATTGTACAGAATGGAAAACGTTCGTGCAAACGTCATGAGTTTGGTATAATGACCAAGAAATGTTTGGATGGAGGGATGGTTTTTATGGTAAATGAGACACGCGTGCTCGACACGTTCTTAGGGCTTGTCGGCATCGATTCAGAAACGAAAGAAGAAGCGGTCATCTGTGAGCATTTGAAAGCGGTGTTCACTGAGCTTGGCTGTGACGTCTATGAGGATGACGCGTCGACGAAGACGGATCATGCGGGGAACAACTTGATCATAACCGTTCCAGCCACGAAGGAAGGCGTCGACCCGATTTACTTCACGGCCCATATGGACACGGTCACGCCGGGGAAAGGCATCAAGACGAGCATCAAGGACGGCTACGTCGTCACGGACGGAACGACGATCCTCGGAGCGGACGATAAGACCGGCCTCACGGCGATGATCGAACTCGTGCGTGTATTAAAAGAAGAGAAGATCCCGCATGGGCAGATCCAATTCGTCATCACGGTCGGCGAAGAATCAGGTCTTGTCGGCGCGAAAGTGCTCGATTTGTCTAAAATCGAAGCGAAGTACGGTTTCGCACTCGACTCGGACGGACCGGTCGGGGACATCATCGTCGCCGCACCGACTCAAGCGAAGGTGAATGCGCGAATCTTCGGGAAGACGGCTCACGCCGGCGTCGCGCCTGAGAAAGGTGTGTCGGCCATCCAAATCGCAGCGAAGGCGATCGCGAAGATGCCGCTCGGCCGCATCGATGCCGAGACGACGGCCAACATCGGCCGATTCGAAGGTGGACGGGCGACAAATATCGTCTGCGATTACGTCGAAGTGTTCGCTGAGGCGCGCTCGCTCATCCATGAGAAGATGGAAGCGCAAGCGGAAGCGATGAAGCAGGCGTACGTTGAGACGGCGGCCGCACTAGGCGGACGCGCGGAAGTCGACATCGACATCATGTACCCTGGTTTCAAGTTCGAGGAAGGAGACGAGGTCGTCGAAATCGCGAAAACGGCTGCGGCTTCGATAGGTCGTCCGACGCGCATTTTGCACTCGGGCGGTGGATCTGACGCGAACGTCATCGCCGGTGGCGGCATTCCGACCGTCAACCTCGGTGTCGGCTATGAAGAGATTCATACGACGAACGAGCGGATGCCGCTCACAGAATTGTATAAAATCGTCGAGTACGTCGTCGAGATCGCCAAGCACGTCGCCACACCGAACAAGCCATAAAAAAAGAGCCGACGTCACGTCGGCTCTTCGTATGTGTTCATGCTTTCAGGCGGCGAATTCCAATGACTCGAGAACGAGTTCGTCGGTACAGTGGAGTTCTTGCGCTATGTCGTGAATTCGGATCGAGGTGCCTTCTTCTTGTTGGTGTTTGCGATTTAAGGAAGTCGCTCGTTCACGGATCACTTTATATAAAGTGTCGGAATGGTCAACTTTGTTCATCACGGATCACATCCTTTTTCAACGATTACGTCAAGTATAGCATGGAATGGTCTACAAGAAAGGACAATATTATTTATGAAGTTACATTTTTTAGGAACTGGCTCTGGTATGCCGTCGAAACAGCGCAACGTTTCCGGCCTTGCGCTGACGTTGCCGAAACAGACGTGGCTGATCGATTGTGGGGAGGCGACCCAACACCAAATGTTGCATACGTCGCTGAAACCGCGCAAAGTGTCGGCCGTCTGGGTCACCCACCTTCACGGCGACCACGTCTTTGGATTGCCGGGATTTTTGTCGACCCGTTCGGCGCTTGCCGGGACGGAACCGCTCACGCTCTATGGTCCGAAAGGCATCAAGCAATGGCTCGACGTGACGCTCAAGATGACCGGGTCTTATTTAGGGTATCCATTGACGATCATCGAGTATAAGGACGGAGACGAATTTCTCCAAGACGGCCATCGCGTCACGGTGAAAAAACTCGAACACCGTTTTCCGTCGTACGGGTTTCGAATCGAGGCACCGATTCGCCCAGGGACGCTCCTCGTCGACAAAGTGAGGGCGCTCGGTATCCCGAACGGACCGATTTACGGTCAAATCAAACAGGTTGAAACGTTCGAGTTTGAAGGGAAAACGTACAACGCTAAAGAATACGTCACAGAACCGGTCGCAGGCGCGGTCGTCGCCGTGCTCGGTGACACGGTGCCATGTGCCAACGCCGAACTGCTCGCGCGTGACGCGGACGTGCTCGTCCATGAGGCGACGTTCATGGGCGCCGAGTCGAAGCTTGCCCGCCAATACGGACATTCGACGACGATCGAGGCTGCCTCGCTCGCGGTGGCGGCTCGCGTCGGTCAATTGATCGTCACACACATCTCGGCGCGGTATCAAGGCCGGGAATCGGAGTTTGCGGCAGAAGTGGAGGCCGCTTTTCCGAATAGCCAAGTAGCAGTCGACTTCTATGAATTTACAGTGGGGGATTGATGTGACCATACAACTTTACGTCTGGCTCGGTTTTATCGTCATCAGCGTGTTGCTCGGTGTACGATTGAACCAGTTAAAAGAACCGGAACCTCGGTTTTTCTTGAAGTTTTTATTTTATTCATTGCTCGGCATCGTCTCGTTCCCCATCGGCGGGTTTCATATCCCGATTGGTTTTTTACTTTCTTTTTTATTTTTCCCGAAACGGAACAGCCGTTATAAATGGTACGGTGCTCTCGTCGGGTTCTTCTTTTTCATCGTGCTGCTGTTCGTCCCGCTGTTCGACCAATCGGGGTTCCGGGCCGAGTCTCAACAGATCGGGGCGGTCTCGATCCAAGACGAATCATTCGACCGGATGACGAACCATATTATGCGCCGTGTCAACGGTGAGGCGATCAAGCTAGATCGGAGCAAGATGGTGCTCACGCGTGACGGAGAATTGCAATCACTCGAGTATTTGTTGCTCGTCGAGCGGAGCAGTTCGTTCCAACAAATCCGGATCACGTATGATGAGACCGGCGAACTGTCTTATCAGCAAGTCGATGAGTTGAATAAAGAATCGGGTCGGGCGTTCTTTGAGAAGCTCGTCGATTTTGAACGTGTGTTGAGCGCTGTTCAGGACACGGCGTGGGAAGACTTCGCCGACCGAGTGAACGCACCGCTCATCCAACTGTCATTTGACGGATTGTATGACATGTATACGTATGAGAACGAGGTGATGCTCATGATCAATCGAGAGGGCCGGATCGTCAAGTTCTGGCTCCAGCGTGACCCGGTGCTCGCCAACAGCATCCAGCTGTCAGGTCTTACCCGAGAGAATCGGCCGACCGGGGAACGCTACATCATTTTATATAACTATTCCATTCACCAACGAGAGGATTTGACAGACCAATGAAGCGATTACTCACGTTCAGTTTACTCATCCCACTTCTGACCGGTTGTGCGGATTCGTCATCGACCGGCACGAACAGCGAATGTGCCGTCGAACCGACCATTTCGGTCTACAACGCGGCGACAGAAGAGACGCTGTACCATGAAAAGAGCGTCTGTCTCGATGAAGGCGCCACAGTCCTAGACGCCTTGCAAGCGACGGACTTGGCCATCGAGTCGGTGGGCGGCGGCGAAATGACGTACGTCACGGCAATCGACGGTGTGGAAGAGAAATCGGCCGGGCAGTCTTCAGGTTGGGTGTACGCCTTTAACGGCAGCCCAGGGGATGAAGGGGCCGGTGCGAAAGAAGTCGAGTCAGAAGACATCATTCAATGGCGGTTTGAAGAAGATGCAATTTCTTTCTTCGAATGAGGCTGATTGGGAGCGCAGACATCCTGTCACGCTCCTTTTCTTTCTCATCGCACACTTGTATGTTCTCGTGTACATGAACGGGTCGATTTGGCTGCTCATCGGCTTGGTCGGTCTTCTCGTTCTTGAGCGCAGGTTCCCGCTTGGGTTGGCCGTTGTCCTGCTGGCGTTCGTGCTCATCTCGTTGGCGCCGTTGTTGATCGGTTGGGACGTCTCATTCCATCGCATCATACGTCAGCTCGTCCAATTGGCGACGTTCTTGTTCGGGATGGTATGGGTGAGCCGCTTTCTGAAACTGGATCGATTTTTACCGTTCCTTGCCAGATGGCCGCGGTCGACGCAGCTGTTGTTCGGGGCGTGGGCGCTCATTCCGACGATGGAACGGGCCATCCGTTTGTCTTTGAAGAGCCACGCGCCTCGCGATTGGCAAGAGGCGGTTGTCGTCGGCATCGACAGTCAGCGACAAGAACCGATCTACCGTGTCCCGCTCTCACGGCGCTTCGAACAGCATGATCTCGTCCCGCTCGCCGTCTTGACCGGCTGTTTCGGGGCGACGTATGGAGGCTGGCCGCTCTTATGGCTCCTCTATCCATATTTGACGAAAGGAGGGATGCGAGATGCAATGGTTATCATCCGAGGATACACGAGACGTTGAAAACTGGATGACAGCGGTCGGGGCGAAGGCTGTGCGCCTTGCCGAGCCGCTCGCCGGACGTGTCGCCTCGCTCGTCATCGGGAACGATGCACTCCAAGGTTCTGAAGTCGTGGCGCTACTCCAAATCGATCACTTGATGAACAAGCGTTTCGATGAATGTTCGAGCGGAGAGCGTCAACTCGTCCGTATCGCCCATGCATTGACCGATCGACCGAAAGCCCTCGTTTTATTCGAACCGTTCCGTCATCTCGACCGTTATCGGCGGGAACATTTGACGATGTTGCTAGAGCGGCTCGCACGGCTCGGTGTGAAAATCGCTTATACCGAGCGGGCCCGGGAGGTGGGATCGCCCCCTTCGTTTTCGGTCGTCTCATCGCGAGGGGCGGGCACGGTCGACGTTCGCGACGTCTCGTACCGTCATCCGCTGCAACCGGTGTATGCCGTCGAACATGTCACGTTCGCCTCGGAAGGTCCCGGTTTGACGGCGTTCATCGGTTCAAACGGCAGTGGCAAGTCGACGCTTCTCGAACTGATGGCCAAAAGCGTGAGACCGCTACAAGGTAAACTTAAGCTGTCATCACGTCCCGTCTATCTTCCGCCCGAAGTAGAATATGGCCCGTTCCCGGACGCGCCGAAACGACGTGTGGAACAGTTAAAAGCGGTGCTGGCTTCGGAAGCCCCGCTTTTTCTGCTCGATGAGCCGACCGTAGGCCTCACCGATCAGGAACGAGCGGATTTCCTCACCGCGCTGGTCGAGAAGAGCCGTACGGCGTGTCTCATCTGTGCGACACACGACGCATCGGTACTCGCTGCCGCCGACCGTATCGTGTCCCTGTCGAATGGCAGCATCGTGTTTGACGGCAGTTATGAACAGTTTCTAGAACGGAGTATCGTATGGTCACATTCATCGTCGCTGTCTTGATGGCTTATCTGCTCATGTCAAAATTTGAACGGACGAAGACGCCGATTTCGGTACTGACCCAGTTGCTCGCCGTGGCGGTCATCGGCCGCTGGTTGTTCGTCGCGATCCCAAACGTCCAACCGACGACGGCGCTCATCATGATGACCGCGCTTTACTTCGGCTGGACGAGTGCGGCGATGCTCGCGTTGTTCGTCCCGGTGTTGTCCGGATTGTTACTCGGACTCGGGCCGTTCGTGATGTATCAGTTTCTCGGGTGGCTGCTCGTCGTGACGGTCGTCGTCATGTTGCGGCCGCTACTGAAGCAGTCTTTGATCCTCCTTGGCCTCGTCGGACTCGGTTCGGGCTTTTTGTTCGGTTGGACGACGAACTTGTCGTATGCGGAAGTGATCGGCACCGACTTTTTGAACTTGCTCGTCATGAGCGTGCCGTTTGATCTCGCTCACGGGATCGGCAACGTCTTCTTTTTGATCGTGTTACGGGAGTTGTTCGTCCGCATATTTGTGCGTGACGAAGGGTAAATGAATGAAAAGGGCGAGGTGATGGGTCGTGGGCGAATACATCAATCTAGTTGAGATAGGTATGTTTTTGTTTATCGGACTGTTGTTCATGGGGCTGCACATCTTTTTCATCGTACGACGATACTTACGGACGCGCTATGCGATGATCGGGGTGCTCGCCTCGAGCGTCTGGCCGGCGCTCATGATCGTCTTATCGGTTCAAAATATTGATCTCCTCTCCGCATTGACGATCCGGCGTGTGACGGCCGAAACGGTGATCGGCTGGTCGATCGTTTTGTCGACGGCGTTCATGCTGTTGATTCCGGCCGGCGTCTTTCTCGTCCGGATGTTTCGGTTGTCACGTGAGGCCCATCCAAAAAAATCGTAAAGCGCAGCTGCGCTTTACGATTTTTTTATGCGTTCGGCACTTGCTCGACCGCCGCATCGGTCGGTTTTTGGAAACGACGTAAAATCTCGAGGCTGACCGCGCGCGGCATCAGTTTCGCAGCGGCGACGAGCAGCTGGTTCGAAACACCTGGGATGATGACGCGCTTGTTGTTCATGACCCCTTTATAGCCGAAGAAAGCGACGAGATGCGACGGCATCTTCGAGACCATCATCTCGCTGCCGGCTCGGTTGAAGAAGCCCGTGTCGGTCGGTCCAGGGCAGAGGACACTGACGTGGACACCTGTATCTTTCACTTCGGCATGAAGCGCCTCGGTCAGAGACAGGACGTACGCTTTCGTCGCGTAGTACACCGCCATATACGGGCCAGGTTGAAACGCCGCGACGGAGGCGACGTTCAACACATAACCGTAGTTGCGACGGACCATGTCCGGCAAATACGTTTTCGTCAATTCAGTCAACGCGTTCACGTTCAAACGTACCTCTTCAGCCTCGGTTTCCGGGTCAAGTTCGATAAATTCTCCGGCCGTGCCGAAGCCGGCGTTGTTGATCAAAAAGTCGACGGTCAAGCCGGCGTCTTCGATGGCGCCTGTCAGGCGTTTGGCGGCGTTATGTTCGGACAAGTCGAGGGCGAAGACGTGCACATTGATACGATACCGTTTTTCGAGCACTTTTTTCAGCTCGTGCAGGCGCGGTTCGTTTCGAGAGACGAGAATACAATCAAAGCCGTCTCGAGCCGCCAATACGGCGAGATCGAGCCCGATGCCTGTCGAGGCTCCGGTAATGAGGGCGGTTTTAGTCAATAGGGTCCACTCCTTTATAAATGTCATACATTGTTACTCAATTCTTCACGAGTTGTTAAATTCCTGCCCCGTTCACACATCCGAACATGTGCTAGAGTTATCAAGAAAATGTGATTAGACTCACAAAGTCAGGAGACGAGAACGAGATGATGATTCAGTTGATTACTACGGCGCACAGCGTCGAACAGGCAGAAGCACTTATCATGGCGGGAGCGGACCGTTTGGTCGTCGGTGAGACGACGTTCGCTTTACGTCACAAAGGGGACTGGTCGCTCTCTGCTGTGAGGGAAGTCACAGCCCTCGCCCATCGTTACGGAAAAGAAGTGACGGTCGCCGTCAACAATATGATGCATAACGATCAAATCGAGTCGTTACCCGACTATTTGGCCGAGCTCAAAAACATCGGGATCGATAGTGTGACGGCAGGAGACCCGGGTGCGATCCGGTTGATCCGTAATGCCAATATCCCCTATTGGTATGACGCTCAAACGCTCGTCACATCGGCCCGACAGATCCAATTTTGGGCGAAGCGGGAAGCAATCGGTGCCGTCGTCGCCCGAGAAGTGACGTTGACCGAGCTCGAACAGATCCAGCGTCAACTCGGGTTGCCCGTCGAAGTTCAAGTATACGGGCCGACTTGTATCCACCATTCGAAACGGCCGCTCTTGACGAACTATTTCAATGAGATCGGTCGGCCGGACAGCGGCAAGCAACGCGAATACTACATGAGTGAACCGAACGATGTCGCCAGCCGTTACCCGATCTACGAGGACGCCAACGGTACGCACATCTTTTCAGAAGATTTGACGCTGATGGGGAAACTGCCCGAACTGTTCCGAAACGGGCTCCATACGTGGAAACTCGACGGGTGGCATGCCGGGGACCGGTTCGTCGACATCGTCGGTTTGTTCAGCCAGGCGCGCTCCCACTTGTTGAACACGAAGTTTGACCGCGTAGAGATGGAGCGGCGCTTAGCCGAACTTCAGCCTGAACAGTTCCGGCTTGGCACGGGACTCATGTTACGAAATCCAGAAGAGATCAAGTGAGGGAAAAGCGATGAAAAAACGTCCAGAATTATTGGCACCGGCAGGAAATTTAGAGAAGTTGAAGATGGCAATCCATTACGGCGCCGATGCCGTTTATATCGGGGGGCAACAGTTCGGTTTACGCTCACGTGCCGGCAATTTCAGTTACGAGGAAATGGCGGAAGGCATCTCGTTCGCCCATGCGTCCGGAGCAAAAGTGTACGTCGCGGCCAACATGGTCACGCATGAAGGGGATATCGAAGGGGCGGCGGAATTTTTCATCACACTACGAGACCTTGGCATCGACGCCGTCATCGTCTCGGATCCGGCCATGATCGAAGTCTGTCTCACAGAAGCACCGGGATTGCCCGTCCATTTGTCGACGCAGGCGTCCGCCACGAACTATGAGACGCTTCGGTTTTGGCAGGAGGAAGGCTTGGAGCGGATCGTCCTCGCGCGTGAAGTCTCGATGGACGAGATCAAAGAGATGAAACGTCAGACCGATGTCGAGATTGAGACGTTCGTTCATGGTGCGATGTGCATCTCGTATTCAGGTCGATGCACACTCTCGAACCATATGGCGCTCCGTGACGCCAACCGGGGTGGCTGCGCCCAATCGTGTCGTTGGAAATATGGGTTCTTCGAGGCCGACGAACTGATGACGCCGGAGATGGAGGCACGGGATGAAGAACCGTTTTCGATGAGCTCTGTCGATTTATCGATGGTCCGCCACATTCCAGATCTTGTCGACGCCGGGGTCGACAGTTTGAAAGTCGAAGGGCGGATGAAATCGATTCATTACGTGGCGACCGTCTGTAACGTATATCGGAAAGTCATCGATGCGTACTGCGATCACCCGGAATCGTTCGAATTCGACCCGGCATGGGAAGAAGAAATTTGGAAAGCGGCGCAACGTGAGCTGTCGACCGGATTTTACTACGGGACACCGACCGAAAAAGAGCAGTTGTTTGGCAAACCGCGGGCCATCCCACAATATGCGTTCGCGGCCCGTGTCATCGCCTATGATGAAGAAACACAAACCGCGACGCTCGAACAACGAAACCATTTCCGCCGCGGTGAAGAAGTTGAATTCTTTGGTCCTGGCTTCGTCCGTTTCACCCAACGTGTCGAAGAGATGTGGGATGAGGACGGTACACCGATCGAGACGGCGCATCAAGCGATGATGACGGTCAACATCAAAGTCGCCGAACCGGTCGCGACCGATTATATTATGCGAAAACGGAAAGTGGCCGCAGGCAAGCTCGTCCGAAGCGGGAACTGACACATCACGTAAGACAACATAGTCGACCGTTCCCTTCAATCTTGCTACCCTATTACCATAAGAGATGGAGGGGATGGAAAGATGAACCAAAATACAGAGCAGCTTCGGACCGAGCCGATTGGACGATTGTTGTTCAAACTGTCTCTCCCGGCGATGATCGGGATGCTCGTGACGGCGCTCTATAACATCATCGATACGATTTTTGTCGCGCGCGGCATCGGGGCGTCAGCAGTCGCGGCAATCGGTATCGCCTTTCCGATTCAAATGATCTTGATGGCGGTCTCGAGTGCGGTCGGGTTAGGGGGCGCGTCCATCAGCTCACGGAAACTCGGAAAAGGCGACGACGCCGGTGCGGCCGTCACGTTCATGAACGTCCTCGTTCTCGTCGGCGTGTTCGCCGCTTTCGCGGTCAGCTCAGCTTTCTTCATGCTCGACTCGATTTTGACCGTCTTCGGGGCGACGTCGGCGATCATGGAACTGAGCCAACAATACTTATCGGTCGTGCTCATCAGTTCACCGTTCTTCATGTTCACGATTGCGGCGAGCGCGATGGTGCGGGCTGAAGGTCAGGCGCCGTATCAAATGAAAGTGATGCTCACGACCGTGGTCGTCAACTTGGTGACGACACCGCTCTTTATCTTCACGTTCGGATGGGGCATTTACGGGGCGGCCTGGTCGACGGCGCTCGCTCAAGTCGTCGGTTCGATCCTCATGTTACGCTTCTTCTTTTCAAAAACTCGCCGAACCGCACTCGACTTCCAGTGGCGTAAGTTTCGGTTGCGGTTCGGCGAGTTGAAAGAGATCATGGCCATCGGGTCTTCCTCGTTCATCATGATGGTCTCACAATCCATTTTATTCGTTTGTGTCAACGTCATGCTCGGAACGTATGGCGGGACGGAAGAATTGGCCATCTTCGCCATCATCAACAAGTTTATGGCGCTCGTCGGCATGCCGATCATGGGTATTGTCCAAGGGATGCAACCGATCGTCGGTTATAATTTCGGGGCGCGTCAGTTTGAGCGGATGCGCGAGACGATATGGACGGCGCTTCGGGCCGGAATCGCCATCGCTGTGTTCATTTGGTTGACGCTTCAGCTGTTCCCGACCCCGCTCATGCGCATGTTCACGAATGAAGCGGCGCTTATCGCCGGCGGGGTCACGGCAATTCACGTCCTGTTCGCCGTCTCGTTCTTACCGAGTGTACAGATGCTCGTCAACGGGATTTACCAATCGCTCGGGAAAGCCCGAGTGGCGATGTTCTTGTCGTTGTCGCGCCAGACACTCTACACGATCCCGCTCGTCTTCATCTTGCCGTCTTACCTCGGTGTGTTCGGTGTCTGGCTCGCTTTCCCGATCGCTGACGCCATGACGTTTTTGACGGCAGTCGGTATGGCGATTTGGGACCGGAAACTTTTATTCCGGCCGGCTGAAGAAGAAGTCAAAAAAGCAACAAACTTATGAAACGGCGTCCGTTCTGACTGAGCGGGCGTCTTCTTTTAGGAACAAATAAATTCCGCCAAGCAGGACGGCCGCCCCGATCAATTGGAACGGACCGAGCCGTTCTTCGAAGAAGAAGAAGCCGAACAACATTCCCCAGAGCGCTTCCCCGAGGATAGTGATGCTGACGACGGTGGCGCTCACACGGGCAAGCGCATAATTGAATAAGTTATGCCCGAGCAGCGTCGGGAAAAAGGCGAGGGCGACGAAGTACCACCAGTTGACCGTCTCGAAGGCGACGAACGTCGTGTCGCGAACGAGCAGCATAAAGCCGAGGACGATCGTGGCGACGATATAGACGCTGAACGAATAGTCGTTCGTCTTCATCTCGGTCCGGACGTGTTGACCGACGAGCCAGTAGCCGGCGATCAAAATGGCGGCCGCTAAGGCGAGCGCGTCCCCGATGAGTGCGTCCCGACCGAGCTGGAAATCACCGGCCGCGACGAGCATGCCGCCGAGAACGGCGACGAGCGCGAACGTGAGCCCTTTCGATGTCGGGCGTTTTTTGAAGAACACCGCGTTCCCGATCAACACAAAGATCGGACTCGACGTGACGAACAACGTCGAACTCGCGACGGTCGTATAATCGAGCGATAAAAACCATAACCAAAAGTGGAAGGCGAGCAATACACCGCTCAGCCCGATTGCGTATCGGGTGTTCGTCCGTAACGAGATGAGCGAACGATAATCAAGAAACGGTAACAGCATGAGACTTGAGAACAACATGCGGTAAAAAGCGGCCGTCTCGGCTGGCGCGGACGTCCATTTGACAAAGAGGACGCTCGTCGACAAGAAGAAGACGGCAGCAAAAAGAATGAGATAAGACAAACGATGGTCCTCCTTTTGTATGTATGTAATCATCCTAATGATATAGTAAAATGACAGAGCGACCAACATAAACTCGGATCGTGACGCAAAGAATCGCGGTTGCGTCACAGAGGAAAGGAACGATATGAGACTAATCATTGCCGAGAAACCATCGCAGGCGCAAAAGCTTGCGGCCCCATATCCGTCAAAAAAACGGAAAGATGAAATTGAAATCTCGCCGTGTCCTCGTTTCCCAGACGGTGCCATCGTCGTATGGGCGGTCGGGCACTTGTGCGAGCTACAAGAACCGGCGTATTATCGTCCGGAATGGAAGTCTTGGAAATATGAGGCGCTCCCGATTGTACCGGATCGGTTTGACTACCGGATCTCGAAAGGAAAGTCAAAACCGTTTCAGACGATCAAGCGTTGGCTCCATGATAAATCGATTACCGATATTATCATCGCCTCCGATGCCGAACGCGAAGGAGAGGCGATCGTCCGGCTCATCCTTCGTCTGGCCGGGAACAAAAAACCGCTCACCCGGCTATGGATCTCGAGTTTGACCGAACAGGCGGTCGATCGCGGCTTTTCCAACTTGTTACCGGGAGAAGAGACGGTCCCGTATTATTACGAGGCGATGAGCCGCGCCTGTGCCGATTGGCTCGTCGGGATGAACGCCTCGCGGGCGTACACGACCCTCTTGAAGACGATTGGGGTCGAGGACGTCTTCTCGCTCGGTCGTGTCCAGACCCCGACGCTCGCCCTCATCGTCGAGCGGGAGCGGGAAATTAAGCAGTTCGTCCCTGAACCATACTTCGAGGTCGAGGCGACGTTCCAAAAGTCACGCTCAACGTTCAAGGCGAAGTACACTCTTGGCAAGACGACGAAATTGAAAACGCGGCAACAAGCGGACGAAGTCGTCAAGCGAGCGTCGGGTCAAGCGGTCGTCCGATCGATTGACACGGAAGAAAAAATCGAGCAGCCCCCGTTTTGGTTCAGTTTATCCGGGTTACAAGCCGAAGCCGGAAAACGGTTCGGATTTGGTGCGAAGAAGACGCTCGATGTGGCCCAAAAGTTATATACGAAAGGGTGGATCAGCTATCCACGGACGGACTCTGGATTCGTGACGCCAGATGAGGCGTCGCTGTTCCCGGTCACGAAAGCCCGGTTGCTGAAATCAGCGGCATACGCCGAACTCGCTCCCGTGTTGACTGAGAATCCGGCGTCAAACAAACGCTACGTCAACGCCAAAAAAGTGAGCGACCACTATGCGATCATCCCGACCGAGGCGTGCGGGGACGTGGCGCGACTCAGCGGGGACGAGGCAAAACTTTATGATTTGATTAACCGCCGTTTCCTCGCCGCTTTCGCTCCGTCAGCGAAACTCGAGAAGACGACGGTCGATCTGTTGGACGGAGACGACTTGTACCGGGCGAAAGGGACAGTCGTCGTCAGTGCTGGATATCGTCAAGTCGTGGAAATGAAATCAAAAGACGTTGAACTCCCGTTGCTCGAGAGAGGAGAGACGGTGACCGAACGGAACGTCGAGGTGCTCTCCAAACAGACCGAGCCACCGAAACGCTACACGGAAGGCGCCCTCATCCTGGCGATGAAAGTGGCCGGGCGTAAACTCGATGACGACGAGTTGATCCATATCATGAAAGAAGTCGAAGGGCTCGGGACGGAAGCGACTCGAGCGAACATCATCGACGGCCTGAAAAAGCGCGGGTACGTCGCGTTACAAAAGAAAGAACTCGTGCCGACCGATAAAGGCCGACTGCTCATTGATGTCCTCGGGGATAGCATCCTCGCTTCTCCGGCGATGACGGCGAAGTGGGAGAAACGGCTCCATGAAATCGGGCAAGGGGCGGCCTCGGCCGCTGAGTTCATCGACCAGGCGAAGAAGATGGCGATCCACCTCGTCGATGAGGCAAAAACACGTGTCACATCGGCAAACCCGGAAGGCTACACGATCGAACCTAGACGTGGATCACGAAAAGGACCGAGTCGTCCGAAACCGTCGTTCGGAGTCTGCCCGAGCTGCGGGAAAGGACTCGTCGAGCATCCGAAATTTATCGGGTGCAGCGGTTATCGGGAAGGCTGTAAGTTCACGATATCGAAGCAAGTGCTTGGCGTCGGCATCTCAAAAGACGAGTTGAAACAGATGATCACGGGGGGACGCTCGAACATCCATACGTTCACGAAAGGCGAAAAAACGTTCAACGCCGCTCTCTATCTCGAGGAAGGTGCGCTCCGGTTCGAATTCAAGTGAAAACAAGACCGTCCTCATGGACGGTCTTGTTTGTCTGCTTGCTCTTTTTCTAAAATCTGGCGATTGATCTCATCGTAATCAAGGACGATGTCGTCTTTATTATCCTTATAGGCATATCCTTTTTGGATGACGACGACCGAGGCGATTAAGACGAGCAATATGATCAACCCGCTCACAGCGAACAACCAACCCATCACGCATCCCTCGCTTTCATACTCTTAGTATGCCAAAAATAGAGACGCATCTCTACAATCGATGCTTTCAATACTGTTATAAGTTTGAAATAAGCGGTCAATCGATTAGATATGATACAATAATATACAGATGAACATTGACTGAGAAGGTAGGGATGACGATGGCGATTATGATTGTGGATGACGAACCGGTTAACACGATGGTTCTCGAACAGCTACTGCATCAACACGATTACGAGACAGTCGTCGTCTCGAGCGGTGAAGATGCTCTCGAACTCCTCATGGATCCGCAAGCGCCGTCGCTATATGATCTTGTTCTGCTCGATGTCGAGATGCCAGGCATTTCAGGAATCGAGACGTGCAAGCGGATTCGCCATATGGCGGGCTATGAAGAACTGCCCGTGATCATGGTGTCCGGGCGCACCGAAGAGAAACAGATCGCGGAAGGACTCGACGCAGAGGCGTCAGACTATACGACCAAACCAATCAAGATCACGGAACTGCTTGCCCGTATCCGTTCTGCTCTCCGCTACAAGGCGGCGGTTGATGAACGGAAGAAGTATGAGGCGCGATTACAGTACGATCTCGATTTGGCGCAAAAAATCCAACAAAGTGCGTTGACGCCGCCGATCAGTAACGCTGAAATCGATATGCGCGCGCTCTATTTACCGTCTAAAAAGTTGGCGGGTGATATGTATGCATGGTTCCAGGTCGCACCGGACCGATACGGTGTCATCATCTTTGATGTGATGGGTCACGGTGTGTCTTCGGCGCTAATCACGATGGGAATCCGCTCCATTTTGCCGGGGCTCGTCGGAAACGTTCAATATCCGGTCGATGTCATGACCGAATTGAACCGTCAAATGACGTTCTTGTTCTCAGGCGATGACATGCAGAGCTACTTTACGGCCGTTTACTGTTATGTCGATACGACGAAAAATCGCATCGAGTACGTCAACGCCGGACATCCACCGGTCATCGTTACGTCACCGTCAGGGGTTTGTCGTCTCGAGACGACCGGTGTCCCGGTCGGTATGTTCGAAGAGCCGAACTACGAAGCAAAAGAAATCGATATCGAGCCGGGCATGGTGTTGCATATGTACACGGACGGGTTGATGGAATGCTACAGCAAAGACATCGATGACGGGATTCGCTGGCTTGAGAAAGACATCGCCACGTACGGCGTCGGCTATGCCGACCATGTCGCGGAGCGTCTCGTGCCGAAAATCGAAATCGATGATGACTTGTGTCTCGTCACGGTCAAACTGCTGTAAGGTTATCGAGAAAGGGAGCGTCATTCCAGAAGGGATGACGCTCCTCAGCTTGTTGACTACCATGAATAATATTGCTCGTTTTTCCGGCGCCCACGCTTTCCGCAGGCAATCCCGGAGCCGCATCGCGACTCGTGTCGCTGCTGGGCCTCCGTTGGATTGCGTTCCTGCAGGAGTCGGGACGCCGTCGGACGAGCAACGCAAACGGTCGCTGTCGTGCGGCCGTTTGTTTTTTCTGAGGACTCGATCTCCTTGAACACAAAAAAGACTAAACAGATTGCGATGAGCGAATTGGTTAGTTAACAGCCTGAGCGTCATAACCTGATTCTAACAATATCCCAATCGCATAGCGAAACAATGGCGCTTCAGTCGAATAGCCCATCTCTGGGAACGGGATGGCCAACTGGTTGATACTCGATTTGTGTTGAATCAAAGTATAAGCGACTTCAATATTTAGATATCCGGTGACATGGTTGGATTGACGAATAGGCATCCTACTCACCTTGCGTCACGAATCGGGATTGTCCATGGTAGACGTGCGTACCGACTTGCTGTCCTTTGCAGATTCTTGTCATGGCACCGTCCTCCTCGAAGTCGAAAATGTGGATGGGCAGATGATGGTCGCGCGCTAATAGAAGGGCGGATTGGTCCATCACTTGTAAATCATTTCTGAGCACATCGGCATAGTTTAACGTTTCATATTGCCGCGCATCAAGCGAACGGTTTGGGTCTCGATCGAAGACACCGGATATTCCGTTTTTGGCGACAAGAAGGGCATCACAATTCACTTCGATTGCACGTTGTACTGACGGGTAGTCGGTCGAAACGAACGGTTGGCCATTTCCACCGGCAAAAATGACGATGCACCCTTTTTCTAGGTGGTTGAGGGCTTTCAGTCGGATATATGGTTCGGCCACGCTCGGCATCGGGATGGACGTCATTACCCTGACGTCGCGTTCGGTCTTACTTTTCAGCACACCACGAAGCATGAGGCTATTCATGACCGTCCCGAGTGTGCCGATGCTGTCTGCTTCGGCCCGGTCAATGCCCCAATTGCTGGCCTCATTTCCTCGGAATAGGTTTCCTCCTCCGATAACGAGCGAGACGTGTATCCCTGAATCGAGAAGGGATAAAATATTATTCGCAATCCGGTCGAGTTTGACGGCGTCAAAGTTTTGCCCGTCGTCTCCAGCAATGGCCGCTCCACTCAACTTGATACAGACACGTTTATAAATCAGAAGAACCACATCCCTCATATGGTATTTTTTGTCTGATTCAGTATAGCGAAGAGCCGGTCGGCAGGCAATAAAAAGTTCGTACAATTAAAAAAGGCAACCACACGAAGTGATTGCTTTCTGCTTAAAAATATCGTTTCCGCCACAAAATATAGAACGCGAGACTCGAGAACCCGAGCATGAGCGTGATGGCGAAGATGAAGCCGACTTCTTGACCTTCGAACGGCACTTCGACATTCATCCCGAAGATACCGGAAATCATCGTCGGGATGCTCAAGACGATCGTGATGGACGCTAAAAATTTCATGACGAAGTTGACGTTGTTGGAGATGATCGAGCCGAACGCCTCCATCTTGATGCTGATGATATCGTTATAAATCGAGGCCATCTCCATCGCCTGACGGTGCTCGACGAAGACGTCGTCGAGCAGTTCCTCGTCTTCTTCATGTTTCTCGAGGCTCGGCGTCTTGACGATCCGGTCGAGGACGCTATCGTTCGCTTTCAAGGACGTCATGAAATAGACGAGGGATTTCTGCAAGTTCATCAATTGGAAAATCTCCTGATTTCGCATCGAGCGCTGCAATTCTTGCTCGAGCTCATCCATTCGGCGATCGATTTGGCGCAAGAATCGCAAGTACGTCATACTGACGCGGTGCAAGATTTGAAAGACGAACCGGCTGCGGTAGTTCGTTCGGAACAAACGAGCCTTTCCGTTGGCAAATAAGTTCAGTACGTCAAGGTCACGTGAGCAGACGGTGATGAAATGCCGCCCCGTCACGATGATACCAAGCGGAATCGTGTTATATGTTCTACCTGTGTCATCTTCTTCAACGTACGGCACGTCGATGATCATGAGGAGTCCTTCATCATCTTTTTCAAACCGTGGTTTTTCTTCACTATCGAGCGGGTCATAGACGAAGTCTTCCGGGATGCCTGAAGCGGCGATCACTTGATCGGCCTCGTCTTTCGTCGGATTGACAAGTTGGATCCAGCTACCTTTGTCAAAGTCTTCAATCTCGTCGACATGTCCTGACGCGTCGGTCCGGTAAATCGTTAGCATAGTTCTCCTCCTACCTTAGCTCAACCTTATTATAGGTAGGCGCGTAGGTGAGTGCAATCGGAAAGGAGGAGATTTTTTTGTTTTCTCTCGAAAACATGCTACAGTGGTGGAGAATGGTTATGACACGCTGACAAAGGAGGGATGGAGTTGTCACAAACGCCCAAACAAGCTCTGTTTAACGAAGAAAAGTTGGCGGAGCTCCATCAGATCGCTGGTGGCAATAAAGATTTCTTAAAAAAAATCGCCCAGACGTATCTCGTCCAATTCGAGGACAAGTTTCCCGACTTGAAACGAGCCGTCCGTGACGAGGATCACGTCCAAGTCGAACAGCTCGCCCATCTGTTGAAAGGCGCGTCCTATTCGGTCGGCCTTGACCAAACGGCAGAGGAGTTCCACACACTTGAGCGAGCGGGGGAAGCAGGCGAATCGACAGGACTCGAACCGGTGCTTGAGACGATTGAACAGCAAATGGGTCGATTCACGATGGAGTGGGACGCTCACTTCAATCATACGGGTTGACGCAAAAGGGTTCCGCATGTGCGGAACCCTTTGTCAATCATGCGAAAAATTCGTCGAGCGTCGCAATCAACTTGCCGATCTCGGGCTTCGTGATTTGCGCGTTCGCGCCGACGGCTTCCCCTTTATGCTTCAAATCGTCTGAAATGAGTGAAGAGAAGATGACGATCGGCAATTCGGAAAACCGGTCCATGTCACGCAACCGTTTCGTCAAGTGTAAACCGTCCATTTGCGGCATCTCGATATCTGTGATGAGCAAGTCACAGTCGACATCGGCTGCCTCGAACGCATCAAACGCCTCTTTCCCGTTGTTGAAGATCGTCGTATTGAAATAACCGGCATCATCGAGCGTATCGATGATGAGCGAGCGGAGCATCTCGGAGTCTTCCGCGAGCCAAATCTGTTTGTTCGAGCGCTCGCGGGCACCGAGTCGTTTCACCGACTCGCGCGCCATGATGTCTTTTCGAGATAACTCGAGGGCGATGCGCTCGTAGTCGAGCAAGATGATCATCTGGTCGCCTGTCTTGACGACACCGTTCGTGATGCCTTGCACACCGCGGGCGAGGTCGGACGGCGTATCGATCTGTTCCCAGGAGATGCGCTTGATCTCGGTCACCTGATCGACGCGCAATACCGATTTTTCTCCGTTGAACTCACAGACGATCAAGCGGTCGCCTTCACCGACTTCACGCGGATGACCGATGACCATCGGGAGATCGATGACCGTCATCACTTCACCTCGGAGTTCGATCAGCCCCATGATTGCTTCTGGCGTCCCCGGGAGCGGGGTGAGCGGGAGCATCGTGATGATTTCGCGTACTTTCATGACATTGATTCCAAAAATGAACGGTCCCGATTGAAAAATGACGATCTCGAGTTCGTTCGTGCCTGCCTCAAGTAAAATATTATGATCCATGCTCAATGATAGTCCCTCCTAGTTCACGTACTCTCATCCTATCTATCGGTCAACGTGCCCGAACTCTTCAGTTGAAAAGTGTCAATCTTGGGACGGAATTCACAAAAAGTTATCACGTAACCGTTTACATTACATAAACTGAATCTTTATAGTTGTTCATCGGATTTAATTTTGCATACAATGGGGGTGGCAACGAGATATCAAAGCTTACTCAGGAGGCAGATAGAGATTATGAGTATGAACACGTATCCATATTTAATCAATGGACAATGGCAGGAATCTACATCAAACGAGACGATTGAACTCGTTTCACCTTATACAAACGAAGTCGTCGGTCACGTGCAAGCAATGTCACGCGATGAAGTCGACGAGGCGATTCACGGCGCCAAACGAGCACAACAAGAATGGGCAGCGCTTCCGGTCAACAAGCGCGCCGAACTTTTGTACACATGGGCCGATAAACTAGAAGAGCGTGTCGATGAGATTGGTCAGATCATCATGCGCGAAGTTGGGAAAAATTTGAGCGACGCAAAAAAAGAAGTCATCCGCACTGCTGAAATCATCCGCTACACGGCTGAAGAAGGTTTGCGCTTCACAGGCGGCTTCATGCAAGGGGATTCGTTCCCGGGCGGTTCGAAGAACAAGATGGCGATCATTAAAAAAGAGGCACTTGGTGTCGTACTCGCCATCTCCCCGTTCAACTATCCGGTCAACTTGGCGGCTGCCAAAATCGCACCGGCGCTCATCACAGGTAACGCGGTCGTCTTCAAACCGGCGACGCAAGGCGCGATCAGTGGTGTCAAAATGGTCGAGGCGCTCCAAGACGCCGGTCTTCCGAGCGGATTATTGAACCTCGTCACAGGACGCGGTTCGGTCATCGGTGACTATTTGACGTCGCATCCGGGCATCGACATGATCACGTTCACAGGCGGCACGGGCACGGGGCAACACTTGTCGCAACAGGCGTCGATGGTGCCGGTCGTCCTCGAACTCGGCGGAAAAGATCCGGCGCTCGTTTTAGAAGACGCGGACCTTACGCTCGCGGCTGATCAAATCATCAGCGGCGCGTTCTCGTACTCGGGACAACGTTGTACCGCAATTAAGCGCGTGTTCGTGCTCGAGCATCAAGCGGACGAACTCGTCGCCATGTTGAAAGAACGTGTCGAGAAGCTCACGGTCGGCTCACCGGTCGATAACAGCTTCATCGTCCCACTCATCGACAAGAAGTCGGCGGATTACGTCCAAGGACTGATCGATGACGCGGTCAACAAAAAAGCGACGGTCGTGCACGGCAACGAACGCGACGGTAACTTGCTTCATCCGACGCTCCTCGACCATGTCACGCGCGAGATGCGTGTCGCGTGGGAAGAGCCGTTCGGACCGGTGTTGCCGGTCATCCGTGTCAAGTCGCTCGATGAGATGATCGAATTGACGAACGAGTCCGAGTTCGGTCTCCAAGCGAGCGTGTTCACGCAAAACGTGAACAACGCCTTCACGGTCGCCGACAAGCTCGAAGTCGGAACGGTCCAAGTGAACGGCCGCACGGAGCGCGGACCAGACCACTTCCCGTTCATCGGCGTGAAACAGTCAGGTCTTGGTGTCCAAGGAATCGGGCGTAGCCTCGAGACGATGACGCGTGATAAAGTGACCGTCATCAACTTATAATCTGTTCGGAGAGGAGAAATCCTCTCCTTTTTTTGTGTCATTGAAATCCGTTCTTTCAGACAGGTATAATGAGTGAAGATAGGCGGAAGGGGTTGTGGGGACGTGGCGAACTGGATTTCAAGCCAATTGGCAAGAATTGATCTTCCGACACCGTTTGAGGTCGGGAACGTAAACGTATATATCGTCGAGCATATGAACCGCTTTTTCATGGTCGATTGTGGACCGGACACAGAGGAGGCATGGGCGTCGTTGAACGCGCAACTGCACGAACTCGAGTTGTCGCTCGAAGACATCGATTTCTTATTTTTGACACACCACCATGCGGACCACGCCGGTCAAGCTTGGCGATTGCGTGACGCCTCGATTCCGGTGTACGGCCATGAGAAGCTCGTCCGTTACTTGGAGCAGACACCGAACTTCATTAAACGAGGCAATCAATTTTTGCACGATTTGGCGCATTCGTTCGGCACGCCTGAGTCGATCGTCGCCAAATTGCCGGACTACCGAGAGGCGTTGCGTTGGATCGGGCCGACGACGGTGACGATGACGTTTGAAGACGGACAAGCCGTGACAGCGGACGGGGCGTGGAAAACGATTCATCTGCCTGGCCATGCGAGCGACCAACTCGGCCTCATCGGACCGGGAAACGTCCTCATCGCGGGAGATCATTTGATTGATGGCGTGGAACCGAACCCGCTCATCGAACAGCCGTATGAGGGAGAAGGGTTCGCCTCGCCGGTGTTGCTTTATATAGATTCGCTCAGGAAACTAAAGGCGCTCGACTTGAAGCTTGTCGTCAGCGGCCACGGCGACCCGATTTTACACCCGCACCCGCTCATCGATGACCGAATCGGACAGCGGTACGACCGCAGCGAGCAACTGCTCGACGACTGGGTCGACGGCTTGAGCGTATTTGACTGGTCGATGCGCTTGTATGGGCGCAAGATGCGCCGGGCGATGCCGCTCGTCTTCAGTGAAGTGTTCGCCCGTCTGACGTTACTCGAGGAACGGGGACACGTCGAACGCAGGCTCGTCGACCGGAAATGGACATACGAACGAAAAAAGGAAGTGGAATTGTGAAACATATCGTGATCACAGGTGCGTCAAGCGGCTTTGGTGCCGCTTTGGCGCACTCTTTTTATGAACGAGGTTACAAGTTGACGTTAGTGGCGCGAAGCGAGGGAAAGTTGCGGGAACTCGGGGCAACGTTATCGGCTGACTGGCTCGTCGCCGATGTCACGGTCGAAGCGGAGTCGCTCGTCGATCGTATCGAACGAGCTTTCGGCCCGATTGACGCATGGGTGAACAACGCCGGTGTCGGAGAGTTCGACCGGGTCGTCGACCAATCGACGGACGTCATCGAAGAGATGATGCGCTTGAACGCCGTCGCGCCGATGATTCTTTCGCGGGACTGTGCGAGACGGATGGGGAAAGGAGGGACGATTGTCAACGTCTGCTCACAGGCGGCGAAAGTTCCGACGCCGAAGTCGGCCGTCTACGCCGGCTCGAAAGCGGCGCTTCTTCAATTCTCGAACGCGCTACGGCTCGAGATGAAACCGAAAGGCGTCCACATTATGACGGTCAATCCCGGACCGATCGCGACGCCGTTCTTCGAGCGGGCCGATAAGAGCGGGCGTTACGAGCAAAGCGTCAAACGAATCATGCTTTCCCCTGAGCGCTTGGCCCGTCGCGTCGTCATGGCGTATGAGCGGTCAGAACGGGAAGTGAACGCCCCGTGGTGGATGAACCTCGGTGGAAAGGTGTACGCAATGTGCCCGGTCTGGTTCGAACGTCTCGCAAAACGGGGATTTGACAAAAAGTGAACACTTTTAGGGGGAATAGGGATGAAACGATTACGTACAGTCGGGCTCATGCTCATTTTGTTCTTAACTGCGTGCGGTGCGGAACGTTCAGAGGTCGCGGGCACGTTCGATGAGGCGGCCGTGGCCGCGGAAGGGACGACCGTCAATTTTTACTTATGGGGTGGTGACGAGGGCATCAACCGTTACTTGGATGAATACGTCGCTCCTCGCCTCGAGTCGACCCACGGCATCGAGTTGAACCGCGTGCCGATGGATACGGCCGAGTTCGTGCGGCAGCTGTCGCTCGACAAACAGGCTGACCGTGAACGCGGGACGATCGATTTGATGTGGATTAACGGAGACAACTTTCGTAACGCCGCCGAAGCGGACTTGTTGACGGGCGGTCTCCTCGAACGGATTCCGAACGCCTCATTGTTGAACGAGACGGCGCAAGCGACCGATGCCGGTACACCGACCGATGGCCTCGAGGTCGCCTGGGGGAACGTACAATTCGTCCTGCATTATGATGCGGACAACGTCAAAAATCCGCCCGAAACGTTTGAACAACTCCGTCGATGGACCGAGGAAAATCCGGGCCGTTTCACGTATCCTGAAGTGACGGACTTCACAGGCAACGCCTTTATCCGTCATCTGTTGTATGCGGAATATGGGGCGTCTTTACGTGACATGGAGACGATTCCCGATTCGTTTTGGGACGAGCTCGCCACTTGGTCACCGAACTTATGGAAGCAAGGTCAGACGTACCCGAAGTCGCTCGCTCAACTGGATCAGTTGTACGCGAACGGTGACGTGTGGATGACGATGGGCTTCAACGAACGCCGGGCCGAGGCGGAAGTGAACGCCGGCGTATTCCCGGAGAGCACGCGTGCGCTCGTGCTTGATCATTCCATCGCCTCGACGCACTTCCTTGCGGTGCCGTTCAACGCACCGAATCCGAATGGGGCCATCGTCGTCATTAACGAACTGCTTGCCCCGGAAGTCCAGCTCATGAAGCAACGGGACACATATTGGGGTGATGGGACGTCGCTCGACCTCGAGAAACTCGACGAAGGCGACCGGGAAGCCTTTTTATCGCTAGATGAAGGCCGCACGTATCCGGATCCGGAACGGCTGAGCGAACGTCAAGTCCCGGATTATGGACCGGACGTGATCGACCTCGTCCGAGAGGGGTGGACGCGTGTCGCGCGTTAACGTCTTTATTAGTCTCCTTGTCGCGCTACTGCCGCTCACGGCGATTTTGTTTTTATTCCGTGGGTCGGCCGGTACGGACATATGGGCCCTCACGCAAGATGAGGCGTGGCGCGCGAGTCTAGGCGTCACGCTCTACGTGACGCTCGTCTCGACGTTGTTATCGCTCGTGCTCGGGACGTTAGCGGCCCGTGCCGTGTACGTGACGGGTCATACGTGGCTCTTGACTTGGCTGAAGTGGCCGTTGTTCGTCCCGCATATCGCGGGAGCGTACTTGTTTTATTTATTGTTCGCCGGTGGTTTCCCGTTTTACGGACTGATTGAATCGAACGAGCGGCATCATCTCGTCGTCATCTTGACGTATATGTGGAAAGAAGTCCCGTTCGTCTTTCTCATGGTGCTCGGCACATACGCCCAGCTGAACACAGGCTATCGTGACATGGCGAAGACGCTCCAACTGAGTCGTTGGCGCCAGTTCGCCGTCGCGGAATGGCCGTTTCTGATGAAGCCGCTTCTAGACTCGTTTTGGATTTTGGTGGCGTTCATCTCGTTCGCCTACGAAGTGCCGGCGCTACTCGGGGTCACGTTTCCGAAACTCTTCGGCGTGCTCGCCTATGACCGGTTGACGACCGGATTGTTCTTGAACGAGAGCGAGGCGTATGCCGTCGCCCTTATCTGGACGCTCTTCTTGTTCATCGGCGTATTGATCTCGTACGCGTTGACGGCGAGGCACAGGCGTCGGATTGAGAGAGGGGTGAGGCGATGAAGCGTCTCTTTGTGCTTGTCCTCATCTTGTTGCCGTTCCTTGGATTGCTCACGACCGTGCCGACCTTGTTTTGGGACGATGCCATCGTCAACACGGTCGTCCACGTCATCGTGATCGCGAGTTTGAACGTGTGGCTTGCCATCGGGACGGCATGGTGGATCCTGTTCACACCATCCAAGTGGCGCACGTTCGTCGAATGGTTCATCTTTTTGCCGTTGTTCATCCCGGCGCTCGCGGGTACGTTCGGCATGTATATCGCGCTCGCGCGGTTCGGGCTCGTCGGTACAGACATCGGTGTCCTCATCGTGTTGCTCGTCGTGACGTTGCCGTATTCGATACGGCTCGCCTATAACGCGATGTATGTGATCGGTCGACCGATGTTCGAGCAGGCACTGTTTTTGCCGCCGCTCAGACGGTATCGCGTCGTCTTGTTCCCGCTTTTGAGCGGGACGATTCAGACGATTGTTCTCATGTCGACAGTGATCGTGCTCGGTCAGTTCGTCCTCGTCCAACTGATCGGGGCAGGACTCGTTCCGACCGTGACGACGAGGCTGTATCAAGTATATGCGGGAAATGATGTCTCGCTCGCGTTACAACATACGTGGCTCTTGATTTTGATTCCGGTTGTATTATATATCGCTATCGGCTGGGGCGTGCGCATGGGCGTGAAATTCGTGAAAGGACGGTTATGATGGGGTTACAATTGACGAACATTCAAAAGCGATTTAAACGACGTGACGTGTTGGCAGGCGTCGACTTTTTTGTTCAACAAGGTGAGATTCATGCCCTTGTCGGGACGAGCGGTTCCGGGAAATCGACATTGTTGCGCATCATCGCCGGTCTCGAGGCGCCGGATGCCGGTACCGTCACGTGGAACGGGGCGCCTCTTCTTGGTGTGCCGGCCCACGAACGGAAAATTACGATGCTGTCGCAGACACCGCTCTTGTTCCCGCATTTGACGGTCGGAGAGAACGTCTTGCTCGCGATCCCGGACCGCTCGCGAGAGCAGGCAGAGAAATGGCTCACGCGTGTCCGGCTCGCCGGTCGTTATGATGATGAGGTTCATACGTTGTCAGGTGGAGAGGGTCAACGGGCAAGCTTTGCCCGGGCGCTTGCCGCCGACCCTCGTCTGATTTTGCTCGATGAACCGTTCACGAACCTTGATCCCGATTTGAAGTATGAGCTGCAGCAGTTGATTCGTGATGTGGTGGGCGAGCTTGATTTGACGGCGCTGCTCGTGACACATGACCGAGAAGAGGCGATGCTCGTCGCGGACCGGGTCACGTTACTCGACAACGGGACCATTCATACGACCGGGACACCGCGGGAATTGAGTGAGACGGAACCGACGTTCGGTGACTTCATCGAACTAGAGGACGAAATCTATCCGTTGACGCAAATCGGCGTGTTTTCCGATGGGGGCGGGGAACGGGTGGAACTGACCCGTCAACTCATCAAGTTCGGTGTCCGGCTCGGCGAATACCGACGCCCGAACGGGGAGTACGTGATATTGCCGTCGGACGCTTCCCATAAGATTGGCCGAGCATACCCGTTACGGAAAAAATAAGGAGTGGTTTTATGTTAGATACGTATGGAAGCCGATTCGTCCGTCCCGTCGTCGAACGCGGGGCCGATCGGTTATTGAAATGGAAGTTCACGCCGAACGAGGTGACGTTGCTAGGCGGCATCGTCGGCGTGTCGGTCGGATTCTTCATCTATAACGACATGCATTGGACAGCCGTCATCTTGTTATGGTTGTCAGGACTATTCGACGTATTGGACGGGACGATGGCCCGGCGTTCCTCGAAGACAGGGTTCGGCACGGTGTTGGACCTCGTCGTGGACCGTCTCGTCGAGATCGCGGTCGTCATCGCGCTCGCTTTGCGCTACCCCGAGCATATGACCGTGTTCCTGTTGCTCCTCGCCTCGTTCATCGTGGCGATGACGGTGTTTTTGGCCGTCGGCGCGAGCAGTTCCCGCCGGTCTGAAAAGACGTTTTATTATCAACCCGGGGTGCTCGAACGGACCGAGTGCTTTATCTTGTTCAGTCTCATGATCTTATTCCCGAGCTTTGTCGGGGTCATTGCCACTATCTTTCTTATTCTTGAAGTGGTGACGATCACCCAACGGATGCTTGAAGCACGGCGGATCTTACGATGAAGCCGCGTCTCGTTCTCGTCGGTCTCGGGCATGGCCAGCTCGAACTGTTGGACCGGGTCGATGAGTTGCGAAAGTCGTATGACGTCACATACATCGGCGGGAATGACGCGATCTATACCGGCGCCTTCCCGCAAGTCATCGCCGGAGACGTGCTGCACGCGACCGTTCATTTAAGAGGGGACGTCGAACCGGTCGCTTCTCGTCTCGTGTCACTTGACCCGCTAAGACGTATCGTGCACACAGAGGCGGGCCAGGTGTCGTATGACGTGCTCGTTCTCGCGACGGGAGCGGTGAGCCGCGGAATCGGGATGGGCGTCAAACCGATGACGAAGGAAGGGTTGGCCCGAATCGATTCGAGCGAGGCCGTCACGATTGTCGGGGGCGGGAAGGCGGGCGTCGAGCTCGCTTTCGCCTGCATCCGCAAACAACGTCGCGTCACGCTCTACGCTTCCGACATCTTGCCGGGATTGTCGACCCGTGTGCAACAAACGATGCGACGGCGACTCGTGAAGAGCGGCGTCACGATTGTTTCGCGTAAATATGAAGAGTGCGCGTTTCATGACGGTCTCGTCCTTGATGCGTCAGGCGTCATCCCGGACGATTGGTGGCAAGCGGCTGGACTCGCAACAGCGGGCGCCTTCATTGAGACCGACCGTTATTTGAGACACGCTGACTATAAACAGATCTTCATCACCGGTGACATGGCCTCAAGGTTGAGCGGGGGCGTCGATGCAGTCCGGTCCGGGCGGCACGTCGCGAACTATCTGCTCGGAGACCGCCGGCCGTTCCGGGAACGGACGTCACTCAACATTTTACTGACGCTACCGGGGCAGGCTTTGTTGACGTACGGGAAGTGGACGTGGCACGGCCGTTTCCCGTACTATGTGAAACGGTGGATTGACAAGCGCTATTTGAAGCGGTTCGGCCCATGAAAAAAGACGGCCGCGGCCGTCTTGTCGTTCATGCGTTCAACGTGTCGAGGAACGAGCGGATTTGCATCTCTGTCTTGGCGTGTGCCGAGTGAAGGTGTTCTTGTTTCACACCGTCTTGATAGAAGAGCAACGACGGGATGCCGCGAACTTCTTGCGTGTCCGACAAGTCCGGTAATTCGTCGCGGTCGACGACGTACCAGTTGAACTGTGGATAATCTTTGACGAGCTCGTCGACATACATGTCGAGGCGGCGGCAATCCGGGCACCATGATGTCGTGAAGATGACCATTCCGTTATGTTGGATCGCTTCTTGGAATTGTTGATCTGATTGAATCGGTTTCATGAGAAATCTCCCCTTTCCATCTCATTGTCTGTGTCTTTCCGTCGTCCGTCAACCGATTGGCGTTCTCGGTCAATCATGAATATGTGATACACTTTAGAAAATAGAACGCAAGGGATAGGTGATGGTTATGGCGTTACGTCATGCACTACTCGGGTTGTTGACCCATCAGCCTGCGACCGGCTATGCCTTGAACGCGACGTTCAAAGCACAAATGATTCACTTTTGGCACGCCCATCATACACAGATTTATCGGGAGCTGTTGAAGATGGAAGACGAGGCGCTCGTCTCGTCCGAACATGTGACGCAACACGACTTGCCTGACAAAAAGATTTATTCAATCACCGAACGAGGTCGGCAAGAGTTGATTGACTGGCTTAGACAACCGACATCGTTCCAACCGAAGATGAAAGATGAGAATCTGCTCCGGGTGAGCTTGCTTCAACTGCTCCCGCTCGAAGAAGCGATCCGTTACGTCGAGGAGACGAAAGCCCATCACGAACAAGTCGCCCAGCAAATCCGTGCCTTTCAAGAAGCCCATCAATCGAAAGACGATACGCTCGGTTACTTGTTGACGAGCGAGTATGCCATTCGGATGATGGAGAACTATGCGGGTTGGGCCGACTGGGCCATCGAACAAATGAAGCAACGCGATAAACATGCGACCTGACGATCAGGTCGCATGTTTTGTGTAGGGATGTACCGGCAATCGTGCGAGCAAGTCGTCGAGCACATGCTCTTCGATTCGATGTCGGTCAGCGGCAATCGTCTCGTTCAACTGTTCGACAGACGATGCCCCTGGCAAGACGACGGCGCACGTTCGTCTCGCCGCGGCAAGCGCGTACGCTTGGATCGGCTTTGGCAACGTCGGCAACAGGTCGCGCAACTCGTCCTCGTTCCAAGACTCAAATCCTTTCTCACCCAAGCGTTCGGACCATTCTTCGGTCAACAGCCCTTTGGCGAGCGGACCGCGGCCGACGATCGGGACGTCGAGGTCGAGCGACTCGACGCGACGGTCTAACAGCGAGTAAGGCGTCATCAAGACGTCGAGCTCGCCGTGCTCGAGCCAATAGCGGATGACGTTCGGACGGATGGACGACAGACCAATTTGGCGGATGACGCCGCGCTGTTTCTGTTCACGCATAAACGCGATCGTCTCGTCGATATCATCTTCTATCGTACCGCCGTGGACGTAATAGAGGTCTAAATAGTCGGTCTGCAACCGTTCGAGCGAACCTGAGAGCGCTCGTTCCAGATAAGAAGCGCGGGGGTTCCAGCGCATCCCGTCGGACGTTATTTCGTTGCCGCCTTTACTCGTTAAAAACAGTTCTTCGCGACGAGAGGCGAACGTCGAACCGACGAGTTTCTCGACTTTGTATCGGTCATAGACGTCAGCGGTGTCGAAGTGACGAATCCCGGCGATATAGGCTGCTTCTAAAATCGCTTCCCCTTCCGTTTCACCATGTTTCAAGATGGACATCGTGCCAAGCCCTAGTTCTGCCATGAATAATTCCTCCTTGTTCCGTCTATTCATTTCACTCATAATCAAAGTATAAAGCAAAAAGTGAGGAGTATATACATATGGTCGAGAAAACGATTGAACGGGAAGTCATCTATGAAGGAAAAATCTTTAACGTCGAAAAGCATGTCGTCGAGCTCCAGAACGGCGGCACATCGGTCCGAGAACTGGTGTATCATAACGGTGCCGTCGCGGTGCTCGTCATTGATGAAGACGACCGCATCGTCCTCGTCGAGCAGTATCGAAAAGCGTTCGAGTCGATGTCGCTTGAAATCCCGGCCGGTAAACTTGAAGTCGGCGAAGAGCCGCTCGCGAGTGCGCACCGTGAGCTCGAGGAAGAGACCGGGTACAAGGCAGAGGCGCTCGAGAAAATCTTCTCATTTTACGGGGCGCCAGGTTTCTGTAGCGAACGCGTGGACGTGTTCGTCGCTCGCGGACTGACGGCCGGAAAGATGAACCTCGATGAGGATGAGTTCCTCCAAGTGGAACGATATACGTTCGCCGAGGCGGTCGACCTTCTCACGAGCGGCCGCATCACCGACGCGAAGACGATCATGGCGATCCAATGGTGGCAATTGTCTAAATTAAAATGATTCTAATCTAGGGTGCCATATGGTACACTTACATAGGAATCATTTTAATTTGATAATCGTGCCGAATTTCGGTATGCTTTGAATAGTGAATTATGCAAAGAGGGGGCGCCTTATGGAAACGCGAATTGAACGGATCAAACAGCAGTTGAGCGCCAAAGGATATAAACTGACACCGCAACGTGAATCGACGGTTCGAATTCTACTTGAGAACGAAACGGACCATTTGAGTGCGGAAAACGTCTTCATGCTCGTCAAAGGCATCGCACCAGAAATCGGTCTCGCGACCGTATATCGGACGCTCGAGTTGTTGACCGAGCTCGGTGTCGTCGACAAAGTCAACTTCGGTGACGGCGTCGCCCGTTTTGACCTCAGACCGGAAGGGGCGAACCATTCGCACCATCACCTCGTCTGTGTCGAGTGCGGATCGGTCGAGGAGATCATGGAAGATCTGCTCGTCGACGTAGAGAAAAAAGTCGAAAGCAAATATGAATTTTTAATTAAAGACCATCGCTTGACGTTCCACGGCATCTGTAAAGTGTGCCAAGCGAAAGGTGTCACGCTAGAAGGCCATAAAGCCGTCATCAATGGATGAACACAAACGACCAGCCGCTCACGAAGCGACTGGTCGTTTTTTAGTGCGACAAGTAACGGGCCAATACGGCGGCGGTGAACATGCCGGTGACACGGTCCATGAATGGCTCGGCGAGTGAAGCGGCATGGGCTTTCAAGTAATCGGGCTGCCCAGCGACGAGAATCTTATACACAGGGAAACGGATGGCGTCGGAGAGTCAAGGCTCTTCCCGCAATTGAAACCGGCCTCCTCTCGACTTAAACTCGACTCCTTAAATGGTCAGTTCGAGTTTGTTTTGTTCGGGGTCGAGCATGACGCTCTCATAGTAACCGTCGCCTGTCATGCGTGGTCCGTCGAGGAGCGGGTAGCCGTCCTCTTGTAGGCGGGCCGTGAGCGCCTCGACCGCTGCTTTGCTGCCGAGGCTGAAGGCGATATGCGTATAACCGAGCGTTTCACGTCCGCTTTCTTGGACATCGGTCCGATGCATCAGCTCGAGCCGGCATGCAGAGTCGGGGAACGTCAAGAAGTAGGAAGTGAATTGTTTCTGTTCATTTTTGTAACGATCATTTGACTTTGCCTCGAAATATGTCTCATAGAAGCGGCGCATCTGTTCGATGTCTTGTACCCATAGGGCGATGTGGTCAATTTTCATGGCGGTTCTCCAATCTCATGCGTGTGATGATTACCTGTATCCCGATCCATCATCCGGTATCGGATAGAAGGAATGAACGTATCGGATTCAGTGTAGCAAACTCTGCGAACAGCTGGAACGATTTGCTCATTTGAACGTTCAAAAATATCACTGAAGTTCGTCACAAAAATGCTTCAAAAAAATGAGGTCAGACGTCTTCACAACGGTTTACATAAGTGATATGATGTAAGCGTATTCAGGTGTAGCAAGGAAGGAGGGGAGTGTCATGCGTTCGCAAGTCGAGTCATTTTTACAGTATATGACCGTTGAAAAACGAATGTCATCGAACACGAGACAAGCCTATGCGAGCGATTTGACCCAATACTTATCGACGTTGACGCAACTCGGGGTGACCGATTGGAATGAAGTCACACGCGCCCATATCGTCAAACATATGGAAGAATTATCTCAGGCGGGTCGGGCCGCCTCGTCGCTGCGACGTGCTGTCAGCTCCATCCGCACGTTTCATCATTACTTGAAGATGACGAACGGGGCTTCGACGGACCCGGCGCTCTATCTTGAGACCCCGAAAGCGGAGCGGCAGTTGCCGGATACGTGGTCGCAAGAAGAAGTCGAGCGTTTGCTTGACAGCGTTCCGACGTCCGACCCGCTCGCACTTCGGGACCGGGCCATGCTCGAACTGCTCTACGGTACGGGTATGCGTGTCAGTGAACTTCTTGGACTCGATTTGGATGATTTACAGTTCGAATTGGGGTATCTACAGTGTGAAGGGAAAGGTGAGAGCGCTCGCATCATCCCGGTCTCGTCCGTCGCCCAAAGTTTTGTTGAGCGATACATCCAGCAAGCCCGTAACGGCATCGGCGGTCGTGAGACCGAGGCGCTGTTCTTGAACGGGCGCGGTGGCCGTCTCAGTCGCCAAGGGTTTTGGAAGATGATCAAACGGCGCGCGAAAGAAGCCGGCATTCAAAAAGAAATCACGCCGCATGTGCTCCGGCACTCGTTCGCGACGCACCTTCTTGAGAACGGTGCCGATTTGCGTGCCATTCAACAGATGCTTGGGCACGCTGACCTCTCCACGACCCAAGTTTACACCCATGTCAACAAGGCACGGCTCCATGATGTTTATCGCAAGCATCACCCTCGTGCGTAACCACTTTAAAGGAGGAACTTTTTGTGAAGAAATTTAAACGTATTTTTCTGGTCGTCATGGATTCGGTCGGGATTGGAGAAGCTCCAGATGCCGACCAGTTCGGTGATGTCGGTTCGGACACACTCGGTCATATTGCCCGCGAGCATGGCGGGTTGAATATGCCGCACATGGGACGACTCGGCCTCTCGAACATTAAACCGATTGCCGGGATCGAGCCGTCGGCCACACCGAGTGCTTACGGACGGATGGAAGAGATTTCGGCCGGGAAAGACACGATGACAGGACACTGGGAAATCATGGGCCTTCATATTGACACGCCGTTTCGCGTGTTCGAGGAGTTCCCGGATGATTTGATCAATCGACTCAAAGAGTTTAGCGGGCGTGACATTATCGGCAACAAGCCGGCGTCAGGTACGGAAATCTTGGATGAGCTCGGTGAAGAACATGTGAAGACAGGGGCACTCATCGTATACACGTCAGCTGACTCGGTGTTACAAATCGCCGCGCACGAAGAAGTCGTGCCGCTTGAAGAACTGTATCGCATCTGTGAATACGCCCGTGACATCACGCGTGAAGACCCGTACATGCTCGGTCGCATCATCGCTCGTCCGTTCCTCGGGACGCCTGGGGCTTGGGTCCGGACGTCTAACCGACATGACTATGCATTGAAGCCGTTCGGCAAGACGGTCATGAACACGCTCGAGACAGCCGGGAAAGACGTCATCGCCCTCGGCAAAATCAGCGACATTTACGACGGTGAAGGTGTGACGAAAGCCGTGCGCACGAAATCCAACATGGACGGGATGGACAAACTTGTGGAAGCCCTCGATGAGGATTTCGAAGGTCTATGTTTCTTGAACCTTGTCGACTTTGATGCGCTCTTCGGTCATCGCCGGGATCCGGAAGGTTACGCTGTCGCGCTCGAAGAGTACGATGCCCGTTTGCCGGAAGTGTTCGAGAAGTTGCGTGAAGACGATTTGCTCATCATCACCGCCGATCATGGAAACGACCCGACGCACCCAGGTACGGACCATACTCGTGAATACGTGCCGCTCGTCGTACACCATCAGGCGTCACAAGCGGTCGATCTCGGTATTCGCGGCACGTTCGCCGACATCGGCGCCACGGTCGCAGACAACTTTGACGTTGAGGCACCATCAATCGGAAATAGTTTCTTAAACGAAATTTGAGGAGGATTTACTCATGGTAAATTGGAACGAAACGAAAGCATTTTTACAGGAACGCATGAACGGAACACCAGAAATCGGCTTGATTCTCGGATCAGGTCTCGGTGTGCTCGCCGACGAGATTGAAAATCCGGTCGCCATCCCGTACGAAGACATCCCGCATTTCCCGGTGTCGACGGTCGAAGGCCACGCCGGTCAACTCGTGTTCGGTGACCTTGAAGGAAAACGCGTCGTCGCGATGCAAGGCCGTTTCCATTTCTATGAAGGCTATTCGATGGAACAAGTGACGTTCCCGGTCCGTGTCCTCAAATTGATTGGTGTTGAGACGCTCATCGTCACGAACGCTGCCGGTGCGTGTAACGAGTCGTTCAATCCGGGAGATCTCATGATTATCACAGATCATATCAACTTCTTCGGGACGAGTCCGCTCATTGGTAAGAACGCGAGTGAATTCGGGACACGGTTCCCTGACATGTCAGAAGCGTACGATAAAGAGCTCGTGGCTTTGACAGAGCGCGTCGCCTCAGACCTCGGCCTCTCGGTCCAAAAAGGAGTTTACTTCGGGAACACGGGTCCGACTTACGAGACGCCGGCCGAAGTGAAGATGGCTCGTCTTCTCGGCGGCGACGTCGTCGGGATGTCGACAGTTCCAGAAGTCATCGTCGCACGCCACTCTGATATGCGTGTCCTCGGTATTTCGTGTGTGTCGAATATGGCGGCCGGTATTTTGGATCAACCGCTCAACCACGAAGAAGTCATCGAGACGACGGAACGTGTCCGCCAAGACTTCTTGTCACTCGTACGTGGCACGATCAAGAGTATGTGACAACTTAACAATCCGTAGAAAACATAACTAGGAGGACGAAACTTATGCGTATGGTCGACTTGATTTTAAAGAAACGTAACGGTGGAGAATTGAATGAGGCAGAGATTCGCTACGTCGTCGAAGGATTCACGAACGAGACGATCCCGGACTATCAGATGTCGGCACTCTCGATGGCGATCTATTTCAACGGGATGACGGAAAAAGAGACAGCTTCATTGACGATGGAGATGGTCAAGTCAGGAGACGTCATCGACCTCTCGAACATCGAAGGCAAAAAAGTCGACAAACACTCGACCGGCGGTGTCGGTGACAAGATCAGCTTGATCGTCGCACCGCTCGTCGCTTCGATCGGTATCCCGGTCGCGAAGATGAGTGGTCGCGGCCTCGGACATACGGGTGGGACAATCGATAAGCTTGAGTCGTTCCCAGGGTTCAACGTCGAGTTGACGGAAGAACAGTTCACGAAACAAGTGAACGATATTAAGATGTCGATCATCGGTCAGACCGGCAACTTGACGCCGGCCGACAAGCGTCTTTACGCGCTTCGTGACGTTACGGCGACGGTCGAATCAATCCCGCTCATCGCGAGCTCGATCATGTCGAAGAAGATCGCGGCCGGAGCCGACAGCATCGTCTTAGACGTCAAGACGGGATCGGGTGCGTTCATGAAATCGTTCGACGATGCCAAAGCGCTCGCTGAAGAGATGGTTGCCATCGGGAAAAACGTCGGCCGCAAGACGGTCGCTGTCATCACGGATATGGACCAACCACTCGGATTCGAAGTCGGGAACGCCAATGAAGTGAAAGAAGCAATCGAAGTGTTGTCGGGGAAAGACGTCGAAGACTTGAAGACGATCGCCTTGACGATTGCCGGTCATATGGCTGTCCTTGGCGGTTTCTACCCGACGTTCGATGAAGCATACGCTGACCTAGACAAGCGCATCGCGGACGGGCACGCCTTGGAAGTGTTCCGCCAGTTCGTCGCGGCACAAGGCGGTGACGCCTCGCTCGTCGATGACGTGACGAAGCTCCCGCAAGCGAAATTCGAAACGACGTTCGTCGCGAAGCAGGCGGGTTATGTCGAATCGATCATCGCGGATGAGGTCGGTGTCGCAGCGATGCTACTCGGTGCCGGACGAGCGACGAAAGACGACCAAATCGATTTCGCGGCCGGCATCACGCTCGAGAAAAAAGTCGGCGATAAAGTCGAGGCTGGCGACGTCATCGCCGTCCTCCGCTCGAACATCGAAGACATGTCTTCTGCGCTCGAACGGATGGATCACGCGTACACGATCGGAGACACTAAGCCTGAAGCGCGACCGCTCATTCACGCGGTCATTCAGTAAGTCAGAACGTCTGTTTCCACAAAACAGTGGAGACAGACGTATTTTTTTGATAGAATGGGCAATGTGAGCAATTAATGACTATATGAACATAAAGGGGTTTTTGTAGATGAAAAAAGGATCGATGAAACTTGAGAACGGTGAAATGATTGAATTCGACTTGTTCCATGACGCTGCACCGATTACGGTCGACAACTTTGAGGAACTTGCGAACCGTGGTTTCTATAACGGCTTGACGTTCCACCGTGTCATCCCTGGCTTCGTGAGCCAAGGCGGATGTCCGGACGGTACGGGCATGGGCGGATCGGGTAAGACGATCCCATGCGAGACGTCGACTTCGTTCCCTTACAAGCATGAGGCAGGCTCGCTTTCGATGGCACACGCCGGCCGCAACACGGGTTCATCACAATTCTTCATCGTTCATGAGCCACAACCGCACTTGGACGGCGTCCACACGGTATTCGGGAAAGTGACGTCTGGCCTCGAGCACGCGGTCAAGCTTCGCCAAGGAACAAAAATGGCTGAAGTCAAAGTATGGGACGAGAATTGATTTTCGTCTGACCGTTATGGCACAATGAGCCATGTCTCTCACGTCTTCACTTCGTGAAACTTGAATGACTAAAGGTGGTGAAACCAGCGATGCTGGTGAAATATAAACAATCGTATGAAAAGACAGCGATGGGTTTACTCGCGTTCTCATGTAGCGATAAATCTCCGCTCGCATTGTTACAGCTCGTTCGGGCTTACGAAGAGGACCCGGCCCGTTTCCTTTACTTATGGAAAGTCGGGGAAGACTTTGTCGGCATAATCGGAATGGAGCAACACGAGACGACGATGCATATTTTGCACATCGCCCTGTCGCCATCGTTCCGAGGCGAGAAGCGGTCGTATGAGCTGCTCGATGAGACCCGGAACCTTCTCCCGCTTGACTTGACGCTCGTCGGACAAGGCAAGACGGGTGAGTTGCTCGACAAATGGAATCAAGTGGCCATTTAAAAAAGCTAGGCTCAGCGCCTAGCTTTTTTTCGTTGCTCGATGGCGAGCAGCCGTTCATTGACGACCGGGGTACGGTCTCGATAAATGTGTTTGTGGACGAGCTGTTCGAAAGTCAGGTCGGTCGGTCCGAACGTCGGTTTCAAACATTCGATGTTCGTACGCGTCGCTTCGTTTAACGGAAGTTCGTTCGGCAACGGCCAGCGTTCCAAATCACGCGCGAACCGTGGCACGTCGATACCGAGCATCTCCAATTCGTCTGAGGCGAGGGCAAGTTTACGTTTCAACGCCTCGATGCTTTTCTTCGCCCCGGCCTCGTTGCCGCGTCGGGCGTGATAGTGGGCGACAGCGTACTGAATGAGTGCGGCGTAACCGATTTGTTTGCGATTCCCGTCCTGC
This sequence comes from Exiguobacterium sp. ZOR0005, assembly GCF_000798975.1. Classification (NCBI taxonomy): domain Bacteria; kingdom Bacillati; phylum Bacillota; class Bacilli; order Caryophanales; genus Exiguobacterium; species Exiguobacterium sp. ZOR0005. The sequence goes on along the minus strand of NZ_JTLB01000024.1, from coordinate 125,308 downwards.
CAAGCTTCCTCGAGTACTTCGTGACATTCAAAATAATCGGCATGGCATTCGAACAAGAGCGTATAATGTATAAAAGGGGTAGTCACATCAAATTTCTCCTTTCATAGTCGCTGTACTACAAAACATGTTATACTAAAGCGCAAAAATGTAAAATGGCAGGTGTCTCTATGGAAGCGTACAATGTCAAAATCGATACGTTCGAAGGACCACTCGACCTGTTGCTCCACTTGATCGGAAAGATGGAGCTCGACATCGTCGACATCTCTGTCGCAGAAGTCACGGACCAGTATGTCGCCTTCATCCGCACAATGCAAAAGTTTGAACTCGACGTTGCGAGTGAGTACTTGGTCATGGCTGCGACGCTACTCCAATTGAAGAGTAAGCAGCTGTTGCCGCCGGTGCCGGTCGAAGAAGACGACATCCCGGATTTTGCCGAAGAACCGACACGGGAAGGGTTGATTCGTCAACTGATTGAATATAAAGCCTATAAGGAAGCAGTCGTCTTTATGCGTGAACAAGAAGAACAACGGCTCGAGCTTTACAGCCGTCCAGGCGAAGATTTGACCCGCTACATGGCTGAACACGTTCAACCGTATGACGGACCGCTCAACTTTTCTGACTTGTTACACGCCTATTCGAAGATGGTCGAACGCAAGCGTTGGAAAGAACGCCGGAAGAAGACGATTCAACGGGAGACGCGGACGCTCGAACAACAGATGGCGCGTCTGCACGATCACGTCTCATCGGAGCGGAGAACGTCGTTTTTCGCCTTCTTCGAGGAGCGGCCAGACGTCTCTGATCTCGTTGTCACGTTCATGGCGCTCCTTGAACTGATCAAATTGCGCGTCGTGACGACGACACAAGTCGACCGTGATATCGAGATCTCATTCGTCGAAACGTCAAAGGAAAGGGATGAGGCCGTTGTTGTCTTATGAAACGATCATTGAAAGTTTGCTGTTCGTCGTCGGTGACGAAGGCATGGAAGTGCGGGCGCTCGCTGAGACGCTCGACATTTCCGAAGCGGCTGCTCGTGAACAGTTGAAGAAGCTCGAGGCCTCGTTCACGAACTCAGGGAGACCGTTCCAGTTGATCGAGTCGGCGGGCGTATATAAGCTCGTGACGATCCCGGACGTCTCCCCATACATTCAGCGATACGTCGGAACGATGGCTGAACAGGCGCTGTCGCGTGCGGCGATGGAGACGCTCGTCATCATCGCCTACAAGCAACCGGTGACACGGGCCGACATCGAAGAAGTACGCGGTGTCAAAGTCGAACGTGTCATTCATACGTTGCTCTCGAAAGGGCTCATCGAGTCGGCCGGACGGGCGAAGACGCTCGGCCGGGCCAAACTGTATCGGACGACGGAGCATTTCCTCGACCATTTCGGTTTCAACTCGCTCGATGAATTGCCGCCATTAACATTTGAAGACGAGCTCTCGGACGAAGGCGATTTGTTCTTCGCAGAGCCGGCACGTCATTCGCAAGAAAGATTGGAGAAGGATTAATTGATGGAACGTTTACAAAAAGTAATTGCCCAAGCAGGTGTCGCCTCACGGCGTAAAGCAGAAGAAATGATTCTCGATGGACGGGTCCGTGTCAACGGAAAAGTCGTCCGCGAACTCGGAACGAAAGTCGGACCGAAGTCAGAAGTCGAAGTGGACGGTGTCAAAATCGAACAAGAAGAGCACGTGTATTACGTGCTCTACAAACCGAGCGGCTACGTCTCGACAGTCGAGGACGATAAAGGACGTAAAGTCATCACGGACCTCGTACCGCCAGGGGCACGTGTCTTCCCGGTCGGTCGTCTCGATTACAACACGACAGGATTGATCTTGTTGACGAACGATGGCGAATTCTCGAACTTGATGACGCATCCGAAGTTCAAGATTCCAAAACGTTATGTCGCGAAAGTGAAAAACATCCCGTCATACATCGCCATCAAAGAGCTGGAATCAGGCGTCGAACTCGATGACGGCTACAAGACGAGCAGCGCGAAAGTGCGTATGAAGTCGGTCGACCATAAGAAGAACACGGCAATCGTCGAACTCATCATTTCGGAAGGCCATAATCGCCAAGTGCGCCGTATGTTCGAAGCGATCGGGTCAGAAGTGATCAAGTTGAAGCGCGAACAGTTCGGTTTCTTGACGCTCGACGGCTTGACGACGGGCGAATGGCGCGAGTTGTCACGTAAAGAAGTGTCGAAACTTCGTGAGCTCGCTAACCCGACGGTTCCGCCTGAAACGCGTGGCAAGAAAAAGAGAAAATGACAATCAAAAAATCGTCCTGAGAGGGATGATTTTTTTGATTGTGGAGATTGTGTGACAAAACAATGAAAAAAGTCTGTTAATGTGCGTTTTTATTGTTTTTTCAGTACAATAGCAACTGAAGGAAGGTGTGAGCAATCATGACGAAAGAGTCGAAATCGGGTGACCGCATGCAACAAGCGATGGCCCACAAGAAAAAACGGTCGTTTTGGCGGTTGATGGTCATGACGATGGTGCTGTTCGCCGGTGCGGTCGTCATCATGCAGTTGATCGAGCAGGCCGGGAGTGACGGACGCGTCGCGGCCGGAGACGACGCGCCGAACTTTAAGCTCGTCAGTCTGGACGGTGCGACGATGGTTGAGCGCGAAACATATGAAGGCAAAGGGCTCCTGTTGAACTTCTGGGGCACGTTCTGTGAGCCGTGTAAAAAAGAGATGCCGGTCGTTCAAGCGAACTACGATGCGCTTCAAGACATGGGCGTCGATTTTTGGGCCGTCAACGTCGGTGAGACACCGCTGCGTGTCGACAACTTCGTGAACGACCTCGGCGTCGAACTCGACTATCCGATTTTGATGGACACACGGAGTGAAGTCGAGAAGGCGTACGGCATCTATAACTTGCCCGTGACGTTCGTCATCGACGAGAACGGCAAAGTGATCGAGAAATACGAAGGTGAACTCACGAAAGAGAAACTGATGGAGTTGGCCGAGAAGTCATTGTAAGGGAACGGGGGGCGCACATATGCTAGATATGAAATACGACGGCGCCGATTTGCGATCGAAGCGACGTCCGAAGTCATGGATTGACCGTGTTTGGAGCTTTTTTGCATCGGTAAAAGTCGGGCTCTGGTTGATCGGGCTCATCATCGTCGGTTCGGCGGTCGGTACGATCTTCCCTCAGGAGATGTACATTCCGCAGCAGTTGCCGGCGAGTCAATACTATACGCAAGAGTATGGGACGGCAGGGACGATCTATTACTCGCTCGGTTTCCATAACTTGTATACATCATGGTGGTACATCAGTCTCATCGTCATGCTGACGTTATCGCTCATCGTCGCTTCAATCGATCGGTTTGTACCGCTCTACAAGGCGCTCAAGTATCAACCGGTCCGTCGCACGGAACGGTTCATGCGCGGACAACGATTGATTGGAGAAGGCGGCGGTACGGAAGCACAGATCGATATGATGGAACAGTCGCTCAAAGCGAAACGTTACCGCGTCAAACGAGACGGGGACGCGCTTCTCGCCGAGAAACACCGCTTCGGTCGTTGGGGTCCTTACGTCAACCACGTTGGTCTTGTCATCTTCTTCATAGGGGCGATGCTTCGCGTCTTCCCAGCGTTCCATACCGATACGCTTGAATGGGTGCGTGAAGGGGATACGGTCGCGCTAGAAGCGACCGGGGACGAATATTATCTCCGGAACGACCAGTTCATCCTCGAGATGTACGACCCGGAAAACAATGAAGAAGACGCCAAGTTCGCCGAGGCGATCGAGAAGGTCGGCGCCGTCCCGAAAAACTATGAGACGGAGTTGACGCTGTTTAAGAAAGCCGGGACGAACGAAGACGGTTCGCCTCGCCTTGAAGAAGTCGAGACCGGCTCGACGAAAGTGAACCATCCGTTCAAGTTCGACAAATACGAAGTGTATCAAGAGCAGTATTCGAGTCGTCCGGAATTCTTATCGATGTCGTTCAGTGTCGGTGACAAAGAGACGGGCGACATTTACGGACCGTTCACGGTCGACATGAACGACCCGGAGACGACGTACGAGCTCGGTGAAGTAGCCGTGTCGCTTCGAGATTTGTATCCTGATTTTGAAATTCGAAACGGTGAGCCGGACACGAAATCGCCGCGGGCGCTCAATCCGGCCTTCTTCTTCGTGGTCGATACACCGGAAGGGACGACCGAAACGAATTTGATCGGCATCCGCATGAACGTCGCCGATGAAAACAACCGCTACGCCATCCAGTTCGCGGGGACAGAGTTGGCGAGTACGAGTGGCCTCCGGGTCAAGAGTGACTCGACGTATCCGATTCTCATTGTCGGCGGGACGATTTTCATGATCGGGATCGTGATGGGGATGTATTGGCCACACCGTCGTGTATGGATTCGACGTCATGACGACTCGGACGTGCTCGTCGCAGGCTTCACGAACAAAAACCCATCGTCGCTTCGCCGTGAAGTATCACCGCTTCTTGAGAAGGCGGGACTGCCGATTTGGGAAGACCAGGCGATGTTTGAGAAACAGACAGATGCCAACTCAACAAATGAAAGAGGGGAATCTTAATGGAATGGATTCAATGGAGCAGTCGTCTGCTCCTCATCGCGTTCATTTTATACGCCGTCGCGACCGTGTTGTTCACGATCGCGGTCAGCGGGATGCGCAAAGACCGAAACGTCAACCGCGTCCCGTACGGCAAGATCGCGTTCATCTTGGCTGTGATCGGCTTTATCGCCCAGACAGGCTACTTTATTATGCGCTGGGCCGGTGTCGGCTATGCGCCGGTATCGAACTTGTATGAATACACGACGTTCTTCGGCATGATGATGGTGCTCGGTTTCCTCGTCGTGTACGGGATTTACAAAAATGACGTGCTCGGATTGTTCGCCATGCCGGTGGCGTTGCTCGTCATCGCGTTCGCTTCGATGTTCTCGAGCGACGTCGCACCGCTCATCCCGGCCTTGAACAGTGTCTGGTTGAAGATCCACGTCACGACGGCCGCGCTCGGTCAAGGCATTCTCGCCATCAGCTTCGCGTCAGGACTCATCTTCCTCTTAAACGAGACGTCGATGCGTGAGCGTTCGAAATCACGGACGTGGCTTGAAGTGACGATGTTCGTGCTCGTCTGTACGCTCGGCTTCATTCTCGTGTCGATGCTGTTCAAAGGCATCGGTGCTGGCGGTGTCGTCGAGTTCACGAATGACCGTGGTGGACAGGAGACGTATGAGTACTTCATGCCAATCTTGTTCGTGCCGGAAGGAGCTCAACTCGTATCGGGTGCGAGCGGATTGTCGCTTGAACTCCCGAATCTCATCAACACGTTGAAGCTGAACACGCTCCTCTGGTCTGTCATCGCGGGACTCGTCTTGTACGTGTTGCTCCGCTTCGTCATCTTGCGGAAACGGATCGCTGAGTCGCTCCAACCGCTCGCGAAAAAAGTAAGCCTTGATCTCGCCGATGAGATCAGCTATCGCTCGGTCGCGATCGGTCTTCCGGTGTTCATCCTCGGAGGTCTCATCTTCGCGATGATTTGGGCGCAAATCGCCTGGAACCGATTCTGGGGCTGGGACCCGAAAGAAGTGTGGGCGCTCATCACGATGCTCATCTATATTTATTACCTCCATATGCGGATCCAACGCGGCTGGACGGGGACGAAAGCGGCGTGGCTTTGCGTCGGCGGCTTTGCCGTCATCATGTTCAACCTCGTGTTCGTCAACCTCGTCATCGCGGGACTGCATTCGTACGCATAATGAAAGAAGTCACTTCGGTGGCTTCTTTTTTCGTAAGGGCATACAACTCATCGTTGTGAAGCCAAATAATAGAGTGGTATAGTTATGAAAGAGAGCGAAATGTTCACAATTGTGCAACATTCGCTACATCTTGCAATGGTTCTCTAGGAGGTTTAAGTGGATGGCTGATAAAACAAGAATTCTAGTGGTCGACGACGAGGAAAGAATCCGTCGACTGTTAAAGATGTATCTCGAACGTGAACAGTACATCATTGATGAAGCGACGAACGGGGAAGAAGCGTTGCGCTACGCACTCGATGGGGACTACGATGTCATCTTGCTCGATTTGATGATGCCGAAGATGGACGGGATCGAAGTATGTACCGAGCTCCGGAAATCGAAAGCGACACCGGTCATCATGTTGACGGCGAAAGGCGAAGAAATCGACCGGGTTCAAGGGTTCGAGGTCGGCGCGGATGATTATATCGTCAAGCCGTTCAGTCCGCGTGAAGTCGTGTTGCGCGTCAAAGCACTCCTTCGACGCTCGGGGACGACGAAATTTATGCGCACATCAGAAAAGTCAAAAGACTTGATCGTGTTCCCGCATTTGACGATTGATAACGATGCGCACCGTGTCACCGTCGATGGAGAAGAGATCGCACTCACGCCAAAAGAGTATGAGTTGTTGTTCTTCCTCGCCAAACAAGTCGATAAAGTGTTTTCACGCGAGCAACTTTTAAAAGAAGTGTGGAACTATGAATTCTTCGGAGATCTTCGGACGGTCGATACGCACGTGAAGCGCCTTCGCGAGAAGTTGAACCGCGTCTCGCCAGATGCGGCCCAAATGATCACAACGGTATGGGGCGTCGGCTACAAGTTCGAAGTCGTCAGTGAGTGATGGTTCGCCGCAATAGCATCGTCACGAAACTATGGCTGACGATTCTTGTTCTCGTCAGCCTCGTCTTGTTCATCGTTTCCGTCCTTATGCTCGAGTTTTTCAACTCGTTCCATATCGACCAGGAGCGGGGACACTTGGCCAAGCTCGGTGGACAAGTCCAGTCCGTCCTGCTTCAAGAAGGGGATGCGTCTCGGACGGTCGACCAAATCATCGAGGTGTACGGCGCAAACTATATATTAGAGAACGGTTCCGTCCGCTCCAACTTCGGAACGGAAGTCGACGGATTGATGACGGAGCTTGGACGCCAAGCGTGGGAGCCATATCAGTCGGTCGGTGAGACCGCGATCGGGAACTTCTCTTCATTCGACGACCAAGCCGCCTTGGCGTATCGGACGACGTTCACACTCGAGACGGGCGAGTACACGCTCTACTTGATTGAGCCGCTCGATGCGATCTCAAGTGCGAACGAGGGCGCTCGGACGATCATCTTTTGGACGGTCGCCTCGGCGATCATTGCGACGACCGTGTTCGCTTTCTTCTTGTCGACCCGTATCACGGCACCGCTCCGCGAGATGCGTGATGCCGTCAACAAGACGGCCGAAGGTCAATTCGATTTGCGGCTCGAACAACGGACGCACGACGAAATCGGTCAACTAGCAGGTTCGTTCAATGCGATGAGCAGTCAACTCGCGACGTACGTCAACGCGCTCGATCGAGAGCGGCTCCAACTCGCCTCGATTTTACGCTCGATGGCGGACGGCGTCATCACGCTCGACCGCCACGCGAACGTCATCGTGACGAACCCGCAGGCCGACCCGTTGTTCATCGACGGACAACCGCATGACGTCGTTTTGTCACTTTACAAAGACGTTGTCGATGGGGCGCCGGAGAAGACGATCGAAGTGAAACGGGATGAACATTACTACACGTTGACCGTCACCCCGCTCCTCGGCGAGGAAGATTTCGAAGGGGCCGTCGTCGTCATTCGGGACACGACCGAGAGCCACCGCCTCGACAAGATGCGGACCGACTTCGTGGCGAACGTCAGTCATGAATTACGGACGCCGCTCGTGACGCTGCAAGGTTACTCGGAGGCGATCATCGACGGGATGACCGAGAGCGACGACGCGACGAAAGAGTTCGCATCGATCATCTATGACGAGTCGCTCCGGTTGGCGCGTCTTGTCAACGATTTGCTCGACTTGGCCCGGATCGAGTCCGGCAAAGAGACGATGCAGTTCACGGAGCTCGACTTCGGTGAATTTTTACCACGCGTCATGCGCAAGTTCAAACAGATGGCAAACGAAAAAGGAATCGTGCTCGAAACGACCGCACCGAACCGATTCATCGAGGCGGACGGCGATCGCCTCGAGCAAGTGTTCACGAACTTGATCGGAAACGCCATCGCCCATACGGACAGCGGTACGATCCGACTCGACGCCGTCGCAGAACCGGAAGAAGTCGTGATTCGACTGACCGACACGGGCAGTGGTATTCCGAAAGAAGACTTGCCGTTCGTGTTCGAACGGTTCTACAAAGCTGACAAGGCACGTACGAGCGGCGGCAAGACGGGGACGGGGATCGGACTCGCCATCGTCAAGAACGTCGTCGATGCCCATCACGGGACGGTCACCGTCTCGAGTGTGCTCGGCGAAGGGACGACGTTCACGATTCGCCTCCCGTACGTCCAACCAGACACATAACGCCAATGGTGACTCCTATGGGTCACCATTTGTGCCATACAGGAGGGATGACCATGAGACTGTACACACGTGGAGGAGATCAAGGAGAGACGTCGCTCATCGGGGGACGTGTCTCCAAAGTACATCCTCAAATCGAGGCGATGGGATTGCTTGATGAATTAAACAGTCACATCGGACTCGCCTTGGCCCATCAGACCGACGAGACGCTCCGGACACAACTGACGAAAATTCAACACGACTTGTTCGACCTCGGTTCAGAGCTCATGCATCAGAACGAACCACCAAAACAAGTCGACCTGGTCATTGTCACCGAGCTCGAGACATGGATTGATGAACTCGAGCCGAACTGCCCGCCGTTGCGGCGTTTCATCTTGCCGGGAGGGGGTGTCGCCTCGGCGAGCTTGCACGTGGCCCGTACCGTTTGCCGCCGTGTCGAACGTGAACTCGTCGAAATCGAGGCCGCCACTCGTCAGCTGCCTTACTTCAACCGGTTGAGCGATTATTTGTTCACCGCGGCCCGTTACGCCAACGTCAAAGCCGGCGTACCTGACCAAGAATATGCCCGCGGCGCGGATGTGTTCAAACAGAAAAAGAAAAAGGAGTAGATCACGATATGAAAGGCATCGAACAGTTCCGCGAAAAGCTTCACTATTCGGTCTATCCGACCGACAAGTTCAAGACGACGACGTGTCTCGTCTCATTCTCGGCCCCGTTGTCGACAGAGACGATCGCTGATCGTGCGCTCTTGCCATATATCATGGAGAAATCGACGGAAGCTTATCCGTCCATTGAGTTGTTTCACACACCGCTAGAAGAACTGTACGACGCGGCGTTGTACGCCGGAGCGTCCAAAGTCGGAAAAGAACATGTCATCCAGTTTCAGCTCGAAGTCGTCAGTGACGGCCTTGTCGGTGAACCGGTGTTGTCACGTGCAATCAAATTGCTAGAGGAAGTCTTGCTTCGACCGAATGCGTATGATGGAGCGTTTCAACCGCTGATCGTCGAGCAAGAGTTGCGGTTGCAGCGGCAACGCATCGAATCGGTCTATGACGACAAGATGCGCTTCGCCCAACAACGGCTTCAAGAGTTGCTCGGCGGCGAGCTCGCCATTCCATCACTCGGTACGCTCGACCAATTGGACGCGGTGACCCCGCGCTCCTTGTATGCCGCGTACGAGTCGATGATTCGACATGATCGCATCGACGTATACGTCGTCGGTGACGTCGACCGTGCTCAGGTGACCGAGGCGTTCGCACCGCTTGAGACACTCGGTGAGCCGTTCGAACGAGCCTATCCAGAACCGGTGGCACGCGAGTTCCAACGGCTCGAGGAAGAGCAGGCGATCAATCAGAGCAAACTTCATCTCGCCTATGCGGTCGATGTCGACCCGAAAAGCGAAGATGCGGTCCGGATGCAAGTGTTCAATGGTTTATTTGGCGGTTTTCCGCACTCGAAGCTGTTCATGAACGTCCGTGAGAAAGAGAGTCTGGCCTACTACGCCGCGTCTCAATATAGCTCACTCAGCCGGATGTTATTCGTCTACGCCGGGATCGACGCCTCGAATCAAGCGAAAACCGAACAGATCATCGACGCCCAGCTCGCTGATTTGAAAGCGGGTCATTTCGATGACATGACACTTGAACAGACGAAAGAGATGTTATACCATCAACGCCGCCAGCTCGGCGACAACCCGCGTCAACTGATCGCTTGGATGAGCGGCTCGGACATCCGTCCGTTCTCACTCGAAGAAGAGATGACGATCATTGAGCGGACGACGCGTGATGATGTCGCGGCATTGGCGAACCGTCTCGAATTGACGGCCGTTTATTGTTTAAAGGGGGGGACGGCATGAAGATAGACTTTCCACACGTCGGCGAAACGTTGCACCACACCGTGCTAGAGAACGGATTGACAGTCTATTTATTGAAGAAAACCGGATATGAGAAGACGTACGCCACGTTCACGACGAAATACGGTTCGATTGACCGTCGCTTCAAGACGGAAGACTGGGTCGAGGTACCGGACGGGATCGCGCACTTCCTAGAACATAAGATGTTCGAGAAGGAAGATGGTGACGTCTTCCAAAAGTTCGGTCAACTCGGTGCGTCGGCGAACGCGTTCACATCGTTCACCCGGACGGCTTATTTGTTCGGGGCGACGTCGAACGTCGAGGCGAACTTGACGACGTTGCTCGATTTCGTCCAGACGCCCTACTTCACCGAGGCGTCAGTCGAGAAAGAAAAAGGCATCATCGGTCAAGAGATTCAAATGTATCAAGACAATCCCGGGTGGCGTCTTTATTTCGGGTTGATCGAGGCGATGTACGCCGAACACCCGGTGAAGATTGATATCGCCGGCACGATCGAATCGATCGGTCACATTACGGCCGACGACTTGTACGCCTGTCACCGCGCGTTTTACCACCCGAGCAACATGGTCCTCTTCGTCGTCGGGAACATCGACCCGGATGCCGTACTCGAACAAGTGAAGGCGAACCAAGCCGCGAAGACGTTCGAAGCACCGGTGCTTCAAGCGCGTGAACGAGTCGAAGAGCCGACGAGCGTCAAGTCGACACAACGGATCATCGAGATGGACGTCTCGGTGCCGAAAGTGATGATCGGCTACAAAGACGTTCCCCGCGCCGGAGCGGACGGAATGAAGCAAGAACTCGCCGTCGAGCTGCTCATGCACGCCTTGTTCGACACGACGGCCCCACTGTACGCGGAACTTTACGCCGAGGGCTTGATTGACGACGCGTTCTCGTTCGATTACACGTCGGAAGAGACGTTCGCGTTTGCCGTCTTGTCGATGGAGACGCCACACGTCGATTCGTTCGTCTCGCGGATGACGACCGCACTCGAGCGCCCGCTCGTCCTCGACGAGACGACGCTTGAACGCAAGAAGCGCATGATGAAAGGCCAGTTCTTGAAAGCACTCAACTCACCGGAGTTCATCGCCAATCAATTTTCTCGATACGCTCTGAACGGCGGCAACATGTTCGAGCTGCCTGAGTTGCTCGATGCGATCACGCTTGATGACTTGTATGCTGCGTACGACCGGTTGTTCCAAGCGGACAGACGGACCGTCTGTATCGTTAAAAAACCGTGAAGACGCTCATCACCGGGGCGAGCGGTGCGATTGGACAAGCGGTCGCAAAATCGTTTCGCGATGACACGCTCATCTTACAGGCGAACCGAAATGGCGCCGCGCTCAAGTCGTTCGTGAAAGCGGAACGTCTCGATGCCCGTGTCGACACGTGCGACCTTGAGGACGAAGCTGCTGTCGAAACGTGGATGACGTCAATCGACCGTCTCGACCGTCTCGTCTACGTCGCAGGGAACCACGTCCACGGCCTCGTCGTCGACCAACCGATTCACGATCTCGACCGCCTATACCGTGTCCACGTCCGTGCACTCGCACGCCTCGTTCAACGAGCTGTCGAAGCGAAACCGTATGATCGCCCGCTCGACATCGTCGTCGTCTCGAGCGTATGGGGCGAGGTCGGGGCCGCTGGAGAAGTGTTTTACTCGACGGTGAAAGCGGCGCAGCTCGGCTTCGTCAAGTCGTTCGCCCGCGAGGCCGGTCCGTTTCGGGTGCGCATCAACGCCGTCACCCCGGGCTGGATAGATACGCCGATGAATGATACGGTAGAAGAGACGAAAGACGAGGCCGTCGAGGAGATCCCGCTCGGCCGGCTCGGTCATGTCGACGAAGTGGCGAAGACGATCCGGTTTCTCTGTTCGGAAGATGCCTCCTATATGACCGGTGCCGTCCTTCGCATCGACGGAGGTTGGCAGTGACGACTTCGTGAAACAGAAAACGAGTTCTTTTCAATTCTTCTAAAATAATTTAGAATGAACAAGGTAGCGAACGTGCGTCGGAAAGGGTGGATGGGATGGATCATAAGTTCGAAGAATGGTATCTCGAGTATGAACTTTGCCAAAATCGGCCCGGTATCCTCGGTGATATCGCTTCGCTGATGGGAATGCTCCAAATTTCAATCGTGACGATCAACGGTGTCGACTTGCAACGCCGTGGGATGCTCTTGAAAGCCCCTGCCGCCGACCACGTCCATCGGCTCGAACATATCCTTCGAAAAATGGAGGCGATTGCCGTCATCAAGTTACGGCGACCGAAACTACGGGACCGCATCGCGATTCGGCATGGACGATATATCGAACACGACAACGACGATAAAAAGACGTTTCGGTTCGTACGTGAAGATTTAGGTGTGCTCGTCGACTTCGTCGCCGAACTGATGAAAGAAGAGCGGCACTTGTTGATCGGCGTCCGCGGCAATCCTCGTGTCGGCAAGACCGAATCGATTGTGGCCGCGAGCGTGTGTGCGAACAAACGATGGTTGTTCTTATCGTCGACGCTCATGAAGCAGACGGTACGGACGTCTTTATTCGAAGAAGAACGAGAAGGCGATCACGTCTACATAATCGACGGCGCCGTCTCGACACGGACGATGGATGAACGGCACCGCCAACTGATTCGAGAAGTCATGCGTCTGCCGGCCGTCAAAGTGATTGAACATCCTGACCTATACGTCCGGAACACCGATTGCGTGTTCGAGGACTTTGACTATATTATCGAGCTGCGCAACAATCAAGATGAAGTGATCATCATCCCGCAAGAGACGCATCGTGAAGCAGAATGGTTTGAATAATTATTTGAATGGAAGGTGTGGACCCCTGTGACAGAACTAGGGACTTTTTTGAAACAAAGGCGTGAGGCGAGCGGTCTGACGCTCGACCAAATCCAGCAAACGACGAAGATTCAAAAGCGCTATATCATCGCGATCGAGGAAGGTGATTATAAAAATCTCCCTGGTTCGTTCTACGCACGGGCGTTCATCAAGACGTACGCCGAGTCGCTCGGCCTAGACGTCGACGAGCTGTATGAGACGTACGCGAAAGATTTGCCGAAGATCGAGCCGCAACCGACCGTGCAGTTGTCACGGAAACAGACGTATTCGAAAGCGTCTGAGACGTCGAGCCGCGTGTCGAGGTGGGTACCGAAAGTCATGCTCGTCCTCGTCGCCTTCTTGCTCATGACGGCCGTCTGGTATGTCGTGAAGAACCTCAACTTCGGAGAACAAGACGCTTCGCCAGTCGAGCCGCCAAGTTCTGGCGTGACGATCAATCAGAACGAAGATGTCCCAGAAGAAGAACCAGTCGAAGAAGAACCGGTTGAAGAAGAACCGGTCGAGGAAGAACCTCAAGAAGAGACCGGACCGATCGCGGTCACGGAAACGAACGGTGCCGATCTCGTGTATGAGATCGCGACAGCTGACAAGCTCACGACCGAGATTCACGTGAAGGATTCTCCGGCGACGTACGTCGGTGTCCGGGATACATCGCTCGAAGGACCGTTTCTCGCACCGGAGTATCCTAACCAATCGAAACAAAACCCGATCGTCATCGAAGATGCAGAGACCGATACGCTCCGCATCCGCATCGGGTTGATCGGCGGCGTTGAGAAGATCGTCGTCAACGGGCGCGAACTCGAACTTGCCGATTCACCGGTCACACAAAATATTTTTGTAAAGAGAGTCGACGCTGAATAAGCCGACTCTCCTCAAGAGGAGGAGTTCTCGATGAACCTACCTAACCGCTTGACGATGCTCCGGGTCATTCTCATTCCCGTGTTCGTCGTCTTGCTCGCTGTAGACTTTGAGTGGGGAGACATCGCTTTCCTCGGAGCGGAAGTGCCGCTCCATCAATTTTTAGCCGCGATCGTCTTCACGATCGCCGCGATCACCGATTGGCTCGATGGTCATTTGGCCAGAAAGCACAACTTAGTGACGAACTTTGGGAAGTTCATGGATCCGCTCGCGGATAAACTGCTCGTCACGGCGGCGCTCGTCTTGCTCGTCGAGATGAATCTTGTCGCGGCCTGGGTCGTCGTCGTCATCTTGTCACGCGAATTCGCCGTGACCGGGCTTCGACTCGTCGCAGCCGATGAAGGCATCGTCGTCGCGGCCGGCAAATCCGGAAAAGCAAAGACGTGGGTCCAATTGTTCGCCATCATTTTCTTGCTGTTCGGCAATCCGATTTTCAGCTATGTCGGGATTCCGTTCGGAGAGTGGGCGATGTGGCTCGCTCTTGTGTTGACGATCTACTCGGGCGCCGAGTATTTTGCACAAAATTATAAGATCATTGTAAAATCGATGTGAATCGAGGAGACGAGTTGTGACACAACTCGTCTTTTTTTGAATCGTGAGGAGGAAATCAAGTGCAACGGACCGAAATCATTGCGGTAGGTTCTGAACTTCTGTTAGGCGAAATCACGAACACGAACGCCCGTTACTTGTCACTTCAATTGTCGAAATACGGGTTGCCGGTCATGTATCATATAGTCGTCGGAGATAATCCGTCGCGACTCGAGGAGACGTTCGCCACGGCGAGACAACGGAGTGACCTCGTCATCGTCACCGGGGGGCTCGGCCCGACGAACGATGATATCACGAAGACGGTGCTCGCCGAACTTCTCGACCGTCCGCTCGTCCGGGACCGTGACGCGTTACATACGATTGAACGGTTCGTCGCCTCACGGGGAAGGGCGATGAACGAAGGCGATGCGCGTCAAGCGGATGTCGTCGAAGGTTCGGAAGTGCTCTCAAACCCGGTCGGTCTCGCCCCTGGCATGTGGCTCGAGGAGGATGGGACGACGTGGCTTCTTCTTCCTGGTGTGCCGCGCGAGATGGAAGCGATCGTCGCCGCGACGTTCCCTCACAAATTCTCAGGAGCGACGCTCGTCTCCGAGTCGTTACGTTTTTATGAGATCGGGGAGTCGGCGCTCGATGCGGCCGTATCAGATTTGACGAACGGTTCTAATCCGACCGTCGCACCGTACGCCGAGGCCGGGGAGGCGAGGCTTAGGGTGAGCGCGCGCGCCGAGACGGAAGTCGAGGCGAGACGGATGATCGCCGACGTCAAACGGGAGCTCCTAAACCGTGTCGGCACTTATTATTTTGGATCGGATGAGGATACGGTGGCAGCCGCGTTGCTTCGCGAACTCGACCGACGGCAGTCCACGTTGTCCGTCGCCGAGTCGCTGACGGGCGGACGAGTCCAATCGATGCTCACCGCCGTCCCGGGTGCCTCGAACGTGTTTCGGGGTGGCGTCGTCACGTATTCCGACGAGCTAAAAAATAGGTGTTTAGGGGTGTCTCTTGCTACAATTGAGTCACACACGGTCGTCTCAAAAGAAGTAGCTTCTGAAATGATTCAAGGACTCATCCGTCTGACCGACACCGACTACGGACTGGCCTTCACCGGAGAGGCAGGCCCTGTCTCAAGTTCAGGCCAAGCGGTCGGGACGGTATACATCGGTGTGAAATCGAAGAACGGGATCGAAGTGCTCGAGCGTGTCTACCCGCATCAAGAGCGGCACGTCATTCAAGACCGGGCCGCGAAGGACGGCATGTGGGCACTTCTACAGCGACTGAAAAAAGGCGAATAAACGTTCGCAAAAAACTTGTGTATCGTGTCCCGTTCGCTTATAATGATAGTATCAATCAAAGGAGGCTCATTTATCTATGAGTGATCGTAAACAAGCGTTAGACATGGCATTGCGCCAGATCGAGAAACAATTCGGTAAAGGCTCAATCATGCGCCTTGGTGAAAATACAGATCAGCAAGTATCCGTTACTCCGTCAGGGTCAATCGCCCTCGACATCGCCCTCGGTGCCGGTGGTTACCCGCGCGGACGTGTCATCGAAGTATACGGACCAGAATCTTCAGGTAAGACGACGGTGGCGCTCCACGCGATCGCCGAAGTACAAAAACGTGGCGGTCAGGCAGCATTCGTCGACGCCGAGCACGCTCTCGACCCGAAATACGCGAAAAACCTTGGCGTCAACATCGACGAGCTTCTCTTGTCTCAACCGGATACGGGGGAGCAGGCGCTCGAAATCGCGGAAGCGCTCGTCCGCTCTGGCGCGGTTGACATCCTCGTCGTCGACTCGGTTGCGGCACTCGTTCCGAAAGCCGAGATCGAAGGGGAAATGGGAGACTCGCACGTCGGTCTTCAAGCCCGTCTCATGAGCCAAGCGCTCCGTAAACTGTCAGGTGCGACGAACAAATCGAAGACGATCGTCATCTTCATCAACCAGATCCGTGAGAAGATCGGGATCATGTTCGGGAACCCGGAAACGACACCAGGTGGACGTGCCCTCAAGTTCTATTCGTCGGTCCGTCTTGAAGTCCGTCGTGCCGAAACGCTCAAGCAAGGGCAAGACATGGTCGGGAACCGGACGAAGATTAAAGTCGTCAAAAACAAAATCGCGCCACCGTTCAAAACAGCGGAAGTCGACATCATGTACGGTGAAGGGATCTCACGTGAAGGGGAACTCATTGACATCGGAGCCGACCTCGACATCGTTCAGAAGAGCGGTGCTTGGTACTCGTATAACGAGGAGCGTCTCGGGCAAGGTCGTGAGAACGCGAAACAGTTCATGAAAGAGAATCCGCACGTCGCCGCGGCTGTCGAAGAACAGATTCGCGACCACTACGGATTGAATGGCGAGAAGACAGTCACAGTCGCTGCAGATGACGACGATGTGTTGTCATTGCTCGATGACGAATAAGTACGTTCACTCACTCGGTTTTTCCGAGTGAGATTTTTTTAGTATAATTTTTTTATGAATTGGTAGTTCTATCCTGTCCGTGCATTGCATTCTCCTATGTAAATAAGTACAATAAAGCTATACGCGGGCTCGCTCGCGTATTCATTCATGAAAAAATAAAATAACCTTGCGAAAGGGAGGTGAACATGATGGAATGGCTATTAGAGCTTATTCTGATCCTCCTTTTGCCGATAGCTTTTGTTGCAGGTTTTTTTGTGCGTAAATCGATCGCCGAAGCGAAGATTCAAGGTGCTGAGACGGAAGCGACCAAGATTGTAGAGCAAGCGAGACAACAATCGGAAGCGATGCAAAAAGAAGCACGGCTTGAAGTAAAAGAAGAGATGATTCAACTTCGCAATGAGACGGAACAAGAACTGCGCGAACGTCGCGAAGAGCAAAAGGTGAAAGAGAACCGCCTCGTTCAAAAAGAAGAGGTCCTCGACCGAAAAGCAGACATGCTCGAACGGAAAGAGGATTCACTCGACGAACGGGAAACGACACTTGCGAAACGTAAGCGGGAAGCTGAGACGCTCGAGAGCAAAGTGGAGGAGTTGTACGAGGAAGCGCGCCAAGAACTAGTTCGCGTCGCAGCCTTGTCGAAAGAAGAAGCACGGACCATCATCATGGACGAAGCGAAGCAGGAAGCGCTTCACGATGCTGCTCTCCTTCAAAAAGAAATCGAGCAAAAAGCAAAATTAGAAGCTGATAAAAAAGCGAAGCACTTGTTGTCGCTCACGATGCAACGGTACGCCGCGGAACACGTGGCGGAAACGACGGTATCCGTCGTCAACTTGCCGAGCGACGAGATGAAAGGACGCATCATCGGGCGTGAAGGACGTAACATCCGGACGCTCGAGACGCTCACCGGCATCGATCTCATCATCGATGACACACCGGAAGCGGTCATCCTATCCGGATTCGACCCGGTCCGTCGTGAAATCGCCAAAATGACGCTCGAGAAACTCGTACAAGACGGTCGGATCCATCCGGCCCGAATCGAAGAGATGGTCGAGAAGTCGCGCCGTGAAGTCGACGAACGCATCCGTGAATACGGGGAAGAAGCGACGTTTGAAGCGGGCATCCACGGGGTTCATCCAGACCTCGTCAAGACGCTCGGTCGCATGCGTTACCGGACGAGTTACGGTCAGAACGTACTTGCCCATTCGGTCGAAGTGGCACATCTCGCCGGCATGATGGCCGCGGAGCTCGGAGAAGACGTGACGCTCGCGAAACGAGCGGGTCTTCTGCACGATATCGGGAAGGCGATCGACCACGAGGTCGAGGGCAGTCACGTCGAGATCGGTGTCGAACTTGCCACGAAATACAAAGAACATCCGGTCGTCATCAACTCGATTGCTTCCCACCACGGGGACGTCGAAGCGACATCGACGATCGCAGTGCTCGTCGCAGCGGCTGACGCCTTGTCAGCGGCGCGCCCTGGCGCCCGTCAAGAGACGCTTGAAAGCTACATTCGTCGCTTAGAGCGCCTCGAATCGATTTGTGAATCGTTTGACGGCGTCGAGAAATCATATGCCATCCAAGCAGGACGCGAAGTCCGCATCATCGTTCGCCCCGACGTCGTCGATGACGTTGTAGCGAGTAAGATGGCGCGTGACATCTGTAAACGGATTGAAGATGAACTCGATTACCCGGGACAAATTAAAGTGACGGTCATCCGCGAAACGCGGTCCGTCGATTATGCGAAGTAAAAAGCGGAGACCTTCTCCGCTTTTTCTATTTACAAGGAGGAAACTCAAATGAAAGTCTTATTCATCGGTGACGTCGTCGGACAACCGGGACGTGAAATTTTGGCCGCGCAAATCGGTCGCCTGAAAGACAAATATAATCCGACGTTCATGCTCGTCAATGGTGAGAACGCGGCAAACGGGCGTGGGATCACGAAAAAGATTTACCAACAGTTCCTCGAGCTCGGTTTTCACGGGGTGACGATGGGCAACCATACGTGGGACAACCGTGACATCTTCGACTGGATCGACGACGCCGACCGTATCGTCCGTCCGGCCAACTATCCGGATGGTACACCTGGCGTCGGGATGATGGTATTGAAGCAGCGCGGGAAAAAACTCGCCGTCATTAACGTGATGGGCACGGTCTTCCTTCCTTCGCTCAGCTGTCCGTTTCGAAAAGTCGATGAGCTGATCGACACGGTCAAAGACGACGTCGATGCCATCTTCGTCGATATGCACGCCGAGGCGACGAGCGAGAAGATCGCGATGGGTTATTATTTGGACGGTCGCGCCCAAGCGGTCGTCGGGACACATACACACGTCCAAACGGCCGATGAACGCGTGCTCGCGAATGGGACGGCATACATTACGGATGTCGGGATGACAGGGCCGCTTGACGGCGTGCTCGGCATGGACGCGGACGTCGTGTTGAAAAAATTCCTGACACAGCTCCCGGTGCGGTTTGAAGTTGCCGAGGGACGGGAACAACTTAATGGAGTTTTAATCACAATCGATGACCAATCGAAACGAGCCACAAAAATTGAACGCATACACCTAGATGATCAGACCGTCTGGTTTGATTGAACAACCTACCCGAGGGGGAAACAAGAATGGACGTACTCAAAGTTTCGGCAAAATCGAATCCCAACTCCGTTGCGGGTGCACTCGCTGGCGTACTTCGTGAAAAAGGCACGTGTGAGATTCAAGCAATCGGCGCTGGGGCGCTCAACCAATCGATCAAAGCGGTCGCCATCGCGCGCGGTTTCGTCGCGCCGAGCGGTCTCGACTTGATTTGTATCCCGGCGTTCACGGATATTTTAATCGACGGGGAAGAACGAACTGCGATCAAGCTCATCATCGAACCGAGATGAGCTTGCGGTCGGGACATAGGTCC
The DNA here is from genome assembly GCF_000798975.1 of Exiguobacterium sp. ZOR0005. Taxonomy (NCBI): domain Bacteria; kingdom Bacillati; phylum Bacillota; class Bacilli; order Caryophanales; genus Exiguobacterium; species Exiguobacterium sp. ZOR0005. The sequence goes on along the minus strand of NZ_JTLB01000024.1, from coordinate 105,493 downwards.
TATTCTTGTAAAGAGAAGCCATCGGCGCGGATGGCTTCTCTTTTTTTGGTTGAAATCCGACGTTCTGTCTTCTCAGTTTCGTCATTTTATGACAAGATGAAAGAGAACGTGAAGTTCGATTAAGAGACAAGAGGGGGACGTTTTCGATGGAACAGCTCGTGTCAACGACAGAGAAGGAAACAACGACACCTGTTATGAAAGCGATTCAAAAACATACGGCCGGATTCGGGGCAAAATTGGTCGAGGTACCGATTCCGACACCGGGTCCGGGTGAAGTGTTAATCAAAGTGACGGCGACATCGATTTGTGGGACCGACGTTCACATTTATGAATGGGACGATTGGGCGAAGAGCCGGGTCAAGCCGCCATATGTGTTCGGTCACGAGTTCTCGGGGGAAGTCGTGGCGCTCGGGGAAGGGGCGAAGCGCATCAAGATCGGCCAAGCCGTTTCGGCCGAGACACATATCGTCTGTCACCAGTGCAAACAGTGTTTAAGAGGGCAGTATCACATCTGTAAAAACACGAAGATCATCGGCGTCGACACCCAAGGCTGCTTCGCCGAGTACGTCGTCATGCCAGAAGAGAACTTGTGGGTCAATCCCGTGGCGATGCCGGCGAAGCTCGCCTCGATTCAGGAACCGCTCGGCAACGCCGTCCATACGGTGCTCGCGAGCGATGTGTCAGCAAAATCTGTCGCTGTCGTCGGTTGCGGACCGATCGGGCTCATGGCCGTCGGTGTCGCCAAAGCGGCCGGTGCGAGCCGCGTCTATGCGATCGATGTTAACCCGTATCGGTTGAAGCTCGCCGAAGACATGGGGGCGGACGTCGTCATCAACAGCATGGAGCAGAATCCGCTCGAGTTGATCATGAACGAGACGGACATGGATGGGATCGATGTCGTCTGCGAGATGAGTGGTCATCCGCTCGCGATTGACCAGGCGTTCAAGATGGTCACGGCAGGAGGAGACGTCAACGTGTTGTCGCTTCCGGCGAAACCGGTCGCGCTCGATTTGACACGTGACGTCGTCTTCAAAGGGGTCCGGGTCCAAGGGATCACCGGACGTAAAATGTATGAGACGTGGAGCCAAGTGTCGACGATGCTCGCGACCGGGCAACTGAACGTCGAACCGATCATCACCCACGTGTTCAAGCTCGAGGAGTTCGAGCAAGGCTTCGAGCTCATGCGGGCCGGGAAGTGTGGAAAGGTCGTCTTAATACCATAAGAGGGGGAAACAATATGGCATTTGAACATATTACAGAAGCAGTCAATGAAATGAAGCAAGCGGGTACGTTCCGTTCGCTCGTGCCGCTCGAGTCGGCGCAAGGGAACGAGGTCACGATCAACGGCAAGTCGCTCGTGCAACTGTCGTCCAACAACTATCTCGGTCTCGCCAACCATCCGCGTTTGAAACGAGCGGCGATTGAAGCGGTCGAACAGTTCGGCGCCGGCACCGGTTCGGTCCGGACGATCGCCGGTACGTTCGAGATGCACGAAGCGTTCGAGCGCGAGCTCGCCGAGTTCAAACATACGGAAGCGGCGCTCGTGTTCCAGTCTGGGTTCGCGACGAACCTTGGCGTCTTGTCGGCGCTCCTCGGGCCAGAAGACGTCGTCATCAGCGACGCGCTCAACCACGCCTCGATTATCGACGGCATCCGTTTGACGAAAGCGGCACGTCGCATCTATAAACACGTCGACCTTGAAGACTTAGAGGCAGCGTTGAAAGAGACGCAAGACTACCGCACGCGCCTCATCGTCACGGACGGCGTCTTCTCGATGGACGGCAATATCGCGCCGCTCCCAGAGATCGTCGAACTTGCCGAGAAGTATGACGCGGCGGTCATGGTCGACGACGCGCACGCCTCGGGCGTCCTCGGTCAGAACGGCCGCGGGACGGTCAACCACTTCGGACTCGACGGACGGGTCGCGCTCCAAGTCGGGACGCTATCGAAGGCGATCGGTGTCCTCGGCGGTTACGTCGCCTGCTCGAACGATGTCCGCGACTTCTTGATTCAAAAAGGACGCCCGTTCCTCTTCTCGACGTCACACCCGCCAGCGGTCGTCGCCGCGAACCAGGAAGCGATTCGCGTCATGAAGGAAGAGGAAGACCTGTTCGACAAGCTGTGGGCGAACACGGAGTTCTTCAAGACGGGTCTCCGTGACCTCGGTTTCGACATCGGACATGCGACGACACCGATCACGCCGGTCATGCTCGGTGAAGAGACGCTCGCGCATACGTTCTCGGACAAGCTGAAAGACCACGGTGTGTTCGCACAGAGCATCGCCTTCCCGACGGTCGAGAAAGGCAAGGCGCGGATCCGGACGATCGTGACGGCGGAACATACACGTGACGACCTCGAACGCGCGCTCGCTGCCTTCAAGGCGGTCGCCGAAGAATTGAACGTGACGCTCCACGCATAAGCTTGAGGCTGCAGACGAATCGTCTGCAGTTTTTTTGTGTTGAAATAGGTGCATGATTGTTCTCAATTTATCAATCGATCGTGTCAGCCTAATCGACCGAGGCTCGAGCGATGACTGTGTTGAATGAGGCAAAACGTTTAGTCTTGAAAATTTTGGTAGACATTTAAAAGGAGAGACTCTAAAATTTGAAAAGGAATAATAAAAATCATTTTTATTTCAAATACCGAATTTAAAGTTAAGAGGTTCAAAAAATGTCATTATGGATTGATTTTATTTTAATTGCATGCATGAGTATACTCTTTTCGACATTGGGAATGTATCTACTAATTAAACCGGGAAAAGCAATCGCGGATCATTCTGGGAACACAGATAGCATCATCGCTACGATTGTGATCCATGTTGTACTTGTATTCATGACGACGAAACATCTCGGTGCAATCTTGTTACTTGTCGGCATCGGTCTAGGCATTATGTTGTACGTCGAATTATATGACACATTGCTCCTACACTTAAAAGCGATGAGGATCCGATGATGGGCCAACTTTCAAATGTAGTAGCCGGATCATTCATGACAGCGGAAGAATTTTCGATTCTGACGATTTCTCCGCTGTTTATTATTAACGTTGTGATTGGGATTGGAATTTTAATCGTCATTTGTATCATCGACGTGGAGTCGTGGAAAGAATTTTTCATATTTTTATGGATGACGATTTGGGCATCGATATTCGTATCAGTTTATGCGATGGCGTGGTACGTACGCATCAAATATGATACGTCGCCAGATTTCACGGCATTGTTTGGGATCGATTCATTCCCTGGATGGGGAGCTTTCTTTAGCCAAATGCTCCATGGTTCAAACGTCACACAGAATGCACTGCTTCACGCCCTCTTTTTGTTCTGGATGCGTAAAGACAATGCCTGGTATATGTGGTTGCTAAAAGTACCCTCGCTCTTTTTCGTAAGCCTCTTCTTTATCAGATACATTCCGGTCGTCTTTCAGTGGCTCTTCAAGTAAAAGAGCAAGGCACTTGGCCTTGCTCAAATCTTGAACATCCCACGAAATCCACGGGCCGCGTAATACGAATCGGCACCGTTGTGATAAACAAAGGTGTGGTCATAGCGGCGGTCGCAGAACAAGGCGCCGCCTTTTTGACGAATCGTCTCTGGCGTTACAATCCAACTCGACGTCTTTGAGTCGAACGTACCGAGCGTCTGCAAATGGCGATACGTCGCTTCGTCAAGTAGCTCGAGCCCCATCTGTTCAGCCAAGGCGATGGCACTCCCATCCGGCTTGTTCTTCTTCCGGCCCGCTAGCGCCTGCTCATCGTAACAAAGACTACGGCGTCCGCTCGGGCTTTCCGGTGAGCAGTCACAAAAGGCGAGGTCACCGTTTGGAAGTCGAATCACATCCGGTTCGCCGCCGGTCCGTTCCATTTCAGAGAGTGTGAGGAGCTTGTCCGAATTCGTCTCAAGCTTCGTCACCACGTCTGACCAGACGACATCGGGGTGTCGCTCGAGGTGGATGTGAAAACGTGCTTCGAGAATAGCGGTTAACTCGTTTCTCTCTTCAGTTGAGAGGTTGACCATGATTCTTCACTCCGTTTCAGCAGTTTTTATCAGTATAAGATATTTTCATCATCCATTTATAATTCATTGAGCGAAAGGGGAATGTACGGTGAACTTTGATGAAGTGAATGTTCAGCATTTAAACGTGCAGACGTTCCAGACGATTGATTTGTTTCAAATCAAAACGATTTGGTCTGATTGTCTGCTGAATAATTCTTATCGTGTGACAGATTATTCAGAGCTGAACTTACATATGACGAAGCAAGAATTACTTCAGCTTCGATGGATTGATTTGACGTTACCGATTGGCATCTATTCGAATGAAAAACTAGTCTTTTTGTATAATTCGTATCATCGCAAATTATATACAGAAAAAGTTGTGTCCATCGAGCTAGCCGGACACGATGCTTCCTTCCTCGATTTTTTATTAGCACACAGTCAGACATTTCATTATCCAGATTCATTCTCTGCACAAATGGAATCACTCTATGATTTTTCGTGGGACAATTTGTGGGACAGTCAATGGAGGGAGTTTTATTTACCGAAGTTGAAAGAACCTACATCATTTATTACTAATTTGTTGGTCACGCTTGGTGCTCAATCATTTCATATCGTTTCATCAAAGAATGAATTTTTGTCCGGTTTTGAAATCTGGGCGAAGCGAACGGGATGCGACCATTCGATGGAACGCATCGGGAAATGGATGTGGTCGAAGACATATAAGGTGAGAGGTGAGATATCACAACTTTCCGAACATTCCTTGCATCAGCTTGTCTCATTAGTAAACCAATCTGAAGAGTGGAAAGGCATTCGATTCCTCATCCCGACCGCGACAGAAACCGTCTCATTGTTCATCGGAGGCGATTTGACGCAAGGGGATAGGTACGGTGCGTTTCAGTATAAACTTGCGGGAGAAGTGATTTCCAATGAGATTTGAAGATTTATTCTTGTATGACGGGATGATGCACGTGTTTGCTTTCAATTATGACATCGGTCCGAAACGTCTGACATTCCAGCTACAACTTCTCGACTATCGGAAGAAGCAGAACACTTCTTTCCGTGAGCGACTCGAGACGAATGGGGTTCATCCGCAAAGCGAGATGGTGAACGTGAAGCTCCGCTTTGAAGACATCATCTACATGGAAGTCATCGATGAATCGTATGCCGATGGGGTGGTGGTCATGTCTCACGATCACTTTGAAGGGAATCAAGTCGTTCGCTATACAAAGTCAGGTTATCTCGACCAGCTACAAAAGACGCGATTTCAGTTGTGGGAGTTCATCAAACCGGACGATGCCATGTTGTATCACTATCGGATTTACGGTTTGGACACGGTACTTGAGATTATCACGATGTCGGATCCGACTGTCGAGGCGGCGATCGGGTTAACTTGTATCCGTCGCGGAAGCCCGAATTTTTACTTTGATTGGTAAACTAAAGTACGCATGACAGTAAACAGGCGCCCTCTCTCACCGAGAAGGCGCCTATTTGTTAAGTTGATTGAACTAAATCTTCCGTCAATCGCAAGTGCGACGAGCGCGAACGCGATGTGGGACGTTAATCCGAACAACAGTGCCGCACCGACAGACAGTAAAGAACTGACGGCGAGCGAACTATTACGTTGGGTACGAAACACATACGCGTTTGCTAAAATCATACTAATCAAAAAACTCGCGTTCATCGTCCCCCACCAGCTCGTATCGATGTGGAGGTGGCGTTCTAGATAGACGAGCAATAGTGCCGAAATCCAGAGCGTGCTGACGAACGACTCGAACGTGACGAATACCGTGAGTAAGCGAACGAATGGTGCCGTGCGCACGAAAGCGAGGCTCTCCTTCAAGGACACGTCGAATTCGTCATCTTCTACCGTCACGTCAGCGTCGAGCGAACGGACGAACTGAAACGTGACGAACGTCGACAGTATGAACAACATTAATGCGACGGTCAACGCCAGCGTGCTTGAAAACGAAGCGACAACAATCGTACCAAGCGGCCACATCGCCAGCTGGATGAACTGGTTCGACCCTTGGACAAGACTGTTCGCTCGTTGACGATTCGTCGTCAGCCGTGGGATGAACGACGCTTGGACCGGACGAGCGAACCCGTCGAAAAACGCGATAAGTGCGACGAGTCCGAGGACGAGAATCGACTCCGACCACATCACGGCCAAAAGCAAGACCGTCTTCAACAGTTGCGTCGCGAGCAGTGTCTGTCCGAGGGTGAATCGCGACAAGGCACGGGCAAAGAACAGACCACTCACGGTCATCCCGATCGTGACGGCGATGGGGAAACTGGCCGCAGCGAGAGCAGAACCGGTCTGTTGATACAATAAGGCGATCAAGGCGACGATATAGAGCACGTCACCGATATTGGCCAGCCATTGACTGACCAAGAGTGTATAAAATGACTTCATCACAAATCTCCTCCACGGGCTATTCAATTTTGGATGGGATGGATGAAGCCAGCTTACATATTTTCACCGCTTTCAAATTATTTACAAATAGTTTACGATAGAACAATGGAGAATACAGCAATTGGAAGTGAGTGGAGAGGACGCTATGTTACGCTATGACATCAAGGACCAGCTTCAACTACGCATGTTCACCATCGATGACGCAGAAGCGTTGTTCGAATTGACGATGGCCTCGGAGCCGTACCTTCGCGAGTGGCTCGGTTGGCTCGATTATATCGAGACGGTCGACGATTCAAAGCGAAACATCGAAGGGCGAATCAAAGGATTGATGGAGACTGGCGGTTATCCGAAATCGTTCGCAATTTTGTATCAAGGCAAGCTCGCCGGGACGATCGGGTTCAACGACATCGACCGAGGCATCAAGTGCGGAACGATCGGCTATTGGCTCGGTCAAAACTTTCAAGGAAAGGGCATCATGAGCCAAGCGCTCGAGACGCTCATCGAGTATGGGTTCCGCGACCTCGGGCTCAACAAAATCGAGATTCGTGTCGCGACCGGGAACAGCAAGAGCCGGGCGTTGCCGGAACGGCTGGGCTTTAAACAAGAAGGCGTGCTCCGCGACGCCGAATGGCTATACGACCGCTACGTCGACCATGTCGTCTACGGGCTGTTGCGAGCGGAATGGACCGGTTGATTATGAGGTTTTGAAATAATGACCGAGCAGTTGATCGATGATGAAAAAGACGGTCGCGCTCAGTACACCGAGTAAGGACGCGAAATTGAACAGTCCCGTCTCAAAAATCGATAGGTCGAACAACAGGCCGTATGGGATCACGAACAACCAGCCGCCGATCAAGTGATAGAGGAAAGACGTCATCCGTTTTGAGCGGAATGGCGTCTTTTCACTGAGGTACTCCGACAATAGCGACATCGTCGTCCCGTACAGAAACACGACAGGGACGGCGAACAAGGCATAGACGAGGACGCTTTGCCAATACGGTAATTCGAATGCGTCCGGGAGTACGAGCGGTAAGACGAACGGGATGATGAACAGACTGAACAATGCGGCTTGAATCTTTTGGAACAACATGGCTTTCTCCTCCTTCACATCATCAGTCAACAAGCCGACATGTGTTCATGCCGGCTCGTTAGAGAATCGTTTTTGAGGCATAGAGGATCTCACCGAACTCGGTATACGCCTGTTCATAACGGCGAAGCGAAGACTCTTTATGCATACACGTGACGTTCATACGTTCAATCGGGGTCATATCTAAAGCATACGTCTTCAAGACATGGGCGTTCCGCAGCATCGACGGTGTGACCGAGCGGGCGAGACCGCTCCGTTCGTTCAACTGGCGCATCATCTTCGTGATCATGACGATTGTCAGCTGCTTCGGCTGGTTCTTCGCATACACCCAGCGGAACGTCATCCGGGCGAAATCGAACGAGACGAAGACGGGGTCGTCCGAGTACCAGCGCGGGCGCACCGGCGTCGGGATGTCGGCGAGGTAGTTCATGAGAAGCGACTGGTCCGCTTGGCTGAGTTTTAACGTGAATTTGTTGCCGAGCCGGTCGTAGACGTCGAATTCATGGCTTGCCAAGTGCAAGTCGTTCATCTTCAAACGGATGATATGATGGACGCGCAAGCCGTATTTATAGAACAACGTGACGATGAGCGCGTTCCGGTTGACGAGATACGGATGCGCCTGCAGTTGATTCTCGCTGAGGCCGCGCGTCGAGCGGATCGTCCGGATGAGTGTATCGAATTCGGCCTCTAGCGCGATTTGATCGACGGTGAGCGTATGCGCCGGTTGCGCGTAGTGAAGCATCTTTTTACGAAGCGGGTTCAAAAATGTCGTCAAGCTGTTGATTACCGTGACGATGCGGGCGACCGTCGCCTGTTGGTACTGTTTCTCTTCAATTAAAAAATCGTTGACGAACGTCTTCCATGATTCGAGCGGGACGGCGAGCCATTCCTCTGGCGTGACGAGTTCGACGTTATGGTCATGAAAGTATTTGTGCACATCGATCAAGTCGTAGCGATAGCGTTTCAGCGTCGAGGGCTGGCGGCCGCTCGCACCAAGATGATATAAATACGTCTCGATATACTCGGGGAGCGCGTACTCTTTTCTTCGTTTTGTCATGGACGTCCCTCCTTCTCCTCATATCGTACCACAAACGGACGTTCTCCATTCCTCGATTCGTGGTAAGATGGGGGATGAGACTTATTAGGAATGAGGGATATGTATGGAACGAGAGAAAGTGATCATCGTCGGCTGTCAATTACCGACAGTCGATGATTGGACATATGAACAGTCGATGGGCGAACTCGTCGAATTAGTCGACACAGCAAGAGGTGAGGTCGTCGCCCGGCTCGACCAGAAGCGGCAACAAATCGATCGCCGCACGTTCATCGGAAAAGGGAAGGTCGAGGAGCTCGCCATGCTCATCGAACAGTTCGAGCCGGACATCGTCATCTTCAACGCGGAGCTGTCACCGGCCCAATCGAAGAATATTCGCATCTCATTGAACGATCCGGACGAGATGAAATTGATTGACCGGACACAGCTCATCCTCGACATTTTCGCAGGACGCGCCCAATCGAAAGAAGGGAAGCTCCAAGTCGAGCTCGCCCAGATGAACTATCTGCTCCCGCGACTCATCGGTCAGGGCACACAATTGTCACGGCTCGGAGGCGGGATCGGGACGCGTGGACCGGGTGAGACGAAACTGGAAAGCGACCGCCGTCACATCAAACGCCGCATCGACGAGATCAAGAAACAGCTCGAAGGGACCGTCGCGCACCGTGACCGTTACCGCGAGCGCCGGAAAGAGAACCGGGTGTTTCAAGTCGCACTCGTCGGTTACACGAACGCCGGCAAATCGACGATTTTCAACCGTCTGACGGATGCCGATACGTACGAGCAGGACGAACTGTTCGCGACGCTCGACCCGCTCACGCGCGAGCTTGAGTTGCCGCGCGGCGGGAAAGTGTTAATTACGGATACGGTCGGGTTCATCCGTGACTTGCCGACGAAACTCGTCGCTGCCTTCCGCTCGACACTCGAAGAAGTCGTCGGGGCCGACCTCGTGCTTCATGTCATCGACGCGTCGAACCCGCACTACATGAATCAAATCGATACGACCAACTCGGTTCTGTCGGAGCTAGGCGCGAGCGAGTTGCCGCAGCTCGAAGTGTACAATAAGAAAGACCGCTTGACGGCCGACTTCGTCGGGGGACCGCTCGTCATCTCGGCGCTCGACGCTACGGATATCGAGACGCTCATCGGTGCGATCGAAGACAAGATCTGTGACGTGTTGATGAAAGTACACGTCATTTTACCGGTCAGCTCGTTCGAGCATTACCATCCGGCCAAAGATTCGATGTATCGGCTCGAGGAGAACTTCCTTGATGACGGTTCGGTCGAACTCGTCGGGTATATGAGAGAAGACACGCGTCTATATTCGACGCTGAAACAATTTGAGGTGTGAATGATGTGGCAAGAAAAGATTGATCATTATGATGAACTCGCCCCGTTCGTGAAGCAAGCGGAACAACGGGTGCGACCTTATTTCGAAGCGATCGAGGAAACGGCAGAGTTTAACCAGTACCGTGTCCTCGAATCGTTCAAAAAGCATAAAGTATCGGACTTCCATTTCAATCCGACGACCGGTTATGGCTATGACGACATCGGGCGTGACACGCTCGAGTCGATTTATGCGGACGTGTTCGGGGCCGAGCTCGCCCTTTGTCGTCCCCAGATTATCTCTGGAACGCACGCCATCGGCATCGCCTTGTTCGGCGTGTTGTTGCCGGGTGATGAACTCTTGTATGTCACGGGTAAACCGTACGATACGCTCGAAGAGATCGTCGGTATCCGTGGCGACGGCCGCGGTTCATTGAGAGAACTTGGTGTCGGCTATGATACGGTCGAGTTGAAAGACGACCGCATCGATGTCGAAGCGGTCTTGAAACGGGTCCGTCCTGAGACGAAACTCATCGGGATTCAGCGCTCGAAAGGATACGCCAATCGGCGCAGCCTCCCGGTGCAGGAGATTGGGGAGGCGATTGCGGCGATTAAAGCGGCCCATCCGCACGTATTCGTCTTCGTCGACAACTGCTACGGTGAATTCGTCGAGACGAGTGAGCCAACCCACGTCGGTGCCGACCTCATGGCTGGTTCGCTCATTAAAAACCCAGGCGGTGGGCTTGCCAAGACGGGCGGCTATATCGCCGGCACGAAGGAACTGATTGAACGTTGCTCGTTCCGGATGACGACGCCGGGCATCGGCAGCGAGGCCGGACCATCGCTCTATTCGCTCCAAGAGATGTACCAAGGCTTCTATATGGCGCCGCACACGGTCGCCCAAGCGTTGAAAGGGGCCCATTTGACGGCGAGCCTATTGTCACTTCTCGGCTTTGAGACCGATCCGCATTATACGGAGCGACGCACCGATCTGATTCAGTCGGTGACGTTCCGCGACCGCGACAAGATGATCGCGTTTTGCCAGAGCATCCAAATGGCGTCACCGGTCAACGCCCATGCGCTTCCGGTTCCGGCCTACATGCCTGGGTATGAGGACGACGTCATCATGGCGGCCGGGACGTTCATCCAAGGTTCGTCCATCGAGCTATCAGCCGACGGTCCGCTCCGCGCACCGTACACGGCGTACGTTCAAGGCGGCTTGACGTATGCGCACGTCAAGGTCGCGTTAATGCTGGCCTTGAGCCAATTACGTACGAAAGGGCTCGTTAAGTTTGAACCACAAAACATCACAACGACGTTGTAACCAAAATGTCATGTTAACTTTCTTAACATCTATTGACAGGAAAAGTGTCATGTATTATTCTCACAGTGTAAGACAGCAAAGGAGGGATAAGGGATGGCCGATCAATTTCGTCGCTCCAACCCGTTGTTTCCGATTGGAATCGTCCAAGACTTGACGCAACTGACTGGTAGGCAGATTCGGTATTACGAAGAACAGGGTCTGATTTCGCCTAGTCGGACGGAATCGAAACGACGACTTTATTCCTTTAATGATGTCGAACGTCTACTCGCAATCAAGGACTTCATCGACCAAGGATTCAACTTGGCGGCGATTCGCCACATGTTGGATAATGAGGGGACTACAGAAACGGACTCAACCGCTTCAAAGGAACCGGTCAGTGAGACTCCGAAGATTTCGGAAAAAGAATTGCACAAATTGTTGAAAACACAGCTTCAAGAAGCTGGACGTTTCAATAAGACGTCACTCATCCAAGGTGAGTTGTCACGTTTTTATCGATGACGCCAGTACATTAACCATTACACAATGTGAGAGGGGACATTTCACCATGGCCAGAAAAACGTTCACGAAAGAAGACATCAAACGGATCGCACAAGAAGAGGACGTACGCTTCATTCGTCTTCAATTCACAGACATCCTCGGAACGATCAAAAACGTCGAGGTGCCGATCAGCCAATTGGACAAAGCACTCGACAACAAGATGATGTTCGACGGTTCTTCAATCGAAGGATTCGTCCGCATCGAGGAGTCAGACATGTACCTTTATCCAGACCTTAACACGTGGGTTGTCTTCCCGTGGACAGATGGCAGCGGAAAAGTCGCTCGCTTGATTTGTGATATTTATAACCCAGACGGCACACCGTTTAGCGGAGACCCGCGCGGTACGCTCAAACGCAACCTTGAGCACATGCAAAAGCTTGGCTTCACAGCGTTCAACGTCGGACCAGAGCCTGAGTTCTTCCTCTTCAAAAAGGATTTGAACGGTCAACCGACACTCGAATTGAACGACCAAGGTGGCTACTTCGACTTGGCGCCGGTCGACCTCGGCGAGAACTGCCGTAAAGAGATCGTCATCGAGCTTGAGAACATGGGCTTTGAAATCGAAGCGTCGCACCACGAAGTCGCACCAGGGCAACACGAGATCGACTTCAAATATGCGGATGCGGTCACGACAGCCGATAACATCCAAACGTTCAAGCTCGTCGTCAAGACGATTGCGGCGAAGTATGGTCTTCACGCGACGTTCATGCCGAAACCACTCTTCGGCGTCAACGGTTCAGGGATGCACGCCAACATGTCGCTCTTCAAAGGCGACACGAACGTCTTCTACGACCCGAATGGCGAAATGGAATTGTCAGACACGGCCCGTGCTTTCACGGCGGGAATCCTCGAGCACGCTCGTGCGTTTACGGCCATCTGTAACCCTACGGTCAACTCATACAAGCGTCTCGTACCAGGTTATGAGGCACCTTGCTACGTCGCATGGAGCGCACGCAACCGTTCACCACTCGTTCGTGTACCGGCGGCCCGTGGCCTCTCGACGCGTATCGAAGTACGTTCGGTCGACCCGGCGGCGAACCCATACCTCGCCCTCTCGTCACTCTTGGCTTCAGGCCTCGACGGGATCGAAAAAGATTTAGTTGCACCAAAACCAATCGACAGCAACATTTACGTCATGGACAAGCCAGAGCGTGTCGCGAACGGTATCGACGACCTTCCAGCAACGCTCTTCGACGCACTCGAAGTGCTCCGTGCCGATAAAGTCGTCATGGACTCGCTCGGTGAGCATATCGGTGAACACTTCCTCGAATTGAAAGAGATCGAGTGGGACATGTTCCGTATGCAAGTGACGGAGTGGGAACGCGATCAGTATATGACGCTCTACTAATCCAACCAAAAAAGCGCTCGTGCCTTCTTCGGAAAGCACGGGCGCTTTTTTTGCGCGTCTAAAAGGACGTCCCCGAGTGGAGACGTCCTGATTAGAACGCACGTTTGAAAAATGTCGATGTGTAATCGAGGGCTGTATGAAGCGTCGTCGCGAACGTGAGGCCGAGGAAGAACGGCAAGCCGTTCGCGTCGAGCCAAGCGATTGTGGCGGCTTCATACGGTGTGAACGTGAGCAAGATGGCGATCGGAAAGCCGAGGTAAATGATTCGAATCAAATCACTCAATACCGGTAAGTGCGAGAAGAGCGACCGGTGCGGCATCAGCTTCACGTAAGGTAGCCAAAATCCGCGGAGCGGCCCCCAGCGGAAGTAGGCGTCTGACTTCAAGTCGAGGTCCGGGGAGAGCCAGAGCGTCCCGACGATGGCGCCGAGCAAAAGCACGAGCGGGACATCGAGGTCAATAAAAGGCGTGGCAACCGCAAGAGCACCGATTGCCACGAAGTTCGTACGCGTATGGGTCTTACCGCTCGCCATTAGTGAATCGTCCGGTATACACCGATGACTTTCCCTAAGATCGAAACGTTGTCGAAATACATCGCCTCAAGTTCATCATTCTCCGGTTGGAGCCTAACTTTTGAGGCCTCTTTGTAGATCCGCTTGACCGTCGCTTCGCCTTCGTCGGTCATCGCGACGACAATCTCTCCATTGTCGGCCGTGTTCTGCTGTCTCACGAGGACCCGGTCTCCGTCGAGAATGCCGGCGTTCACCATCGAGTCTCCAGAAACGGAGAGCATGTAGACGTTGTCGGCACCGACGATATGCGATGGGAGCGGGAAGTGCTCTTCCACGTTCTCAATCGCCGTGATCGGCGTCCCGGCCGTTACTTTCCCGATGACCGGTACGTACGTGACCGCTTCGTGGTCGTTCGTGACGACGGCATCCTCACTTAAGATCTCGATTGCGCGAGGCTTCGTCTTGTCGCGACGGATCAATCCGCGCTTCTCTAAGCGATCTAAGTGACCGTGTACGGTCGAGCTTGAAGCCAAACCGACCGCCTCACCGATTTCACGGACAGAAGGTGGATATCCTTTCGAGCGCACTTCGTCTTTTATAAAATCAAGAATCTGTTGTTGTCTTGCTGACATTTTTTTCATAGATCTCACCTCGATTATGTCGAATAACTTGCGAACGCATCCTATTCTTTATGGTCTAAGTTTAACATAGAACACATGAGCGTACAAACATTCGTTCGTTTTTTTCTTGACCGAACAGAAGTTCCTGTTTTATGATGAGAACAGATAAACGAACAAACGTTCTTAGGAACGTGCATTCTCATAAACTGGAGGCGGATTATAATGAAAGATACGTTGAATGGAATCATCTTAGTCGGATTGTTAGTACTCGGTATGTTCGCATTTTTTATGGTCGGAGAAATGAGACACGTCGAGGTAGCGGCACCGGTTGTCGAAGATACCCGAAGCATCGAGGCGGAAGTGGCACGGACAGAAGCGGAAACGCTCGAAGCGCGCATCATCGCCGAACGGGCTGAAAAAGATGAGCGTAAGACGACGTGGTTCGCCTCCGAGTAATGGTTTCTGATTGCGGAACGCCCCCGTTCCTGTGTATCGTAAAAAGGAATGGATAGAAAGGGAGTGACGGGATGCGAGTCGTCATTTATTGTCGCGTGTCGACGAATAAAGCGGCGCAAGAGACTTCGCTCGGTCGTCAAGTCGAGGAGTTGACGAGGATGGCGAAACGCCTCGAGGCCGACGTCATCGACACGATCACCGAACAAGAGAGCGGATATGAGGTCAATCGGACGGGTCTTCTCGATTTGCTCGAGCATGTCTCCGCCTCAAACCTGGACGCTGTCCTCGTGACAGATGACAGCCGGCTCGGACGAGGGAACGCGAAAATCGCCATTTTGCACACGCTCATGAAGCACGACGTCCGGCTGTTGACGATGCAATCGTCTGATGAGTATGTCGTCTCTGACGCGGAGAAAATGGTGCTCGAGATCGTCAGTGTCGTCGAAGAGTACCAACGGAAGATTCATAACGCGAAAATATCTCGCGGGATGCGGCGGGCTGTGGCGAATGGGTTCAACCCGCAACGAAACATTCAGCATCATGATCAAGGCGGCCGGAGCCGGATCGAGGTCCCAATCGAAGAGATCGTCCAACTCCGTGAACGTGGGTTGACGTTTGCGGAAATCGCGGCGACGTTACGCGGCTTCGGATATGAAGTCTCGAAAGCGACGGTCAACCGCCGTTATCTCGAACACGTGGCGGTATCGAAAACTTGATTCCTCAGCGCTGATTTTGTACAGTAGAAGAACAAATTCAGTAGAGAGGGGGCGAGCCCGATGTTAGCACCTGAACAATTGGAGCGAATCAATTTCCTCGCCAACAAAGCGAAGACAGACGGTCTATCGCAGCAAGAGATGGATGAACAACAAGCTTTACGTCAACAATATTTGAAAGCGTTCCGTCAATCGTTCAAATCCCAAATGATGGGTATGAAAGTCGTCGATCCGGATGGCAACGACGTGACACCGCAAAAACTGAAAGAAGAGCAAGATCGTCAACGCTCGGAATGACCTTGAATGCACATCCTATTTCGTATAGGATGTGCATGTTTGTTATACGCGAACGTCTATAAGGTTCGACGATTGAACCGAAATGAAGACAAAGGAAGTAAACGATTTCAAACAATGTGTTATACTAATTAATTAGTTGTGACACACGATTGAGTGTGCTAAAATATGACGGGTAGAAACCTTCTTAACAACAGAGAGGATGAAATTAGTGGAAACAACTACTAAAGAATTATTAGCGATTAACTCGATTCGGACGCTCTCAATCGATGCGGTCCAAAAAGCGAACTCTGGTCACCCGGGTATGCCGATGGGTGCGGCTCCGATGGCGTTCACGCTTTGGACAGACAAGATGCGTCATAATCCGAAAAACCCGAACTGGTTCAACCGTGACCGTTTCGTGTTATCAGCAGGTCATGGTTCGATGCTCTTGTACTCGCTTCTTCACTTGTCTGGTTACGATTTGTCACTCGATGACCTGAAAGCGTTCCGTCAAATGGACTCGAAGACGCCAGGTCATCCAGAGTACCGTCACACGGCTGGTGTCGACGCGACGACTGGACCGCTCGGACAAGGGATCGCCATGGCTGTCGGAATGGCGATGGCGGAGAAGCATCTTGAAGCAACGTATAACCGTGATGAGTTCAAAGTGGTTGATCACTTCACATACGGGATTTGCGGCGACGGTGACTTGATGGAAGGCGTGTCGGCGGAAGCTGCCTCACTCGCTGGTCACTTGAAACTAGGCAAGCTCGTCGTCCTTTATGATTCAAACGACATCTCACTTGACGGTGACCTTCACAAGTCGTTCTCAGAAAGTGTCGAAGATCGTTTCAACGCCTACGGTTGGCAAGTCATCCGTGTCGAGGACGGTACAGACATCGACACGATCGCCAAGGCGATCGATGAGGCGAAAGCCGAAACGTCAAAACCGACACTCATCGAAGTGAAGACGGTTATCGGCTTCGGATCACCGAACAAATCAGGGAAATCGGCTTCGCACGGGGCTCCACTCGGTGAAGCGGAAATCGAGCTCACGAAACAGTTCTATAAGTGGGAAGGCGAGAACTTCTATGTCCCGACTGAAGTGTACGACCTGTTCAACGAGAAAGTCATCGAGCCAGGCGCGAAATATGAGTCTGACTGGAACGAACTCGTCGAAGCTTACAAATCGGCTCACCCAGAGCTTGGTGCCCAATTCGAACGCGCGATGAACAACGAGCTCCCAGAAGGTTGGGACAGCGAGTTGCCGACGTTTGAGATCGGTTCGAAGAAAGCGACACGCCAGACGAGCGGTGAAGTGTTGAACGCACTCGCGAAGGCAGTGCCGACACTCTTCGGTGGATCGGCTGACCTCGCCGGTTCGAACAACTCGATGATCAAAGGCGCGGCTGACTTCGACGAAGATCCGGCTGGCCGCAACATCTGGTTCGGGGTACGTGAGTTCGCGATGGCGGCTGCCGTCAACGGAATGGCGCTTCACGGCGGAGTTGTCCCGTACGGTGCGACGTTCTTCGTGTTCTCAGACTACCTTCGTCCTGCGGTCCGTTTGGCTGCCCTCATGGGTCTTCCATCGACGTTCATCTTGACGCACGATTCGATCGCGGTCGGTGAAGATGGTCCGACGCACGAACCGGTCGAACATTTGATGAGCTTCCGCGCGATGCCGAACGTATCGGTCCTCCGCCCGGCGGATGGAAAAGAGACGATCGCGGCTTGGAAACAGGCTGTGACGACGACATCTAGCCCATCACTTCTCGTCTTGACGCGTCAAGCGCTTCCTGAGCTTGAAGGGACGTCAATCGAGCAAGCAGCTAAAGGCGCATACGTCGTGGCTGGCGACTCGAACGAAGCGGACGTGCTCCTCCTCGGTACGGGTTCTGAAGTACACGTACTCGTCGAAGCGCGCGAACAACTCGCCTCTGAAGGCGTGAAAGCGGCTGTTGTATCGATGCCTTCGTGGGAATTGTTCGAAGCGCAATCGGCAGAATACAAAGAATCGGTCCTTCCGTCATCTGTGACGAAGCGCGTCTCGCTTGAAGCTGGATCGACGCTCGGTTGGTACAAGTACGTCGGATTCGGCGGTAAAGTACTCGGAATCGACAAGTTCGGTGCCTCTGCTCCTGGGGACCTCCTCATGAAAGAATACGGCATGTCGGTCGAGAACGTGATCGCCGCTGTCAAATCGCTTTAAATCAAGAACTGTCGTGATGTCTTCCGTTTCCGGAGGGCATCACGATTTTTTTCTGACGACTAGCGAATTAGCGTAATATAGTGTATAGTAAAAAACGATGTTTCATATGGTAGAGGAGGTAAAAACCTTGAGTACATTGTTCTGGATTCTTATCGTCGTAGCAGCACTCATCGGAGGTATCGCGATCGGTTTCTTCATCGCTCGTAAATACATGATGAACTACCTCGAACAAAACCCGCCAATCAATGAAGATATGATTCGTACGTTGATGATGCAAATGGGTCAAAAACCGTCACAGAAGAAAGTCAACCAAGTGATGCGTGCCATGAACGTTCAAATGAAGAACGAAAAGAAATCATAATGAGTTACCGGAACACTTCGCCGCGGCGGAGTGTTTTTTGTATCCATATATTGTTAGACAATCGAACAAACTTTCGCTACCATAAATGAATAGTCTTATTTCAAGATATAGGGGGCGTTTCACATTCGTGTATTCAAACAATTATCCTGGTTTTTCAAGCTGGAGTGGCGCACGTACGCACTCGGTATCGTCCTGCTCATGTTCGTCGCCGCGCTCGAGCTCGTGCCGCCGCGCATCATCGGCCGTATCGTCGATGAGATGAACGAAGGTTCGCTCGAAGCGAACTTGTTGTGGCTCCTCCTCGGCGGTCTCGCCGCCGTCGGCATCGGGAACTATGTGGCCCGCTTCTTTTGGCGCTATTTCATCTTCGGTGCGTCAATCCGGCTCGGACGATTGCTCCGGAGCCAGCTTTATCGACATTTTACCGATTTGGATCAACGTTTTTACAAGAAGTCACGAGTCGGAGATTTAATGGCGCATGCGACGAACGACGTGCAAGCCGTCTCGATGACGGCCGGGGCCGGCATCCTGACACTCGTCGATAGCGTGACGATGGGGACGTTCGTCATCATCACGATGGTGACGACGATCAGTTGGAAGTTGACGGTCGTCGCGCTCTTGCCGTTACCAATCATGGTCGCATTGACGACACGTTACGGAAAGTTGCTACATAGCCGGTTCGGCGTCGCTCAGGCAGCGTTCTCCGAACTGAACGATAAAGTCCAGGAGAGCGTCAGTGGCGTGCGTGTCTTGAAATCAACCGGTGAAATCGGACGAGACGTCGAATCGTTCGAGAAACTGTCTGATGAGGTGATGGCGAAAAACGTTCGCGTCGCCAAAAT
The DNA here is from genome assembly GCF_000798975.1 of Exiguobacterium sp. ZOR0005. Classification (NCBI taxonomy): domain Bacteria; kingdom Bacillati; phylum Bacillota; class Bacilli; order Caryophanales; genus Exiguobacterium; species Exiguobacterium sp. ZOR0005. The sequence continues at coordinate 86,428 of NZ_JTLB01000024.1, read as the reverse complement.
TGATGCGCTGTATGACCCGACCATCTTCGGGATTGTCGGACTATCTTACATATTATCGATCGGATATGGGGCGTATTTGATTGAGCAAGGCGAGCTCACGATCGGTCAAATCGTCAGTTTCACGGCGTACCTCGGTTTACTCACGTGGCCGATGCTCGCGTTCGGCTGGCTGTTCAATATCGTCGAACGTGGTCGCGCCTCATACGACCGAATCGAGCGCATGCTCGCCGTCAAACCTGAGATCCAAGACGATCCGGTGGCGGCGACGAAGCTGGCCCATTCCGAAATTGAGGCCGACGTCCGCATGTTCGCGTATGATGAGGTACCTGTGCTACGGGATGTGTCGTTCCGCCTCGAGCGCGGCAAGACGCTCGGAGTCGTCGGACGCACCGGTTCCGGGAAGACGACGATCGTCCGTTTGTTGACGCGCGAATATGATGTGAACGAAGGCAAAGTCAAAATCGGGGGCATCAACATCCGCCAAGTGAAAAAATCGGTCTTACTCGAACGGGTCGCGCTCGTCCCGCAAGATCATTTTCTCTTCTCGGACTCGATCGCGAACAACATCGCGTTCGGCCGTCCCGACGCAAGCATGGACGAGATCATGACCGCCGCGAAAGTGGCCGAAGTACATGATGACATCATGCGCCTCCCAGAAGGATACGCGACGCTCGTCGGAGAGCGCGGCGTGACGCTCTCAGGAGGGCAGAAACAGCGTATCTCAATCGCCCGCGCCCTCATGATTGATGCGGACGTCCTCATTCTTGACGATGCGTTGTCCGCCGTCGATGCGAAGACGGAAGAAGCGATCATCGAACACTTCAGAACGGGGAATCCGGACCAATCCCGCCTGATCGTCGCCCATCGTCTCTCGGCTGTCAAACATGCTGATGAGATTCTTGTGCTAGAGGACGGGAAAGTCATTCAACGGGGTAGCCATGACGAACTGATTCAGCAAGAAGGTTGGTATAAAGATACGTACGATCGTCAACAGCTCGAGGCGATCGTGGAAGGAGGCGGGCATCATGAAGCATGACATTCAAGAATGGGCGGTCATCAAACGGTTGCTCGGCTATACGAAGCGATACGGCCGTCCGCTCAGCATCGCGTTCGTGTTCTTATTGCTCGCGACAGGAGCGAAGCTCGCCGGACCGTTTTTGATCAAAGTGTTCATCGACGAGTTCGTCACCCCGGGCGTCTATCCGACGAACTGGGTCGTCACCCTTTTCGTCGTCTATATGGTGCTTCACGTGTCGGCGATCATCTTTGATTACTTGCAATCGATTTCGTTCCAAAAGATCGCGTTGAAGATCGTCCAAAACATCCGGATGGACATCTTCCGGCACGTGATGGGAATGCGGCTCGCTTACTTCGACCGAACTCCGGCCGGCGTGCTCGTATCCCGAATCACGAACGACACGGAAGCCGTGAAAGAGCTTTATGTCGGGGTCATGAGCACTTTCGTACAGTCGGGCGTGCAACTGCTCGGAACGTATATCTTCCTCTACATCCTAGAGCCGACGCTCGCGACGATGGGGCTCGTTCTCGTGCCGCTCTTTTGGCTCATCATCTGGGCGTATCGTCGCTATTCGACGAAATATTTCGCCCAGGTCCGCGACTTGCTGTCCCAACTGAACGCTCAGTTGAACGAGTCGGTCAACGGGATGGGCATCGTTCAGCAGTTCCGGCAAGAAGAACGTCTCATCCGTCAGTTTGAAGAGACGAACGAGGCGCATCAACAAGCCCGCTACCGTAACTTGAAGCTCGACAGCATGTTGCTCCGTCCGATCATCGAGTTGTTGCTCGCTTTCTCGATCATCGGTTTGCTCGGTTATTACGGGGTGTTGTCGACGACAGAACAAGTCCAAATCGGGGTCGTCTATGCGTTCATCAGCTATATCGAGCGGATCTTCCGCCCGGTGCTCGATATTATGCAACGCTTGAGTGAGTTTCAACAAGCGGTCGTCTCGGCCGATCGTGTGTTCAAAATTTTGGACACGGATGAACCGGCACCCGGTAAACGTCTTCCCGGGGAGGCGCGTATCGGCAACGGTGAGGTTCGGTTCGATGACGTCACGTTCAGTTACGACGGTGAGGTCGATGTGTTGAAACATATCTCATTCGTCGCCAAACCAGGGGAGACCGTCGCTCTCGTCGGTCATACGGGAAGCGGGAAAAGTTCCATTATCAACTTGCTCACCCGCTTCTACCCATACCAATCCGGTCAAATCACGATTGACGGCCAACCGATCGAACAATTCGAGGAGGCGGAGCTCCGGGACAAGGTCGGGCTCGTCTTGCAAGACCCGTTCCTCTTCACGGGAACGATCGAGGATAACTTGAAGCTGTTCAATCCCGTTATCGATTCCGATCGTGTCCGCGAGGCGGCCGAATTCGTGCAAGCCCACACGTTCATCGAGAAACTTGACGCCGGCTATGGCCATCAAGTCGGGGAGCGTGGTGCGACGTTCTCGAGCGGGGAACGGCAATTGCTCGCGTTCGCAAGGACCGTCGCCCGGGATCCAAAGATTCTCATTCTCGACGAAGCGACGAGCTCGATCGATACGGAGACGGAAGAGCGAGTCCAATACGCGCTCGATCGAATGCGGAGGGGACGGACGACGATCGCCATCGCCCACCGCCTTTCGACGATACAAGACGCGGATCTCATCCTCGTCCTGCATCGCGGAGAAATCGTCGAACGAGGCAACCACCAAGATCTGCTCCGACAGGACGGGTTGTATAAGAAGATGTACGAATTGCAATCCGGCCAACGTCTGATGTCATAAACTTGAAAGTGTACCCATGGAGGTATGGAGTTTCCATAAAAAAAGCTCGCCACAATGATGTGGCGAGCTGTCGTGTTTAACGAGTCAATTGTTCTTCTGGATGTTTTAACAGGACGTGACGTGTGATCAACGTGTCCAATTCCTGACTGATATGAATCACTTCAGGAGACGTCCAACTATGTCGTGAGGCGACTTCGTACAACTCATCGCGCTTTCGTTCAATGGCATGGTGTAAGTTTTCAGCTGTGATGACCGCCACATTGTTTCCCCCATCGTTATAAAATAGAAACTGGTGTACTTGAATATCCAAATGTTAGCATCTAACACTACTTATGACAAGTTTCATTTCCATGTCAAACATTACAAAGAAGTAGGACGCTTCCAATGAGCAGAAGATACGAGCATTTTGAAAAGGTTTTCGCTATAATTGGGCTGAAAGGTGGAAGATCGCATGGAAGTCACACTTTGGCTCGCCTTCGGGGCGGGCGTCTTATCGTTTTTATCTCCGTGTACGTTACCGCTCTATCCCGTCTTTTTGTCATATATCACCGGGGTATCGGTCTCTGACTTGAAAAACGAAGGGTTGCGTCAGCGGAAAGCTTGGTTTCATACGTTTGCTTTCTTATTCGGTTTCTCGATCGTGTTTCTCGTCCTCGGACTCTCGACCTCGCTCATCGCTGACGTCTTCATCCAGTATAAAGACAGTCTGCGCATGTTCGGTGCCATCCTCATCTTCGTATTCGGCGTCTTCTTGGCAGGGATTTGGCAACCGAGCTTCATGATGCGTGAGAAGAAACTCTCGCTCGGTGAACGAAAGAGCGGCTACTTCGGTACGGTTTTGATCGGGATTGGTTTTGCTGCGGGTTGGACACCTTGTACGGGACCGATTCTCGCTGGGGTGATCGCGCTCGCCGCATCGAACCCGAGTCAAGGGATGGGCTATATGCTCGCTTATGTCATCGGATTCGCGATCCCGTTTCTCGTCATGGCCGGATTTGTAGGGAAAATCAAGTATTTGGCGAAAAACAGCGGAAAAGTCGCGAAATTCGGTGGTTACTTGATGATGGCGTTCGGCGTATTGTTATATTTTGATGGGATGAACCGATTCGCTGCTTGGATGAGTGAACTCGTCGGATTCACCGGATTTTAAAGGGGTTGACCGTATGTCGATATTTTGGGGATCGACCATCGTCGCGCTGTTGATGGGGGTTGTCGCGAGTTTCGTTCGCGTCAAAGCCTCCGCACGTCCGACGAACGCCAAGAAGATTTTAATACCCCCGCTCGCGATGTCGACGGGGATGCTCCAATTTCTCGTACCGGCCTTTCGCCTCACGTGGCTCGAAGTCGGGGAGGCGCTTCTCGTCGGTTTGATTTTTAGTGTGTTTCTCATCAAGACGTCAAACTTCGAGAAACGGAACGGGGAAGTGTATCTGTCCCGTTCGAAAGCGTTCTTCATCGTCGTCTTCGTCTTGCTCGCCATCCGGACCGCGATGAAGGCGTTCATCGGTGCGGAAGTGAACATCTTTGCGACGGGCGGACTGTTTTACTTGATCGCCTGGGGCATGATTGTCCCGTGGCGAATCGCGATGTATCAAAAGTACAAACAGATCATGGCCACATGAAAAGCGTACCTGATGAGCGAATCAGGTACGCTTTTTTTAGTCTGCTTTCGAGGCAGCGGCTTCTGTCTCGGCATCGATACCGGTGTTCGCCTTTACGAGGATCCGTTCATAGTTCCCGATTGCTTCATCTGATTTCGTCATATACGTTCCGACGATGGCGGCGAGGAAACCGAGTGGGATCGAGACGATTCCCGGGTTCGTGAGTGGGAACAGTGCTTCACCGATGAAGATGGCGGATCCGTCCGGTGCCCAAATGTTCGGGCTGATGGCGACGAGGAACAAGGAAGAGAACAGGCCGACGACCATCCCGAAGATGGCTCCACCCGTGTTGAACCGTCGCCAGAAAATCGTGAAGAGGATGACCGGCAAGTTCGCGCTCGCCGCGACAGCGAACGCGAGCGAGACGAGGAACGCCACGTTCATCGACTGGGCAAAGAAGGCGAGTCCCATCGAGATGACAGCGACGGCGATTGAAGCGATGCGGGCCGCCAACACTTGCTCTTTCTCCGTCGCTTCCCCTTTCCGGATGATATGTCCGTAGAAGTCATGCGCGAACGCCGAGGCTGCCGACAAGACGAGGCCGGCGACGACTGCGAGAATCGTCGCGAAGGCGATGGCGGCGACGAAGGCGAACAATAAGTCCCCACCGAGCACTTGGGCGAGGAGCGGTGCGGCCATGTTGCCGGCCGGGTTGGCAGCGATGATGGCGTCAGAGCCGACGAAGGCGGCGGCACCGAAACCGAGGAAGATCGTCAAAATGTAAAACGCGCCGATGACCCACGTCGCGTAGACGACCGATTGCCGAGCCGTCGGGGCGTCTTTGACCGTGAAGAAACGAATCAAGATATGTGGGAGACCGGCTGTCCCGAGGACGAGCGCCAAGTTGAGCGAAATCGTATCGAGCGGCAGTTTGAACTTGTTGCCCGGGTTCAAGAAGCTGTCGCCGAGCGGTGTCGCCTTGCTCACTTCCGAGAACATCTTGAACACCGAGAAGTCGAACTTGGCGAAGACGAGGAACGAGATGATGGCCGTCCCGATCATCAAGAGGACCGCTTTCGTGATTTGGACCCACGACGTGGCCGTCATCCCGCCGAAGACGACGTACACCGTCATCAAAATGCCGACGACGACGACACTCGTCGTATAAGGGATGCCGAGCAACAGCTCGATGAGCGCACCAGCGCCGACGAGTTGGGCAATCATATAGAAGATGGAGATGACGATGGCGTTCATGGCGGCGACGCCACGGACACGCGGCTTGTTAAAACGAGCGGCGATCATATCGGCCATCGTGTACTTGCCGAGGTTCCGGAGCGGCTCGGCGACGAGATACAAGACGACGAGATAGGCGACGAGGAACCCGATCGAGTAGAAGAACCCGTCAAAGCCTGCGAGGGCGATCATCCCGGCGATCCCGAGGAACGAGGCGGCCGACATGTAATCGCCGGCGATGGCGAGACCGTTTTGAAAACCGGTCAATCCACCGTCGGCCGTATAAAAATCGCTGGCCGTCTTCGTTTTACGGGCAGCGAAGAACGTGATGACGAGCGTTAATCCGACAATGGCGAGAAACAAGAGCACGGCCGTCAAGTTCATCGTGTTTCCTCCTGCTTGATTTTTTCGACGAGTTCATCGAACCGGCGGGCGCGCCGGCTGTACAGGACACAAAACGTCCACGTCATGAAGAATTGGGCGAAGGCGAGTACCCATGCCCAAGTGATGTCACCGGCGACTTTCGTGTTCAAGAACGTGAAATAACTCGTCGAGACCGGCAACGTAAAATAAAAGATGAGTGAAAAGATGATAGACGGTACGATGAAGCGGTTCTTTTCCCGCATCAGCTTCACGAACGTCGGGCTTTCGACGATCGCCTCCGCTGACCTCGTGCTCTCGGTTTGTGTGACTTCTGTTACGTCATGCATCGATGAACCTCCTTGGCAATCAAGATACGTACATTATAGAAATGAAAATGAAGGAAAATCCATCCATTTTTAAACCTGTTCAAAGCTGTTATTATACTAATATTGGTCATACCAATTATTTGTAAGCGTTTTCAATAATGTCAAAAAGGTGAACGTTATTTCAAAGTAGTAATCGGAAGTTAAAACGGTTCTTTAGACCTATTAGTCGTATGGCACAATTCGAAAACAAAGCCACACAAAAAGTCCTCAAATTACTTGAGGACTACTGCTGGAAATAATGTTTGTAAACCGTCCAGTCGATTTGTTCTTGTTCGAGTGCCTTCTTTAAAAACTTATGGTCGCGTTTTGGCGTGGCAGCGATATAGCCTTTGACAACGAGCTCGGTCGTCATCTCCTTCGCCCTCGATTCAAGAGCGAACTGTCCGATTTTACCGGCAATTTTACGAATCGCGACGTCACGGAACAACTCTGGCACCGGTGTGACGAGCCGATCGAGGAGCGTCCGTGTTTCAGGCGTCCACATGTGACGTGTCCGATCGATATAATCGTCCTCAATATCGAGCATGGACCGCCCGTCTTCTTTCGGCATTCGTTTTAAAAACTTACGGAACATGAAAAATCCACCGATGGACATCAAGCCGATCATCACGAACCCCCAAAAGACAATGAAATACATGACCAGACTTTCTGGCATCGTCTTTCCCCCGTTCTCTCAATTCACAGTCATTCAAAATTAGTATACAAAAAAAAGTAGGAATACAAAAGCAAGAGCATCGCCTTAGGATGGACGAACCCGACACATTTCGTTAAAATAGATAGCGTTGCAAATTGAACGAATCAGGAACGTCTTGAATAGAAAGGATCACATATATGAGCCAATTGAAACATGAAGTAGAGAAACGCCGGATTTTCGGCATCATCTCGCACCCGGATGCTGGTAAAACGACGCTGACGGAGAAGCTGCTCTTGCACGGGGGCGCGATTCGCGAGGCGGGGACGGTCAAAGCCCGCAAAAATTCGAAGCATGCCAAGTCCGACTGGATGGAAATCGAGAAGCAACGTGGGATCTCGGTCACGTCATCGGTCATGCAATTCGTCTATCAAGATAAAGTCGTCTCGATCATGGATACGCCGGGTCACAACGATTTCGGGGAAGACACATACCGTGTCTTGACGTCTGTCGACAGTGCCGTCATGGTCATCGATGCCGCCAAAGGGATCGAGACGCAGACGAAGAAACTATTCCAAGTTTGTCGCATGCGAGGGATTCCGATCTTCACGTTCATGAACAAACTCGACCGTCAGGCGAAAGACCCGCTCGAGCTCATGGAAGAGCTTGAAGAAGTACTCGGCATGCCATCGGTCGCCGTCACATGGCCGATCGGTAGCGGCATGCAGTTTGAAGGCGTGTACGACCGCATCAAGAATGAAGTCCATTTGTTCCGAGGCGATAAGTCGACGCTCACGTTGAACGAGGACGGTGTGAACGACCCGGTTCTAGCCGACTATTTGACAGAAGAGAACTTGACGAACCTTCGTGATGAGATCGACCTACTTGACGGCGCCGGCAACGAGATTGACGTCGAGTCGATTCAACACGGGAAGTTGACCCCGGTCTTCTTTGGGACGGCGCTCGTCGACTTCGGCGTGACCTCGTTCTTAAATCATTACCTCGAGATGTCACCGGCCCCAGAGGCCCGTAAGTCGAACGTCGGTCCGATCGACCCGACAGCTGAGGACTTCAGCGGCTTCGTGTTCAAGATTCAGGCGAACATGAACCCGGCCCACCGTGACCGCATCGCTTTCGTCCGGATTTGCTCCGGTGTGTTCGAGCGCGGCATGGATGTGACGCTCACGCGGACCGGAAAGAAAATTAAGTTGAGCCAATCGACGCAGCTGATGGCGAACGACCGAGAAACGGTCGACAAAGCGTTCGCTGGTGATGTCATCGGGATTTATGACTCAGGGACGTATCAAATCGGGGATACGATCACGACGTCGAAACAAAAAATCGCTTTCGAAGCGTTGCCTACGTTCCCACCTGAACTGTTCATGCGCGTCTCACCGATCAACTCACTCAAGTCAAAACACTTCCACAAAGGCGTCGAACAGCTCGCCCAGGAAGGTGCGATCCAAGTGTACCGCAACGAATACAACGAGATTTATCTCGGTGCGGTCGGTCAGCTCCAGTTCGAAGTATTCGAATACCGCTTGAACAATGAGTACGGTGTCGACATTCGGATGGAACCTGTGTCCTACAGCGTCGCTCGTTGGGTGAAAGACAAAGAACTGAAGGCGCTCAAACCGTTCCAAGACTCGCGCAACATGCTCGTGACGGACCGTTGGGAACGTCCGGTATTCTTGTTCGCGAACGAGTTCACGTTCGATCGGTTCAAAGAACGCTACGAAGACGAGTTGACGCTCGTCGACGCACTCGATGTCAACGCGGAGATCGGTGTCGAATAATGATTTGAAAGCGGCGGTCCTGTAGCAGGGCCGCCTTTTCGCGTTTAACCGGATGAACACGAATTGATAAGTTTTACTTATGACTAATTTGTGACGGAATGTATTTTACGTCACGCTATAGTTGTATTATGATAAACATGTGATAAGTAAGCGATTACGGCAATTGCCCGCGTCGCCGCTTTCAAAAAGGGGGAAATTGTATGGAACAGACGAACGTGTTAGACGCTTTCTCATCTCGGACGCAGTTCGAGGTGAACGGTCAGGCGTATGACTATTACCGACTTAAGAAATTAGAAGAGGATGGAGTGACTGAACTTAGTCGTCTCCCGTATTCGATTCGCGTGTTGCTCGAATCGGTGCTCCGCCAACAAGACGGCCGAGGCATCACGAAAGAGCACGTCGAGAACTTGGCTAAATGGGGTACAGCCGAGGTGTCGAAAGATATTGACGTCCCGTTCAAACCGGCCCGTGTCGTGTTACAAGACTTCACCGGCGTTCCGACGGTCGTTGACCTCGCCTCGCTCCGCAAAGCGATGGCCGACCTCGGAGGCGACCCGAACAAAATCAATCCAGAAATCCCGGTCGACCTCGTCGTCGACCACTCGGTCCAAGTCGATGCGTACGGTTTTGCCGGCGCACTCATGAAAAACATGGACATCGAGTTCGAGCGCAACGAAGAGCGTTACAAATTCTTGCGTTGGGCCCAAACGGCGTTCGACAACTACCGTGCCGTGCCACCGGCGACAGGGATCGTTCACCAAGTCAACCTTGAGTACTTGGCATCGGTCGTCCTTGAGAAGAACGACGGAACTGGCAACGTCGCATACCCGGATTCGCTCGTCGGAACGGATTCGCACACGACGATGATCAACGGCCTCGGCGTACTCGGATGGGGCGTCGGAGGAATTGAAGCCGAGGCGAGCATGCTCGGTCAACCGTCTTACTTCCCGGTACCTGACGTCGTCGGCGTCAAGATCATCGGGGAAGTAAACCCTGGTGTCACCGCGACAGACGTCGCGCTCGTCGTGACGGAGATGCTCCGTAACGAGAAAGTCGTCGGCAAATTTGTCGAGTTCTTCGGACCGTCGCTCCACACGATGCCGCTCTCTGATCGCGCGACGATCGCCAACATGGCACCTGAGTACGGTGCGACGTGTGGTTTCTTCCCGGTTGACACGGAGACGCTCAACTACATGCGCACGACAGGTCGCTCTGAAGAGTTGATCGACCTCGTCGAGGCATACTCGAAAGCGAACGACATGTTCTACACGCCTGACCAGGCCGACCCGTCGTTCACGAAAACGCTCACGCTCGACTTGTCTAAAGTAGAACCGTCACTCGCAGGGCCGAAACGTCCGCAAGACCGCATCAACTTGTCTGACTTGCAGAACGCGTTCGTCGACAGCTTGACGGCACCGGCCGGACATAGCGGTTTCGGTCTCGATCGGGCCGAACTCGATAAAACCGTCGCCGTCAACTACGAAGGTGGTTCTGTTGACATGAAGACGGGTGACGTCGCCATCGCAGCCATCACGAGCTGTACAAACACGTCGAACCCATACGTCATGGTAGGAGCAGGTCTCGTCGCGAAAAAAGCGGTCGAACGTGGGCTCACAGTTCCGAAATACGTGAAGACGTCGCTCGCTCCAGGTTCGAAAGTCGTTACAGACTACTTGGACAAGGCAGGCCTCACACCGTACCTCGATCAGCTCGGATTCAACACCGTCGGCTACGGTTGTACGACTTGTATCGGGAACTCGGGCCCGCTCGACCGTGAAGTCGAAGAAGCGATCACGTCGAACGACTTGCTCGTGTCGTCGGTCCTCTCGGGGAACCGTAACTTCGAAGGTCGCGTCCACCCACTCGTCAAAGCGAACTTCTTGGCCTCGCCGCCGCTTGTCGTCGCTTACGCACTCGCCGGGTCGGTAAACTTCGACATCATGAACGAATCGTTCGGTACTGACAAAGATGGCAACGAAGTCTTCTTCAAAGACATCTGGCCGTCAAACGATGAGATCAAGATGGTCGTTCAAGACGTCGTCTCACCGGAAGCGTTCCGTAAAGAGTACGATACGGTGTTCACCGGCAACGAACGTTGGAACGCGCTCGACGTGCCAGAAGGCAACTTGTACGACTTCTCGGACGACTCGACGTATATCCAAAATCCACCGTTCTTCGAAAACCTCGAACCGGAAGCAGGCGTGGTCCATCCGCTCAACGGACTTCGCGTCATCGGCAAGTTTGCCGATTCGGTCACGACCGACCACATCTCACCGGCAGGGGCGTTCTCGAAGACGACACCAGCCGGACAGTACTTGCAGTCAAAAGGGGTCGCACCGCTCGACTTCAACTCGTACGGATCGCGTCGCGGTAACCACGAAGTGATGATGCGCGGTACGTTCGCGAACATTCGCATCCGTAACCAAGTCGCACCGGGCACAGAAGGCGGTTTCACAACGTACTGGCCGACTGGCGAAATCATGCCGATGTACGACGCGGCAATGAAGTATAAAGAGCAAGGCACGGGGCTCATCGTCCTCGCAGGCAATGACTACGGGATGGGTTCATCGCGTGACTGGGCTGCAAAAGGGACGAACTTGCTCGGTATCCGCGCCGTCATCGCGCAAAGCTTCGAGCGCATCCACCGCTCAAACCTCGTCATGATGGGCGTGTTACCGCTCCAGTTCATGGATGGGGAGTCTGCCGAATCGCTCGGCCTATCGGGCGAAGAGGCACTTGATATCCAAGTCGACGAGTCAGTTCGTCCGCGAGATATCTTGGACGTCAAGGCGACGCACGAGAACGGCACGGTGACGGAGTTCAAAGTCATCGCGCGTTTCGACTCTGAAATTGAGATCGATTACTACCGTCATGGCGGGATCCTTCAGATGGTTCTCCGTGATAAATTGAAGTAAACGATTGAGAAGTGTAAAATGTTGACCTTCCTTTGAAAAAAGGAAGGTTTTTTTTGTGAATGTGCGAATATGAGGTGAGAGGGAAGGCTATATCGGGAACAGAATGGGGAGAGGGGGGAGTGTATGGAAAAATTGACGAAGTCAGGGAAGAATTGGTGGCAGCGGCTCACTCAAAAAGAAGAGGTGGTCGAAGAGATTGTCGACATCACGTTGCCTGAACTTAGACAGGCGATTCATGAATACGAGCAGACGTTGCCGAAAGGGGTCAACCGGACGGTGCTGCTCGATGATGCGCAAGAAATCGACCTTTCCCGTTTGAAACGCCATTTGCCAGGGAGACCGAGGCAACGTTTCTTCATGTCGAAGGAGACGTTTTATATCGTCCCGGAAGAAGAACGTGACATCATCTACGAGATGGACCAAGTCCAGCGAGCACTTGATCTATATATGGAGCAAGAGCAGAAGCTACCGCTTCGGAAATTTCAGCAGACGATGCAACTCGACTTGACACGACTACGGGAGGGCGGATATTTGAAAACGCTACCGAAACGGCCTTATTACGTGGTCGATGAGACGTTCATCGTCTCGTTAGAACCGAAACCGCCTGAGTGACGCGCACGTGACGTCACTCTTTTTGGTTCACGGACAAGACACATCGTCGGGTTGAGAAGTGTTTACGATGTATGTTACGGTGGAAAACGTATATGAAAATAAGAAAAATTGAATAGGAGTGACAACACATGAAAAGGAAAAGCCAAGTGACGACCGTTTTTATCGTTTCTGCCATCATTACGGTCTTGTTCACCATTTGGGGTATCTTCCCGGAACGCCTCCTTGGCAACGCTAGCCTGTTGAACGTGACGACGAAGCTGCAAGGTTGGTTGTCGAACGGGTTAGGCTGGTTTTATTTATTGAGCGCGACCGGTATCTTGCTCGTCGCCATCTTTTTGATTTTCTCTCGATTCGGTTCGATCCGACTCGGGAAAGATACGGATCGACCGGACTTCGGTTACATGACATGGTTCGCGATGCTCTTTAGTGCGGGCATGGGGATCGGACTCATCTTCTGGGGTGCGGCCGAACCGCTCCTCCACTTCCACAGCCCACCATTCGAGTCACCTACTCCTGAAGGTGACGCCCGAACGGCGATGCGATATGCATTCTTCCATTGGGGCTTCCATCCGTGGGCGATTTACGCCATGATCGCACTCGCGATCGCCTACTCGACGTTCCGGAAAGGCCGACCGGCGACCATCGGAGAGACGATCGGTTCGCTCGTAAATGATCGCTATGAACGTCCGGTCAAACAGACGGTCGACATCCTCGCGGTCATTGCGACGGCGTTCGGGGTGGCGACGTCGCTCGGATTCGGGGCGCAACAGATTGCCGGGGGTCTTCACTATTTGATTCCGGGCGTGCCGAATGCGTTCTCGACTCAGCTCATCATTATCGCCGTCGTGACGGTGTTATATATGATTAGTGCTTCGACAGGCCTGGAGAAAGGCATTCGGATTTTAAGTAACACGAACATCTTCCTTGCCATCGTCTTACTCGTGGCGACACTCATCGCCGGACCGAGCGCGTTCATTCTCGACTTGTTCACACAGACGATCGGGACGTACTTGCAACAGTTACCGTCGATGAGTTTCCGGACGGCGGCGCTTGAACCGGTCGAACGGGAATGGATTAACGGCTGGACAATCTTCTATTGGGCATGGTGGATCTCATGGTCACCGTTTGTCGGGACATTCATCGCCCGCGTCTCCAAAGGACGGACGATTCGTGAATTCATCATCGGCATCTTGCTCGTCCCGACATCGTTCGGGTTGCTTTGGTTCTCTGTCTTCGGCGGGTCTGCGATTTGGGCGGACTTGTTCGGTGGCCAGAGCTTGATCACAGCCGTCAACGAGATTGGGACAGAAGTCGGGCTCTTCGCCTTGTTCGAGACGTTCGGAGGGTTCGGGACGGTGCTCAGCATCATCGCCATCTTCCTCATCTCGACGTTCTTCATCACATCGGCTGACTCGGCGACGTACGTGCTCGGGATGCTCACGACGAACGGGAAACTGATTCCACCGATGCGCATCAAATTGACGTGGGGCTTCATCCAATCGTCGATCGCCGCCGTACTCTTGTACGCCGGCGGGTTGAGCGCATTGCAAGCAGTCGCCATCCTCGTCGCGTTCCCATTCATTTTCGTGTTGATCTTTATGATCATCGCCTTGTTCAAAGACTTGTCCGATGAACCGGATGAACGGGACAAATGGATCGAAACGTATAAAAAAGAAGAAGATAAGCTCGGTTAACGAAAAGAGGGTCTCAATGCGAGACCCTTTTTTGGTCGTAAATATTTTGCATGACCTTCACGCTAGTGTAGGATAGTAAGTGAAGCATAGTGGGAGGGCATGATATGAAACAACAAATGAAAAAACGTCTTAGTTGGGTGATCGGGGCCGGTATTCTCATCGTCGGTGCCTTGCTCGTCTATAACCTTTATTCGTTGCTCAACTTTCCGGATAACGAAGGCAGAGAAAACCGCTCAGAACCGTTCTATACGTCCGTCGTCATCGGTTATGAAGAGAAGAAGTTGCCGCCTGAAGGGGATACGCTTGAAGTACGCAACTATCTCGTCACGTATGACGAGAACGGCCACTTCGTCTCCGAGGTCGTCTCGGGACCGAACGCCGGGGCGAAAGCCGAATGGGACGGCACCGTTTACCGTGAGTTGAATCCGGACGGTGAGGAGGCGATTCGTCAGGAGACGACATCGGGCGCGGTCGCCCCTCATCCGTTCTTATCACGAGCGACGAACGAACAAATCCGCAGATGGCTCGATGACGGGACGCTCGGCACGAGCGAAGGGGATGTCGACATCATCGGCCGGACAGCCCAGGCGTTCGTCAAGTCGGAGACGGCCGAGACGGTCCCGGCCGACTGGATTAAAAAGCATCCAACTATTTTCAGTGAGGATGGGAATGAAGAAGCGGTCACTTATTACGTGGATGCGAACGAGCGGATCTTACTTGCCGCAGAGTCACGAAACAACGGGAAATTGTTCCACTCGATTCGCATGACATCTTTTGAATCACGATAAATCGGCGAGGAGCAGACTAAAACGTCGGCTCCTTTGTCGTCTGAAAGGGAGAACGAGATGAAACAAATCAACTTGGATCAGGTACAAGCCGACCTTACACGTTGGGAAACCGGCGACACGGTCGATGAGGCCGCCCTGTTATCATATGCGCATTGGTCGAGAGCGACCGGGCAACGTGACGAATTGATTCGCACGTTGACGTTGCTTGCGACACGACGGTTTCGACAAACGGAGACGGTCGATCCGCTTCTCAGCCGCTGGGTGAAGGAGCTGGAGTCGTTGAACGCTTTGCCGCCTGAACTTCGCGTCAGCCAACTGAATGAGCGGTTGCGCCGCTTCAGACAGTCTCTCCACGTCGAATGGCCGACACTGCGCGAGGCGGACTATGCGTCGATGAAAGTGCAGATTTTGACCGAATACGAACTGAAGACGACAGCGTTATTGGACCAACTCGATCAGTTGCATGATGAGATTGAGCGAGCGAAGTCGGACTTACGGGACTCAGAGTTCAAAGACCAACTTGAGCGCTTGTTCGACGTCGTCATCGAGGCGATGCAAGAAGTCGCCGCGCTCGAGGACGACACGGCTTCTTTACTTGGCTCGATGCAAGGGAACTACTTCAGCCGTGAAGCGTTCGGTCGCTTCGGAGAACGGGTCACCCTCGTCAAAGGAAAGATTGAAGCGATCGCTGAGCTGTTACCTGAACCGAAGCGGGAGACGCGCTCGAGCGGCATCGAAAAACTTGAGACGATGATTGGTTTGACCGACGTCAAAGCCCGTGTCAAAGCGTGGTATCGCTTTTTACTGTTCCAACGCGAACGAGAAAAAGCGGGCTTCTCTTCGAAACATCAGCCGTCGCTCCATCTCGTCTTCACCGGCAATCCTGGGACCGGCAAGACGACACTCGCCAGACTGATGGCCGAGATTTATTTTGAGCTTGGCCTTTTGAGCCGGCCGGACGTCATCGAGGCAGACCGCTCGAGTCTTGTCGGGGCGTTCGTCGGGCAGACCGAGGAACAAGTCATGAATAAAGTGAAAGAGGCAGAGGGGGGCGTTTTGTTCATTGACGAGGCTTACGCCCTTAAGCGCCAAGACGCCAGTGGCAGTGATTACGGACAGGCGGCAATCGATACACTCGTCGCCGCGATGACGAGCGGCGAATATGCCGGGAAGTTCGTCGTCATCCTAGCGGGCTATCCGGAAGAGATGCGTCACTTCCTATTGGCGAACCCGGGGCTGCGCTCACGCTTCCCTGAGTCGAACCATTATGAGCTGCCGAACTATTCCGATGAGGAGCTCGTCGCCATCGGGGAGAAAGTCGCCGAGGAAAACAATTACGTGCTCACGCTCGAGGCAAAACGTGCGCTTCTCGCCCGGATTGACCGGGAACGAGTCGATGCGACGTTCGGGAACGCCCGGACCGTCCACAACATCTTGCTTGACGCCATGTTCCATAAAGGCTCCCGTTTCGGGGCCGAGGCTCCGCTTGATGAGATGGCCCTTTTGACGGAACTCGACTTCGAAGACACGTCGACAGACGAGGAGACGCTGCTATCGCTTGACGACCTCGTCGGGATGGACGAAGCGAAACGTCAGCTCGCCGAAATCGAAGCGCTCATCACGATTCAGAAACGAAGGCAGGAACTCGGGCTCAAGACGGCGCCGGTGCAACTCCATGCCTCTCTCGTCGGCAACAGCGGGACAGGGAAGACGACGTTCGCGCATTTGTATGCGCAACTGTTGAAGCGGGCTGGTTACTTAAAACGCGGACATTTGAAAGTCGTCAGTCGGGCCGACTTGGTGAGCGGTTACGTCGGTCAGACGGCGCAAAAGACGAAAGCGGCGATCAGGGACGCCCTCGGCGGGGTGCTCTTGATCGATGAGGCGTACAGTCTGAGCGGGGGGCCGAACGACTATGGAAAAGAAGCGATCGATACGCTCGTCGATGAGATGCCGAAACACGGTGAGAACCTTGTCGTCATTTTAGCCGGGTATGATGCACCGATGCGACGGCTCATCGATTCGAATCCGGGCTTGAGCAGCCGCATCAAGCGGACGATCCACTTCGAGGACTATTCGATCGAGCAACTCGTCCAAATCGCGAAAAATTATGCGGACAAGTTCGGCTATACGTTTGAACAGGAAGTCGAGGACGCCTTGCGCGAGCGACTGGCCGATATGGAGCGACCGAACGCTCGGACCGCGCTGTCATTAATTGATGAGGCGATTGCGAGACAGTCATACCGGCTCGTCGACAAGGATGGGGCGGATCGTGAATTAAACCGAATATTAGTAGTAGATATTAACACCAAGTTATAATAAAATGAAGTGGAAAGCGAGGACGATATGATGCACACGATACAAATCCCGGTCCGCTATCAAGAGACTGACATGATGGGGATCGTCTACCATGCGAACTATTTGGTTTATTTAGAGATCGCGAGAACCGAGCTGTTGCGGCAACTCGGCGTCGAATATAAAGATATGGAAGAGGCCGGATTTGTGTCACCGGTCACGAACGTGTCTGTCGATTACAAGAAAAGCGTGACATTCGGAGACACGGTACACGTCCGTGTCTGGGTGGACAGTTACTCGAAAATACGGACCGTGTACGGTTACGAGTTGACAGACCAGTCTGGCAACCTCGTCGGCAAGGCGAAGACGACCCATGTCGTCGTCAAGCAAGGCGATTTCAAGCCGATTCGTCTGGATCGTGAGTTTCCCGAGTGGCACGCCATGTACATGCGCGTCATGAGTCCTGTCTCATAACAGTGGTTCTTTTGTACCGTCAGTATGGTATCATATCTTGACGGTATTTTTTTGTATATAGAAAGGGGAAGATCGCATGCGAAAACCATCGTTCCTGATGGTGTGCTGCGCCTTGACGCTCACGTTAGTGGGCTGTAACACAAGCGAACAAGCCGAGACGGAACAACCGACCGTCTCTGAACAAGAGCCAACCACCACTCCGGAAGAGTCACCGACGGAGTCGACTGAAGAAAATGAAGTGAACGACGTACCAGAAGCAGAAGCACCTGCAGAAGAAGCGCCTGCAGAAGAAGCACCTCCAATCGAACTTGTACCGACCGAGCCGATCGAACGTGACGGGCAGGCCAATTTGGCGCTCGATACGCTCGTCCTCGTTAATAAGCAGATAGCGTTACCAAGTGGCTATAAACCAGAAGACCTCGTGACACCGAACATCGATTTTGTCGACTCGGCCACGGGAGAACGACGGATGCTGCGTCAAGAAGCGGCGACAGCCGTCGAGACGCTCATGAAAGATGCCAAAGCAGCCGGCATCGACTTGAGAGGGACGAGCGCGTTCCGCTCTTACGATTATCAAGTCCAACTGTTCAACGCCTATGTCGCCCGTGACGGCAAGGAGCAGGCGCTGAAGTATTCGGCACCTCCCGGCCACTCGGAGCACCAGACCGGCCTCGCAATCGACATCTCGAGCGCCTCGGTCGGCTATCAGCTGACACAAGGGCTCGAGCAGACGAAAGAAGGAAAGTGGCTTGCGGACAATGCCCATACGTACGGGTTCATCGTCCGATACCAGCGGGCTTACGAAGCGGAGACCGGCTACATGTATGAGCCGTGGCATTTACGATATATCGGGGTCGAACATGCGACGAACGTGCATGAAATGAACGTGCCGTTCGAGCAGTACCTCGAGCAATTAATGGATTAAGGGGAATTGCGATGCCTTATTTGACAGAGATTTTGATTGTATTGATCAGTTACCTCCTCGGTTCGATCCCGTTCGCTCTCCTCATCGGGAAAGTCGGCTATCGGGTCGACGTGCGAGAGCATGGGAGCGGGAATTTAGGGACGACGAACACGTTTCGCGTGCTCGGAAAGAAAGCCGGGACGCTCGTTTTGCTTGGAGATATGGGTAAAGGGCTTGTGGCTGCCTTATTGCCGCTCCTGTTCGGGAGCGAGATGAGCCTGCTCTTGGCCGGCATCCCGGCCATCATCGGGCACTCGTATCCGATTTTCGCGAAATTTAAAGGCGGAAAGTCTGTAGCAACGAGTGCCGGTGTCTTGTTGGCGGCGTTCCCATGGTTTTTCGTCGTCGTCGTCGGGACGTTCCTCGTCACGCTCTTCATCTCGAAGATGGTCTCGCTTTCGTCGATGGCCGCGGCTGCGGTCGGGCTTGTGACGGTCATCATCTATGGTGTGTTGGCACGAGATTGGTTGCCGCTCATCGTGATCGTTCCGCTCGCCTTGTTCATCATCATCAAACACCGGACAAACTGGCAGCGCATCCGTTCAGGCACGGAGCCGAAAGTGCCGCTGTTCCAAAAACGTAAATAATGGTTCGATGAACCGGTCGGCGGCCGCATGAGCGGAAGGCGGCCGGTTTTTCTAATGAGGCGGAATACAGAAGAGGACGCGTGAGAATGCTGCAGCCTTTCAGTTGGCTTCATGTGGATTTCTGTTGATTTTAGCGATTATTCACGAAAAACATGTTGGATTTGCCCGTTCTTTACTTTCACTTTACGTTAAATTTACATCCGTTCGCTACACTAAGAAAGGAAGCGATTTTTGCGGAGGAGGCAGACTAGTGTCTTTAATTGGAGAAGAACGTAAACAAAAGATTGTCGAGTGGATTGAACGGGAAGGGAAAGTGAAGACGAGCGAGTTGATCGAGCGGCTGAACGTCTCGGGGGAGTCGGTTCGACGTTACTTAGAGGAACTTGAAAAAGAGCATCGGATCAAACGGGTATACGGCGGCGCCGTTTTGCACCAGAGCGTATCCTTTCAACCGATGATGATCTCGAACATGGACGGTATCCGCCGCATCGCCTATACCGCGTTTCAACTCGTGGACGATGATGCCTTGATTTATATCGGTCATGGCGTGGCCCCTGAACAGGTGGCGGCACGTCTGCGTGGTCGCAACCTGACCGTCGTCACTCCCTCGCTCATGGTCGCAAAAGCGTTGTTCGAACAGCGGGCCAAAGGCGTGTTCACCGGTGATATTCAACTGCTCGGCGGTACGATTGATCCGAAACATCTCGTCACGGTCGGCGAACAAGTGTTGCAGCAATTAAAAACGTACGTGTTCGACATTGCCTTCATCTCGGTCGAAGGGGTCGACCCGACGCTCGGTTTGACGTGTGACGCCCATGGACTGGCCACGGTCTCTCAAGCGATCATGCAACAAAGCCGATCGTGTTATTTACTCGCCGATCATACGCAGTTCAATCAACAGAAACGCTATCGGGTCTCGGATTTTTCGGTCGTGACGACAGTCATCTCCGACTTCCCGGAGCCGGTAGAATGGAAACGGGAGCTGGCCGAGCACGAGGTTGAGTGGCGGTTTGCTCCATAATAAAGGAGGAAACGACATGATTGAAGTCATTGTGACGACGTTGAAAGAAGCGAGACAGGCAGAACGTTACGGAGCGGACAGGCTTGAACTTATTGCTGACATGAAGGCAGGAGGGACGACACCGAGCTTCGGGACGATTCGAAACGTCATCGAGCAGACGGGCATCCCGGTCCATGTCATGATACGCCCTCATGCCGACTCGTTCGTCTACAACGAAGACGATGAAGAGACGTTGCTCGCGGACGTTGGACTGTGTCGGGAACTCGGAGCCGCAGGAATTGTCTTTGGCGCGTTGAGGGCTGATGGTAAAATCGATGAACGGCTCCTCGGTGAAGTGATTAAACATAAAGGGGACATGGCACTCACGTTCCATCGCGCCATCGATGAGGTGACAGACATGGTTGCCGCCATCGAGGTACTCAATGAGTTCCCTGAAGTCGATCACGTCTTGACGTCCGGGGGAGCCGCGACGGCACGAGAAGGAATCAAGTCGCTCAAGGCGATGCTCGAATCGGCGGAGATGAATATCTTACCAGGGGCGGGCATCGACGCTGACAATGTACGCGAACTGCTGGAGACGCTTGACGTCTCATTCGTCCATGTCGGGTCAGGGGTCCGGACTGACGGTGCGCTAGACGAATCGAAGTTCCGGCAGATGCACGAACGAATGAAACGTTAAAAACAGTCGTTTGACTGTTTTTTTGCTATAATGAAAAAAACAATATATTGTAGGTGACGTTATGCAAGCTTCCGTATATAAACAATTTGCTCTCCGCATGCTCTCTGGAAATTGGGGCATCGCCATCTTTGCCGCCATCGCGACGATGCTCGTACAAACCGTCGTCACGTCGCAACTCGACCTCACGGCGGATGCGGCGCCCGAGGTGCTCTTCAGATCGATTCTTTTGTTGTACGGGTCGCTCGTCCTACTCGCCCCGCTCGAATTGGGCCGGAACTGGATCTATCTCGACATCGCCAAGGAAGACAAGCCGACGCTCGGCTTGTTGCTCGAATCGTTCGGGTCTCTCAAGCAGTACGTCCGAGCCGTCACGTTTTACGGCGTGTTTTATCTCGGGTTGAACGCGCTCATGTTGCTCTTGATCGTCCCGGGAGTATGGTTTTATTTGACGTTCCGCATGGTGCCGTTCATTTTACGTGACCGGCCGGACCTATCCGTCCGGAGTGCGATGCGCGAAAGTCGACGGCTCATGCAAGGGAAGAAGTTTGTCATGCTCAAGCTGTTCGCGAGCTTTATCGGTTGGTACGTCCTCGTTCTCGTCACGGGCGGACTCGCCCTCATTTTCGTGCAACCGTATTTAGAAACGGCGCTCGCTGGTTTTTATTTGGAAGTGAAGGCAGAAAAAGAAGCGCAACATGAAGAAACGGTCGGCTGAATCTCAGCCGACCGTTTCTTCACGTCCCGTGCCGATCCGTCTTTTGGGGATCGGGGGCGTCATCGAACTCTTGCTTTTCTTCTCGCGACGCGTCAGCATGCCATTTCTTTGCTTGCTCGGTCGCGATCGGGATGGCTTTTTTAGGAGAGTAACCTTGGGCGAGTAAGGCGTTGGCAATATCGATCGCTTTCTTCTTGACGAGCGGATCAAAATTCTTCAACGATTCCGGATAATCCTTCATATTCCACGGCATGAAACATCGCCTCCTTCACTCAACTAATTCCACCAAAAGACCGATTCAAACGTCTTGATGCAAATAGTATTCGACGAGCGCTTGCGTCCCGTTATCGCCATAGCCATTTTCTTCAAGGAGCGAGTACAGTTTAGAGGCGAGTTCGAGGCTCGGTAATTTGATGTTCAGCTGTTCGGAGCTCTCGAGGGCGAGTGCCATGTCTTTCAAAAAATGTTTGATGAAAAATCCAGGAGAATAGTCTTCGACGATCATTCGCGGGACGAGGTTTTCAAGCGTCCAGCTTCCGGCGGCACCGCCACGGATCGTCTGGCGCAACTGTTCAGCGTCCAGCCCGGCTTTTTTCGTGAACGCGAGCATCTCGGCGTTGCCCATCATGATGCCGGCGATGGCAATCTGATTCGCCAGTTTCGCATACTGTCCACTTCCAGCGTAGCCCATCCGTTGAATCGCTTGTCCCATCGCCTCAAACAACGGTAGCGCCTTCGAGAAAGCATACTCTCCGCCGCCGACGAGGATGGACAGTGTCCCATTTTTCGCACCGACGTCGCCGCCCGTGACCGGGGCATCGAGTGGGAGCAAGCTCCGATCGATGGCCGCCTCGGCGATGCGTTCGGCGAGAATCGGTGAAGATGTCGTCATGTCGATGACGAGCGTACCCGGCTCGGCTGATTGCAAAATCATCCCGTCCCCGAAGTAGATGCTTTCGACATCAGAAGGGTAGCCGACGATCGTGATGACGGCATCGGCCCCTTGACATACTGAGGCGACCGAGTCGCACCAACTGACGCCTTCAGCGAGCAGATCGGCCGCCTTGTCTTTTGTCCGGGTGTAGGCTTGAACGTGGAATCCGGCTTTCATCAAATTTCTGACCATCGATTGCCCCATGACGCCGAGCCCGATAAATCCGATTGTCTTCATACTGATTGACCTCCTAATTGTTGTTGCGTGACGAGTTTTTCATAGAGTGCGTTGTCTTGTAACAGTTGTTGATGCGTGCCACGACCGCTAATCGCACCATTCTCGAGAACGATGATTTGTTCAGCGTGTTGTACCGTCGACAAGCGATGGGCGATGACGAGCGTCGTCCGCCCGCGCATGAGCCGGTCGAGCGCCTCCTGGACGAGCCGTTCCGACTCGGAGTCAAGGCTCGAAGTCGCCTCGTCGAGTAGCAAAATCTGCGGGTCACGTAAGAGGGCACGGGCAATCGCGAGCCGTTGGCGTTGCCCGCCCGACAGACGCACACCGCGTTCCCCGATCTCCGTGTCGAGCCCGTCTGTCATCGCCTCGATGAAGAGCCGCGCGTTTGCCATCTCACACGCCTGTAGAATCTCTTCCTCTGAGGCGTCTCGTTTCAATCCGTATAAGATATTGTCACGGACCGTACCGGACAGGACAGGAGAGTCTTGTGCCACGTAACCGATAATTTGGCGCCAATCGTTCCGGCCATACGTTTGAATGTCTCGGCTGCCATAAATGATTCGACCTGATGTCGGAAGATAAAACTGTTCGACGAGCGCAAAAAGCGTCGTCTTGCCGGCACCGCTCGGTCCGACGATGGCCGTCGTCGCCCCGAACGGAACGGTCATCGACAGCTGTTTGATGATCGGTGTCTCACCGTATTGGAACGTCACATCCTCGAAGGCGAGCGACGCTTGTTGAATCGGTTCCGACGTGTTCGTATAGGGCTCTGCCTCTACTTGGAGAAGCTCTGAGATCCGTTCGGTCGCGCCGCGGGCCTTCTGGAGCCGCGTCAAAAATTCCGACATCGTGATGAGCGGTGTGATGATTTGGAACAAGTAGAGCATGAACGCGAGCAGTGATCCCGTCGACAGAGCGCCGGTCGAGACGCGATACGCCCCGAACCCGAGAATGGCGATGAGCATCGCCGTCAACGTCACGTTGAGTAACGGGATCAATAGCGCTTGGATGCGTCCTTCTTTCACCCCGTAATGAAACAGAAGCTCAATCCGACGTTTTCCTTCTGTCACTTCTTCCGGCTCCGTCGCTTGCGACTTCACGAGTCGAATCTCACCGAGCAGTTCGGCGAAAAATCCGGACAAGGCGCCGAGTTCGTGTTGCGTCTTTTTGGCGATGACGCGTAACTTTCGGCCGAGCGGGATGACGATAAGGAGTGTTGTCGGTACCGAGAACAAGATGACGAGCGTCATCTGCCAGTCGAGCGTGAATAAAATTCCGACCGCCCCGATGATGGAGACGAACGAAGTCAACAGACGGACGCTCTGCTCGGACAACAGTTGTTGGAGCGTCGTCGTATCATTATTCAGCCGCGAGACGAGCTCGCCTGACTTGATGCCGTCGTAAAACGGAATCGGCAACGCGACGAGCCGTTCCCATAACGTCGTCCTTAAGTTCGCGACGACGCGCTGGCCGACAATATGTAACCAATAGATTGAGATCGCGCTCGAGATGACTTGGACCAAAAACGCCACGATGAAGATAGTGACGAGTCGGGCATCGAGCATGGCGACGCTCCAGTTGTCGACGACGCGTTGCAAGATGAGCGGGATGGCGAGTGAGGCCATCGCTTGAACGAGCGAGATGAGGATTGCCCCGATGAATAACGCTTTCGGAGGTTTGGCGATTCGAAACAGTTGGATGAATGACCGCCATGTGGTCGTAGCTTCCATCACACGACCCCCTTTCCATTTAACTTTCGCTGTTTCGAAATGAAGTGTCAAGACGTCGAACTGGATTGCCGAATAATGATAGAATAGAGACGAGGTGAAGTGACATGAAATGGATACATACGGCCGATTGGCATCTGGGCAAGATCGTCCATGGCCGCCATATGACAGAAGACCAACGGATCGTCTTGTTCGATTCGTTTTTAACCATCGTCGATGAGGAGAAGCCGGACGCGATCGTCGTCGCGGGAGATTTATACGATCGCGCCGTGCCGCCGGTCGAGGCCGTCGATTTGCTCGATGAGATGTGGAAAGCGCTCGTCTTAGAGCGAAACATTCCCGTCCTCGCGATCGCCGGGAACCACGATTCGGCAGAGCGTTTACAATACAGCTCGAAACTGTTGACGAAAGTCGGACTCCATATCGTCGGGAAGGTTGAACCGGCTACGGAACCGCTCGAAGTCGGCGGTGTCCCGTTCTATTTGATGCCGTTCCTCGAGCCGGCACGCATCCGGTACGCCTTCGATGACGAGTCCATTCGGACGCATCATGATGCGCTCGCCGCGGTCGTCGAATCTTACGGGACCATCGATTCACGAGCGGTCGCGGTCGGGCATAGTTTCGTCGCGGGCGGTCTCGAGACCGACTCCGAGCGTCAACTGTCCGTCGGGACGGCCGGGCAAGTCGCGAAAGGCTTATATGCCCCGTTCGGTTACACGGCGCTCGGACATCTGCATAACCGGGACGCGATTCAAGATGATCGGATCGCATACAGCGGTTCGCTCATGAAATACTCGTTTTCCGAGGCGAACCATGTGAAGTCGGTCGACATCATCGAGTGGGACGGGGCGTGGACGCGCCGTCGTCGCCCGCTCGCGGCGCGGCGCGATCTTCGCATCTTGACCGGGACGTTAGACGAGCTGCTCGCCCCGTCGTTCTATCAAGACGAGGCGGTTGAGGATTATTTAAAGATCGTATTAACCGATGAGCGGGCGTTGTTCGACCCGATGGCAAAATTGCGAACGGTGTACCCGAACATCCTCCATCTCGAGCTCGAACTGTTGCGTCGTCAAGACGAGACGTCGCGCGTCGAACGTGAGAAGCTCGACCGCCGTTCGGTCGAGGACGTCTATCTCGACTTTTTCAAAGCCGTGCATGGGAAAGACGCCGACGCACACGTCCGCGCACTGATCGAAGGGGGTGGCGTGAAGTGAGACCTGTTAACTTGACCATCACCGCATTCGGACCGTACGCCGAGACGGAGACGATTGATTTCACAAAACTCGAAGGGCGATCGATGTTCGTCATCAGCGGGCGCACGGGCGCCGGTAAGACGACGATCTTTGACGCGATGACGTTCGCGCTTTATGGCCGGGCGAGCGGCTCGCTCCGGAACGCGAGCGACTTCAGGAGCCAATATGCGGAGCCTGAGCGCAAGACCGAAATCGATTTCTCGTTCACGATCCGAGACGAGCGTTACCGGATCGTCCGCCAACCGCAGCAGCCGCACCCGAAGAATAAGACACCGATTCCGCACGAGGCGGTGCTCTATGAATGGAAAGACGCGTGGAAACCTGTCGCGACGAAAGTGAACGACGTCGAACAGACGATTGAGTCGTTGCTCCAGCTCAGTTACGAACAGTTCAGCCAGATTTTATTACTTCCCCAAAACCAGTTCCGGCAACTGCTCGACTCGGACTCTGTCAAGAAACAACAGATCTTACAGTCGATCTTCAAGACGGAAGCGTATCGCGCATTCCAAGAAGATTGGGTCGAGCGACATGGGAAGTATCGAAAACGGGTCGAGTGGGCGATCGAGACGACCCGGTTGAAATTGTTAGAACTTGAAGACGAGGACATCGAAACGATCGCGACGCGCAACGTGCTGGACATCGTCGCGTGGCTCGACGCGAGAGAAGAACGTCTGTTACGAGAGAAAGAGACGGTACAGGTCGAGAAGCGGGCGGCCGAGAAGCGGCTCGAAGGTGCCCGGACGCACTTGACCGAGGCGACGGCGCTGCTGGCATTGATGGAGGAGCGGGATGCGCACCGCAAAGCGCTCCAGACGTTCCATGACACCGAAGCGGAGCGTACGAAGCGACGCGCCCTGATCGATCGACTTGAGAAAGTCGTGAAACTTAACCCTCACTATGAACGTTTCGAGACGCTCCAGCTCGATATCGAGCGCATCAACCGGGACCGCATCGAATCTAAAAAACGGGACGAGTCGTATGGACAACAGCTCGCGTCTCTAAAAGAACAATCCGACAAAATCGACGAGCTGCGTCAAGAAGCCGAACGGGCGAATAGCCGTGTGACCGACATCGAAGCGTTACTGCCGCACGTCGACGAATGGCAACAAGCGACAGAAAAACGGACGGCGCTGAAGCAACAAGTCGAGCAGCTCGGCGTATTCACGGACGAGTCCCGCTTGAACGAGCTACGGGACGCAGAACATACGCTAGCGAAACAGCTCGAAACAGAGCCTGCGTCCGATCAACTCGTCGAAGCGGAGCGGCTCTACAGTCAACTCGAACAGCATGCGCGGCTCGTCGAGAAGAGCGAACGTGTCGCCGAACAGCTCGCCGCCTGTGAGCGGAACGGGAAAGACGTGCAACGGCAACATAAAGCTCAAGCTGAACGCGTCGAACGCTTCCTTGAAGCAGAGCATGCGCTCATGGCGGACACGCTCCGGGACCGGCTCGAGGAAGGTGCCCCATGCCCGGTGTGCGGCTCGCGCACACATGAACGCGTCGAACGTTCTGCCGGAGGGGCGGACGAGAGCGAGCATGAAGTAGCCGTCGAAACGCTCCGTCGTCTCGACACCGCGCTCCATGAGGCACGTGCCGACTATCGGGCGCTCAAGCGCCAACTCGATGAACTCGTCGAGGAGCGCGAGGCCGCTTCAAAAACGTTACAACTCGATGCCCCGGTCACTGAAGCGATCAAACGTCAAGCGTCACTCGTCAAAGCACTTCGGGAAGATGTCGAAGAGCGAAAGCGCCTCGAGGCGACGTATCGGACGACAGCGCAAGCGGTCAGGAAGCTCGAGACCGCGAAGCGGGAGCAGGCGGAGAAGCGGCAAACCTTATTTGAAGCGTTGCAGTCGATTCAAGACAAGTTACAGTCGATGCGCTCGATGGACGGTATGACGCGCGCCACATTGAC
>NZ_JTLB01000024.1:0-58809 GCF_000798975.1 Exiguobacterium sp. ZOR0005 | reverse complement strand
AAGCCGAACGGGTCCGGTTGTTGACCGAACAACTCGAGTTCGAACAGCGCCGGTTGGACGAGGTGAAGGTGCAACTCGACGAGACGTTCCAGACGATCGGGATGACGGAAGACGCGTTTTTACAGGACCGCGCGCTCGTCGACACGTTACCGGCGTTAAAACAACGACTCACAGAAGAGCTCGAAGAAGCGGGACGAATCGAGCACGCCTTACACGGGCTCGAAGCCAAAATCGGGTCACGGCCTCGTCCTGAAGTCGAAGCGCTCAAAGAACGCCTTCAGTCGGCGCATGAGGAGAACGAATCACTCTCAGCACGTCTCGTGACGGCCGACGTCCACTTGAAGCGTCACCGCCAGACGGTCGGCGAATGGGACGCGCTCCGCGAACAGACGGATGCCGACGTCAGACAACTTGAGACGATCAAGTTGATTGCCGACACCGGCCGTGGTGTCAACCCACAAAAGTTGACGTTCGAGACTTACGTCCAGACGGCGTTCTTCGACCAAATCTTACATGCGGCCAATATCCATCTCGACCAGATGACGAGCGGACAGTTCCAGCTCGAACGAAAAGTGGAGACGGCGAAAGGAAATGCGAAGTCCGGTCTCGAATTATTAGTCTTTGACGCCTATACGGGCCAGTCGCGACGCGTGCAAAACTTGTCCGGCGGTGAAGGGTTCAAGGCCTCACTTTCGCTCGCCCTCGGCTTGGCCGAAGTCGTGCAACAGCTGAGCGGCGGCGTCAGCCTCGAGACGATGCTGATCGATGAAGGGTTCGGGACGCTCGACGCCGAGTCGCTCGACCAGGCGATCGAGTTGCTCATGTCGCTCCAGTCGAGCGGTCGGCTCGTAGGGGTCATCAGTCACGTGCAAGAGTTGAAAGACCGTGTCGATGCCCGCATTGAAGTGAAGAAAACAAGGAGCGGGTCGACGATCCAGCTCGTCGTGGAGTGAGAGAAGATGAAACATATCGAAACGAAATCAAGTTTAATCAGCCAGTTGCAGGCAGCCGGGATTGAGCGAGGTGATACGTTGTTCGTCCACACGTCCCTCTCGAAGCTCGGCTGGGTGTGTGGAGGGGCCCAGACGGTCATCGAAGCGTTGCAAGAAACGGTCGGGACAAAAGGACTCCTCATGATGGCGACCCAGACCGGGGACAACTCGGATCCAGCCGAATGGGAGGCCCCTCCTGTCCCCGTCGAGTGGTGGCAGACGATTCGTGAGACGATGCCCGCCTATGATACCGAAAAGACGGCGACACGTGGAATGGGGCGTGTCCCCGAACTGTTCAGGTCGTACCCGGATGTGTATCGCAGTCAACATCCGATGTGGTCGGTGGCAGCTTGGGGAGACGATGCACAACAGGTCGTCTCGGCCCACACGATTGAAGTCGGGTTCGGACCAGGCTCACCGATTGAGAGAATGATTGAGCGGAAAGCAAAAATCCTTCATCTCGGTTCACCGCTCGATGCGACGACGCTCTGGCATTATGCCGAGTATGGAATCGATAGCCCGGTGAAATCTTTCGGTTGTGCGATGGTTGAAAATGGAGAGCGGGTATGGAAAACGTTTGACCACGTTGACGTCAATAGCGTCCCGTTCGGACCGATTGGTGAGAACATCGTCAAGCAGAAGGACGTCAAGGCGTTCACGATTCACGAGGCGACGTGTTACGTCATCCCGTCAGACACGTGGCAACCGGTGCAACATGCGCTCGTCGCGCTTCGGAGCTGGTTGCGATAACAGGAATGAATGGAGAGGGGCAAACAGATGAATCGTGTTATGAAATATACAGGTGTGGCGCTCAGCGTCATCGTGCTCGTCGCGTTTCTCGCCGTCGTGGGCATCTCGGCCCACATCGGCGATCAATTGACGTCACCCGTCCGTGAGACGTTGACGTTCACACCGAAAGCGCTCGACATCAAGTATGAGAACGTGACGATTCAAGCGGAGGATGGCAGCGACTTGTACGGTTGGTGGATCCCGCACCCGACACCGCGGGCGACGATCGTGTTCGCCCACGGGTATGGGAAAAACCGCGAACAGTCGGATTTGCCACTGAAAGAACTGATTCCCGAGTTCCATAAACAAGGCTACCAGTTCTTGACGTTTGATTTTCGGGCGTCAGGCATCTCGGAAGGCGACCGCGTGACGGTCGGGGCGAAAGAACAGTCCGACCTGCGAGCGGCCATCGCCTTCGCGAATGAGCGAACGGATGGACCGATCGTGTTATACGGCGTCTCGATGGGAGCGGCGACGGCGCTCTCGACAGCTGACGAGACAGAAGTCGCGGCCGTCATCGCCGACAGTCCGTTCAGCGACTTGCGCGGGTATCTCGAGACGAACTTGCCGGTGTGGAGCGATTTGCCGAACATCCCGTTCACCCCGGTCATCTTAACGATCACTCCGTGGTTCA
The DNA here is from genome assembly GCF_000798975.1 of Exiguobacterium sp. ZOR0005. NCBI lineage: Bacteria > Bacillati > Bacillota > Bacilli > Caryophanales > Exiguobacterium > Exiguobacterium sp. ZOR0005. The sequence continues at coordinate 56,394 of NZ_JTLB01000024.1, read as the reverse complement.
CCGGTCTGGATGCGGATCTCGTCAAACCGATTGACGACGTCGAACACATCGATGCGCCGATTCTGTTGATTCACGGGAGAGGGGACGACGCCATCCCGGTGTCGGAAAGTGAACGTTTGGCCGAACGAAACGACCAAATCGAGTTATGGGTGACCGAAAACGACGGTCATGTCGCCTCGCATAAGACGTTCCAAGCCGAATACCGGGAGCAACTGTTCGACTTTTTAGAGCGAGTGCTATGAACGTGGAGTCTAGGGTAGCCTAGACTCATTTCATTCGACGGGTCTTTCATGTATGAACGGAAAGCGGACGATTTGTATAAACGGACGTTTTGGGCGAGGATTTTAGAATAGAGGCGGGGGGATTTATAATGAGTGAAAAGACGAATCAATTCGTGAAGGCTTTGTATGAGACTGTCGTCCAGGAAGGCCTTCACACGTATAAGGAAATGTACGAAGAAGAACTCTCAGCTTCAGAGGTTGACAAGTACAGTCAAGCGATTCACATGTATCAACAGATGAACGCAGAGCAACAACGATTGATGATGCATATGATTGAGGTCGTCATGGTGGACACGGTGTCTCATGTGTTTGGCGTGCTTGATGGGACGTCACCATTGACGGATTACGAAATGGAAGCGACGGTATTGCTTGATGGGACCGACACGGAAATGGAACTGCAAGATACCTTCATTGGCTACTTGCAGGACGAAGACTTGTATCCATAATTTATATCAGAGGCGCAGATTGCGTCTCTTTTTGTTATGATTGCTAACGAGAAGGAAAGAAAGAAGGGACTAGAATGGATATTATGGCATTACTATCGTTTCTACTGCTCGGGACGCTCATCGGGATTTTGAGCGGATTTTTCGGCATCGGGGGCGGGATCCTGCTCACGCCGCTCCTCCTCGTCTTCGGTTACGAGGCGAGTGCGGCCATCGCGCTCAGTCTCATGCTCACGCTCGGGTCGACGACGGCGGGGACGATCTCACACATCAAACTGAAGAACGTCAACCGGAAGCACGCCCTCTTAATTGGCGGATTCGGGATTATCGGGACGTGGGTGGCGACACCGCTCGTGTTCTACTTAGAGACGCTCGACGGAGCGAAACCGGTCATCTCGCTCGCCTATATCGCGCTCTTAACGTATTTTGCGATCTCGTTTTTCCGTTCGAAACAACATGTCGAAGGGAGCGTCGGCTCCGAGTCGGTGCCGCGCATCGGGTTCATCGGACTGTTCGGCGGCTTCATCTCGTCGCTCATGGGCGTCAGTGGTGGCTTCGTTTTGACACCGCTGCAAGTGAAACTGCTCAACACGGAGATGAAACGCGCCGTTGGTACGAGTATCGCGGCAGCGCTGTTCATCGTCTTGTCCGGTGTCGTCAGTTATGCGATTGCCGGAGCTGACACGAACTATTGGCACGGCCTCGCGCTCATTGCCGGCGCGATGATCGGCTCTCCGATCGGTGCGAAGCAGTTGCAACGGTTCAGTTCTCAACTCGTGAAAAAAGCGCTCGGCGGCTTTTATGTCGCCGTCGCGCTTAGCGTCGCGTTGAACTTGCTCGGCTTCAATGACGTCTCGCTCGGACTGCTCGTCGTCCTCGCGCTTACGTTTATCGTGGCGCTGTTCGTACGGCCGAAAAAAAGAGGTTAACCATAAGGAAAACCCCGTCCAACCGACGGGGTTTTATCGTCTAGAAATATGGTCGATGTTTTCTTGGATCTCTCCGACCTTACTCTTCGCTTCGCGCAATCTCCGTTCAAACGCCTCGGTGTCACGTTTCTCATGCCGTCGCTCTTCTTTACCGCGACGTTGTCCTTCGCTCGAGCGATGAAGATGGGTTGCTCTCATCAACCGCTTTTTAAACGATGAATCGCTCATAAGGACACCCCCTTCCATACTTATATGTTCCACCGTCGAAAGGGGGTGAAACGCTATGATGTTCTCAAGACGCGAGCGAGCGCTGCACTTGCTTGTTGGCCGTTACTTTCATCGCCAAAAACGCCGCGAGCAACGCTTTTAACGTATCCCCAATAAGGAACGGGATATTCACCGTCAAGGCGTCTATGAACGACAACCCGAGCATCACTTGCAACCCGAGGCTACCGAGAAGGTAGACGAGACCGAGGCCAAAGACGACGTTGTACGTCACGAGCGCCGGGAAGGAGCGGTGTTGTTCAGAAAAATAACCGATCAAATAGGCCGCGATCGGAAACGCGAGCAAGTAACCGACCGTCGGGCCGACGAACGGGGCGAGGCCGCCGGAGCCACTCAACACCGGAAGGCCGATCATCCCGAGCAATAAATAGACGACGACGGCGAGCGAGCCCTTCTTCGCGCCGAGGATGGAGGCGACCGTCATGATGCCGAGCATTTGGAGCGTGATCGGGACCGGTCCGATCGGGATGGCGACCGAGCCGATGCTCGCGAGAAGGGCCGCGCCGATGGCGATTTGCGTAATGTCTTTGATTTTCATATGTAAACCCCTTTTCTGTTAACGTTGACTAAAATAAGGTTAACATCAATTCTGTAGATGGACAAGTAAAAAAATGAAGACCAGGTCATAAATGACTTGGTCTTCATTTCGTTAGGCGTGTGTCGGCAGTTTTTGTTTGGCTTCCTCGAGTTGAACTCGGACGGCGTCGAAGCCGGTACCGCCGTAGCTGTTTCGGCGTGCGACGGCCGTCACAGGCGACAACGCGTCATATAAATCCTCTGTGATCAACGCGCTATGCGCTTGATACGTCTCGAGCGGAAGTTCAGACAAGTAGAGCCGCTCTTCGATACAGTGACGGACGAGTGTGCCTGTCACTTCGTGCGCTTCCCGGAACGGCATCCCTTTCGCCGACAAATAATCGGCGAGCTCGGTCGCGTTCGAGAAGTCGCGTTCGGTCGCTCGTTTCATCGTGTCCGCGTGGAACGTCATGTCTTGAATCATCCCGGCCATGATACTGAGGCTACCTTGGACCGTCTTGACGGTGTCGAACATGCCTTCCTTGTCTTCTTGCAAATCTTTGTTGTAGGCGAGGGGCAGTCCTTTCATGATCGTCAACAGCCCGATTAAATTCCCGACGACCCGTCCTGATTTGCCGCGCACGAGTTCGGCCATATCCGGGTTCTTCTTCTGCGGCATCATACTTGAACCGGTCGAGAACACGTCCGAGATCGTGATGAATTTAAACTCTTCGCTGCTCCATAAAATCAACTCTTCGCAAAAGCGTGACAAGTGCATCATGAGGAGCGAGGCGTTCGACAAATATTCCAAGATGAAGTCACGGTCACTGACGGCGTCGAGGCTGTTCGGATAGACACGGCTGAAACCGAGCAGTTCGGCCGAACGATGACGGTCGATCGGGAACGTCGTCCCGGCGAGCGCACCGGCCCCGAGCGGACTCATGTCGATTCGTTTCAAACTGTCATGGAACCGTTCCTTGTCGCGCTCGAGCATCCAAAAATAAGCGAGCAAGTGGTGCGCGAGCGAGACCGGTTGTGCCCGTTGCAAATGTGTATACCCCGGCATGACCGTCTCGACGTTTTGTGAGGCGTGAGAGACGAGGGCTTGTTGCACCGACTCGATGCCTTCGATCGTCTCGACGACACGGCGTTTCAAATAGAGGTGCATATCGGTCGCGACCTGGTCGTTCCGACTCCGGGCCGTATGCATCTTGCCGGCGACGGGACCGATCTCTTCATGAAGCAAGGCTTCAAGGTTCATATGGATGTCTTCATGGAAGACGTTGAATGTCAGCCCATCCTGTTTCGCTTTCTCGGCGAGTGTGTGCAGGCCGCCGACGATTTGGTCGACTTCAGCTGGCGCCAAAATATGTTGCTCCCCGAGCATCGTCACATGAGCGATGCTCCCTTCGATGTCTTCAAGGACGAGTGCTTTGTCGAAATGAATCGAGGCACCGAACTCGTCGACCCATTCACTGGCCGTCTGTTCGAACCGGCCGCCCCACAGTTTACTCATGCACCATCGTTCCTTTCTCGGCGAGCACTTCCGCTTGTACTTTCGTCGGCAGTCCCCATAATTTGATAAAGCCGACGGCAGCCTGTTGGTCGAACGTGTCGGCCGACGTGTACGTCGCAAGTTCTTCATCATAAAGTGAGACCGGTGACTTCCGTCCGTCGACGATCGCTTGCCCTTTGAACAGCTTCATCCGCACCGTGCCTGTGACCGTTTGTTGCGTCTCGTCGATGAAGGCGAGAAGTGCTTTTGTGAGTGGCGAGAACCAGAGGCCGTTGTAAATCGTCTCCGTCAATTTTTGCTCGACGATCGGTTTGAAGTGGGCGACTTCACGCACGAGCGTCAACGCCTCGAGTGCTTGGTGCGCGGTGATGAGCGTCATCGCACCAGGTGCCTCGTACACTTCCCGCGACTTGATCCCGACGACACGGTTCTCGATGTGGTCGATTTTGCCGATGCCGTGGGCGCCGGCGACGATGTTCAATTGTTCTAAAATCGCCGTGAACGAGGCCGACTTGCCATCGATGGCGACCGGGACCCCTTGTTTGAATTCGATTTCGACGAGCGTCGGTTCGTTCGGTGTGTCTTCAAGTTGAGCCGTCAGTTCGTATGCACTCGCCGGCGGGGCTGCCCAAGGGTCTTCGAGAATCCCACACTCGACGGCACGTCCCCAAATGTTTTGATCGATTGAGAACGGTTCTTCTTGAACGATCGGGATAGGAATCCCATGCTCAGCCGCATAAGCGATCTCTTCTTCACGTGACCATTTCCACTCCCGGACCGGAGCCACGATTTCAAGTGACGGGTCGAGCGCATGGATTGAAACCTCGAACCGGACTTGGTCGTTCCCTTTCCCTGTGCAACCGTGAGCGACGGCGACCGCACCTTCCGCTTGTGCGACCTCGACCAATTTTTTCGAGATGAGTGGGCGAGACAGCGCTGAGACGAGCGGGTATACCCCTTCATACATTGTATGGGCTTGCATCGAATACCGGGCGAAATCGTTCACGAACTCGTCGACCGCGTCGATGACGACCGATTTGACCGCTCCTACGTTCAACGCTTTCTGTTGGATCTGATTTAAGTTTTTACCTTCTCCGACGTTCAAGCAACAGGCGATGACATCATAACCTTGTTCTGTTAACCATTTGATAGCGACCGATGTATCCAAACCACCAGAGTATGCGAGTACGAGTTTTTGTTTCATCATCTATACACCCCTTATACATAATTATTCATCTGTATTTATAAATATACGAATTACTTTAACGGATGCTTCCGTGGAAAGCAACCCTTTTCCACAAAAAAAAGAATCACTTTGAAAAGTGACTCTTTTTTCATTGCATGATTTCGAGCTCTGGCATCCATTGCGTCATATGGTCTCGTGTCGGGTTGAACAACTCAGGCTTCGCGTTCTCGAGCGGGACGACTTCGAAATAACCTGCATTTGCGCGGCGAGTGAACGTCGGATAAAACACGGGATTGGCAAGTTCGAACGTCGTCTCGTCTCCGAGCGTCGTTTTGACGACGTCGATGCCGACGATGCCTCCTGTGTTCCGCTCATCGCCTTGTTGTCCCGATAGGAAGTTACCGAGTGAGTAGGAGACGAACGTGCGGTTGCCGTTCGCCCCGTCCACCCAGGCGACCGGTTGCAAGACGTGCGGGTGATGTCCGATGACGATGTCGACACCGAGATCGGCCAAGTCTTGGACGAGTGCTTCTTGAGATGCGTTCGGGAGCGGTTCGTATTCGTTACCGAAATGGAGTGAGACGACGGTCATGTCGGCCGCATTCTCGGCTTTTTCGACGTCCGAGCGAATCAAGTCCATATCGATGTAATTGACGTGGTACGGTTGTTTCGGGACGACGCCGTTCGTCCCGTACGTATAGGCGAGGAAAGCGAACGAGATATCATTCTCCGTCAGCGTCCGTATGTTCGCTTTGTCTTCTTCTGAGATGAATGACCCGGTATAAGGCATCCCGATCGCGTTCCAATGGTTGATCGAGTTCTCAATCGCTTTGACGCCGCGGTCGAGTGTATGGTTGTTCGCCGTCGTCACGAGGTCGATGCCGGCCTCTTTCAACGCGTCCCCGACCTCGAACGGACTGTTGAACGCCGGATAGCTCGACAGGCCGATCTCACTGCCGCCGATCATGCTCTCTTGGTTGGCGATGGCGATGTCAGCCCCTTGCAAAATCGGGGCCACTTCCCGGAAGCCAGGATTGAAGTCGAAACCGTCCCCGGTCTTGGCGGCGTTATACACCGTATCGTGTAACAAGATATCACCGATCGCGTACAACGAGGCGGTCGTGACGACGGGCTCTGGTTCGGCTGGGGCTTCTGGCTCAGGCGGTTCCTCGGTCTCGACCGGTGGTGTCTCCGGCTGTTCGACGACGGTTTGTTCGACCTCGGCTGTCGCACATCCGGTTAAGAGGAACAAAGACAACGACAATGCGAACGTTAAGTAAGCGGGGAATCGTTTCAAGTGACAAGTCACGTCCTTTCAGAATGATCAGAGCACACAAAAACAGTTATATGGCATCATTCGACGAGATGGGGACGGATTCCTGTTCACGCTATAAAAAAATGTACCAGGCGATTTGCCTGATACATCAAGATAGACGTTTGACTCACACTTGCTCTCGTTTCAGGATGTGTTCCATTTCCTCGAACTCGGCTGTGATCGTCTCATTCGGCGGCGGCGTCATCAAGCTGACGACGTAAATGGCGAGTGCTGACAAAAAGAACGCCGGAATCATCTCGTACAGTTCCCCGATCGGCCCGAACCAATCGGCGGCGAAGTTTTTCCAGACGATGACGATGAAAGCCCCGGTCAACATACCGGCGAGCGCACCTTGGCGCGTCGTCCGCTTCCAGAACAGGCTGAACAAGATGAGCGGGCCGAACGAAGACCCGAAACCGGCCCATGCGTAACCGACGAGGTTCAAGATCGTGTCATCTGCCCCTAAAGCGAGCCAAATCGACACGGCCGAGACGAGGATGACGGTGATGCGGCCGACCATGACGAGTTCACGGTCTCCTGCACCTTTACGGAAGAACTTTTGATAGAAGTCTGTCGTCGCAGCACTTGACGACACGAGCAGCTGCGATGAGATCGTCGACATGATGGCGGCGAGGAGTGCCGCTAACAGGACCCCGGTGATCAAATCGACGAACAATAAGTCAGATAAATTGATGAAGATGTTTTCAGGGTTGTCGATGTCGAGACCTTGTTGCGTGTAGTAGGCGAGACCGAACAATCCGGTCGCCATCGCCCCGACGACGGTGAAAAGCATCCAAGAGATTCCGATGCGTCGTGCCTTCTTGATATCCTTCAACTTTTCAATCGCCATAAAGCGGACGATGATGTGCGGTTGACCGAAGTAGCCGAGACCCCAGGCGAACAAAGAGACGATCCCGATCAAAGATTGGCCCGTCCACGGGTCAAGCAATGCCGAGTCGATGTCACCAATCGTTCGGAACGCGCTCGAGACACCGTCTGTCGCCGTGATGGCGATCGCCGGGACGAAGATGAGCGCGAACAACATGATGAGGCCTTGGACGAAGTCGGTCCAACTGACGGCCAAAAATCCGCCGATAAACGTGTAGATGATGATGATTGAAGCCAAGATGAGGACACCTGTGACGAACTCGATGCCGAAGACGGCGTTGAACAGGCGGCCACCGGCGACGAACCCGCTCGTCGCGTAAAGTGTGAAGAAGATGAGGGTGACCGCGGCTGAGAACGTCCGAAGCGTCCCGCGTGAATCTTTGAATCGCTTCTCGAAATAGTCAGGGATCGTGATCGCATCCTCGGACAGATAAGAATACGTCCGTAGACGCGGTGCGACGAGGAGCCAGTTCAAATAGGCGCCGATCGTCAACCCGATGACGATCCACCCGCTCGAGATCCCGGTCGCGAACATCGCACCCGGAAGGCCCATCAAGAGCCATCCGCTCATGTCCGAGGCACCGGCCGACAAGGCGGCGACGCCAGGCCCGAGCCCGCGTCCGCCGAGCATGTAGTCGCCGATGCTGCTCGTTCGGCGATAAGCGACGATACCGAGTAGCACCATGAGCGCCATGTAAATCGTGATAGAAATTAAAATACCGTTCATTGTCTTTCCCCCTACCATTCATGAATTGAAAACGCTTACAAACTATATATATCATGTCTTGACAAAATTTTGTCACAAAAATGAATAGGTTGCACGTCTTACTTTCATGATTGACCAAAAAAATAAAAACTACTTGGCCGGGCAGGTGACGAGATGATCGTTGACGAGACCTGTCGCTTGTAGGTGAGCGTAAACGGTCGTCGGACCGAGAAATTTGAATCCGCGTCGCTTCAAGTCTTTGTTCACCTGTTCTGACAGTTCCGTCACAGCAGGGACGTCATCGAGCGTTGTCCACTCATTCCAGATGACTCGGTCGTCGACGAACGCCCAAATGTAGCTGTCGAACGAACCGAATTCAGACTGGATCTCGATGAAACGGTGGGCGTTGTTGATAGACGCTTCGATTTTACGACGGTTCCGGACGATCCCGGGATTGTTCATCAACCGATCGATATCGGTTTCCGTGAACGCGGCCACTCGTGCGACGTCAAAGTCACAATAGGCATGCCGATAGTTCTCGCGTTTACGTAAAATCGTCAGCCAGCTCAGCCCGGCTTGTGCGCTCTCGAGCGTCAAACACTCGAAATGTTTTTTGTCGTCATGGACAGGCTTTCCCCATTCCTCATCATGATACCGGACATACAGTGGATCGGTGCCGCACCAAGGGCAGCGGGTCGTTTGTTGCATCGTCTCCATCCTCTCGTGTTTTGTTCAGTGTAACACGTCGACTCGGTTTCAGTTATCGGTTCACGGGTATAATATCGAATATGTAATGGAGGTCGATCGTATGCGTGAATGGATGATAGGGATCATCGAGCAGTTCGGATATTTCGGCATCGCGTTCATGATTTTCATCGAGAACGTGTTCCCGCCGATCCCGTCAGAAGTCGTCCTCTTATTCGGTGGGTTTTTTGCCGTCAAGACGGATTTGATCATTTGGCTCGTCATCGTGGCGGCGACGGTCGGTGCGATTGCCGGGGCGATTTTGCTATATGGCATCGGGCTATACCTGGATGTCGAACAGATCGAGAAGTGGACGAAAAAGTACGGGAAATGGCTGCGGCTTGATATCGAGGATGTCCATAAGGCGGATGCTTGGTTTGACCGGTACGGGGGTTGGATGGTCTTCTTTGGACGGCTCATGCCTGTCGTCCGGAGCTTGATCTCACTCCCGGCCGGTATGTCGAATATGCCGTTCGCCAAGTTCTTGCTGCTCAGTACGGCCGGGACGCTCATTTGGAATTCGGTATTAATCTATGTCGGGATCCGGGTCGGAGAGAACTGGGAGTCGATTTTGCGCTATTTAGACGTCTATTCGTATGTCATCTATGCGCTGTTGGCAATCGGAATCGTCGTCTATCTCGTTTGGCGAAAGCGACGAAAGCAGAATAAATCAAAGCGCGCTTCTTCGTTTTGAGCAATATAAAAAAACGGGTCCTCGTTTGAGGGCCCGTTCAACGTTTAAGTTCCGGATGGTCCGCTAAAATTTGGTCACGTAAACGATACATCTTCGAGACGATGTCATCCCGTGTCTCGCGAAACGCTTCGATCGGCTGACCAGACGGATCATCGAGTCCCCAGTCCTCGCGATACGTAGTTGGCACGTAAGGACATTCGACCTCGCAGCCCATCGTGATCAAATAATCGGGCTTTGGCGGGATGGCATCGAGAAGTTTCGGTGACTGCCCGGTCGGATCAAGCCCGATTTCACGAACGGCTTCTAGCGCTAACGGTTTTACTTCAGGATAGTTCTCTGTTCCAGCCGAGTAGACTTGGGCGATATCACCGAGCAAATCTTTTCCGATCGTCTCGGCCATTTGTGAACGGCATGAGTTATGAATACAGATGAACGCTACCTCAACCATTGTTACAGCCCCTTCCTTCAATCCTGTTTTTTGTTTTTCTCTTCAGGTAACACTTTCTCCAACGTCTGTTCCGTCTTCTCCGCTAAAATCTCAGAGAAGCGGAACAAGACGATGCCGATGATGGCCGAGACGAAGATGTATAGACCGACGAACAAGTTGATGGCGCCATTCGATAACGCCGTGAACAATATCGAGAACTCACCGCGAGGGGCGAGGGAGAACCCGGCCTCGTTCGCCTGGACACGGCTCAACCCGTACATGCGGCCGCCGACGCGCCCGACGATCCATTTTGACAACACGCCCCAGACGATCAAGACGAAGAACAGCGCGTTGATGATGACGCCTTGCTCGAGGTTGATCGAAATCCCGAACGAGATGAAGAAGATCGGTAAGAACAAGTCGCGAACCGGCACCGTCAACCGCTTGAGCGGGCGGATGTCGTGGATACCGGCGAGCATGATCCCGGCGATGAACGCACCGAGTATCTCGGACAGCCCGAATACCATGCCGATACCGGCAAAAAAGAGGATCAAGCCGATGAGTCCGATGCTCGCATCGTCTTGCCGAAGCAAATGTTTGACGGTGCGGGGATGGCGCATCACGAATTTGATACCGACGAATAAGAGGACACCGAACACGAAAAAACCGACGAACACTTTCCCGATGTCGCTGAACGCGATCGGTTCATTTTTAATGATGAACGGCGCGACCGTCAGTAGGAGCGGGGCAAAAATATCTTCGAAAATTAAAAGGGCAAGTACAAACTCTTTAATGTTTTCGTGCTTATCCGGATGTCTGTCGAGCAGACGGGCCGAGATTGACGAACTCGTCGCGTACAACACCGCCCCGATTAAAAACGCTTTTGGAAAATCGAGGCCGAACGCCATCGCGATCAACATCGAGACGCCAAAGGCGAGCACGATATCGAGGACGCCTGCTTTCCACACTTGTCTCATCCGCTTTGCGAGCTCGTTGATCGGGAACTTGAGTCCGAGTAAGAAGAACAGCAGGACGATGCCGATCTCTCCGGCAATCTTGAACACTTCGTTGCCGTCCCAAAAGAAACCGACGATGACCCCGATGCCGATGAACGCTAAAATGCTCGGAAAAAACAATCGTTCAATCAATAGGCTGACGATGGAGATGAGGGCAAGTGCCGCGCCGAGAAAGATGATGATGTTGATGTCGAGGTTCATGTGTCGCCTCCTCTACATACGGATCGTCGCGTCCGGTTCAGTCTTTCGGCCATTGGTACTCCATCCCGACCGATTCAGGACGCGAATAGTCGAAGCCGAAATGACGGTACAGACCGTCCGCCGGGATATCGGCGATCAGGCTGATGATGGCGGTCTCATCGGCTTCTTGTAAAATCCAATCCATCAAATGTTCCATGATGAGCTTCCCGAGCCCGAGCCCTTGGCAGTCGGGATCGACGACAATGTCGACGAGGTGGAACACCATGCCACCGTCACCGACGACACGTCCCATTCCGACCATCTCATCGTCCCGATACAGACAGACACCGAACAGCGTATGGGCGAGCCCTTTCTCGGTCGCCTCGTCCGACCGTTTCGGCATCCCGGCTTTGACGCGGAGATGTTGATGCTCTTTTGGCGAAGGTGTTTGAATGCGAACTTCGACTTGATTGACCATGAGTTAAATCCCCTTCCACAGTAGATGAAATTATTTTCCCGATATACTGACTGGATAAACCTTGATTTATAAAGGGCAACTTCTACATAATGAGACCGTATGAAACTGAAGGAGGGGTCTTATGTTAGACCGACAATCGATTTTACCGGCGATCCGTGACATGCGTGACTTAGAAGTGTTTTTGGCGAGTGATTATGTTGTCGGTGTGTTGCTTGAAGTCCACATCGCGAGACTCGATGCCGTCTTTCGATTGTTAACCGAACACGGGAAGAACGTGTTCATCCATTTAGATTTGATTCAAGGGTTGAAGGCGGATGAATATGCGACCGAATTCATATGTCAGACGTATCGTCCTTACGGCATCATTTCGACGAAAGGAAGCGTCATCTTAAAAGCGAAACAAAAACAAGTAAGGACGGTGCAACGACTCTTTCTCATCGATTCGAGCTCGCTCGAGAAGAGCTATCGCATGATTGAACGAACCCGACCAGACTATATCGAAGTGCTGCCGGGGCTCGTCCCGAAATATATTCGCGAAGTGAAGGCGCGTACCGGGATCCCGGTGTTAGCTGGGGGCTTAATATCGACTGCCGGTGAAGTCAAGGCGGCACTCGATGCGGGCGCATCTGTCATCACGACGTCGAATCGGACGCTTTGGAACGATCGTCACTTCTCATCGTGAACGTTTTGGGTATTAAAGAAGGAGGAGGGATTTATATGAAACCAGCCATGATTATCACGGGAGTCAGTCAAGGGATTGGATACGCGCTCGCGAAACACTTCGCCGAAACGTATCAAGTCATCGGGCTAGACATCGAGAAAGACCCGCAGCTAGAAGGCGTGACATATTTCAACATGGATTTAGGTGATCACGAGTCAATCGTGCAAACGTTCAACATAGTCGCTGAGCGGTTCGGGGTCGCCCACGTGCTCATCAACAACGGAGGCATCGCCTCGCTCGAAAAACCGATGACGGAGTTGGACGTCGAGACGTTCAAACGGGTCATCGACGTGAATCTCGTCGGGACGTTCGCCTGTGCGAAGGCGTTTTTGACGCTGAATGAAGCGGCGGAATACGGTCGGGTCATCAATATCGCTTCGACACGGGCACTACAGAACGAGCCCGATTGGGAAGCTTACGGTGCGTCGAAAGGCGGGATTGTCGCGCTCACGCACTCGATGGCCGTCTCGCTCGCGGACCGTCCAGTCACGGTGAACGCGATCAGTCCGGGATGGATTCATACATCCGATGAGCCGTTGCGCGATGTCGACCATCGCCAACATCCGTCTGGACGCGTCGGGGAGCCTACGGATATCGTCCGAGCCGTCACATACTTGATCGATCGTGACAACGATTTCGTGAACGGTCATAACTTGATCGTGGACGGGGGCATGACGAAAAAAATGATTTACGAGTCGTGATGACGCAACTAGGACCATTGACTTAACTTTTAAACCATCAACTGAGTGGTTGGACCTACTGCAGGGTAAAGGTAGGAGGGAACGGTTTGAAATTGTAAAGGAGGATCCGTCATGCACCAACAAGTGGAAGAAGCACTCCGGTTTGCGGCTGTCCGTCACGACGGTCAGTTTCGAAAAGGTACAGGCATCCCTTACGTGACACACCCGGTCGCCGTCGCGATGCTCTTGACCGAGGATTGCCAACCGGTACCGGTCGTTGCCGCCGGGCTATTGCATGATTTGCTTGAGGACACGTTGACGACGACGGCGGAAATTCGCGAACGCTTCGGACCAGAAGTCGCTCGGCTCGTCGAGGCGGCCACCGAGCCTGATAAAAACCTGTCGTGGGAAGAACGAAAACGGACGATGGTACAACGCGTCCACACGCTCCGGTATGATGAGGTCGCATTGTTCACGGCGGATAAGCTACATAACCTGCGCTCGATCCGACTCGATATCGATCAAGTCGGAAAAAGCGTGTGGGGCCGCTTCAAGCGCCCGCTGCGCGACCAATCTTGGTATTACCACGAACTGCTCGAAGCGCTCCGTCCGTTCAAGTCGACGACAAGCTTGATCGAGGCTTTTGAAACAGAGTTGAACTTGCTGTTTTATGGAGTGGAAGAAGAGCGGGAAGTCAAACTTCAAAAGCTGATTTCCGTCGTCACAGGTGGCTTCGAAGAAGAGGACTGGGTGCAAGAAGCCCCGACACTTTGTCAAACCGCCTTTGAACTGAACAACGTGATGCGGGAAGGATATCGACAAGATTCGCCGAGCGACTTGTTAGAAGTCACGACGTTGGCCGAGCAGTTGCGGGAGGCGGGATGGCAGAACGACTTCCCGTTACCGGTCCTATCCGGCTTGAATGAACTGTCGTACCGGGCGGCGCTCAAGACAGAAGACGTCATCGCTCTTATGAAGTGAAATGATTGTCAAGTCGAAACAACCGTGCTATAGTCGTGTTGAACATAAGAAGGGGAGTAGCGACCACAGCTGTGGTCGATGGGTCGTCATTACAGTGTATATGCACTCGGTCCATCGAGCTTCTTTCAAGTCCGCAAGACCTTTTTATGGATGCTTATTTGGCGTCCGTAAAAAGGTCTTTTTTGATGTTTACAAGAAAAGGGGAGATTTTAGCAATGGTATTTGTCTATTTTTTACTCGCGGCTGCCATCACGGTGTACGCGGCCATCAAGCTGTCGACGTATGCTGATGTTATGAGTGAGAAATCATCGATGGGAGGTGTATTGGTCGGGACCGTCTTACTCGCGGGAGCGACATCGCTCCCGGAAGTGACGACGAGTATCTCGGCCGTCATGATCAATAACCCGGATATCGCAGTAGGGAACATGCTCGGCTCGAACTTGTTCAACATTTTCATCCTCGCGATGTTCGACCTGTACTTCCGACAGAAACGCCTGTTCAACGAGGCGAGCCGTGATCATCTTTATACGGCGGGGCTCGGCTTGTTGCTCACGGTGCTCACGATGGTCGCCTTGATCGTCCGCGTCGATATGACGTTCATCGGTATCGGGGTCGACGCCCTCTTGATCGCCGCCTTGTACGGGATTGGAATCTACTATATCGGGAAACGCCCGAAAGAGCCGACGGCAACTCGGGAAGTCGAACAAGAAGTCGTCGCCAGCACGACTAGTTCGATCACCGTCAAGCGGGCCGTGTTCGGATTTGCGATTGCCGCCCTCGTCATTATGGCAGCCGGGACGGCGCTCTCAATCACCGGCGACCGCATCGCCGTCGTGACCGGACTCGGTTCGAGCTTTGTAGGCAGCTTCTTGATCGCGGCATCGACGTCGCTCCCGGAAGCGGTGGCCGTGTTCGTTGCCCTCAAACTTCGCAACGTGAATTTGGCGTTCGGATCGATTTTAGGGAGCAACATCTTCAACATGGTCATCATCGCCCTGTCGGACGTATTTTATCAGAACGGATCGATCTTGGCAGACGTCTCGGCGTCACACCTCGTCACGGCCATCGGCATTACCATCTTGTCAGTATTGGTCATGTATAGTGTGCTCCGTAAAGACGTGACGTCAAAAGTTCGCTACATCGTCCCGTCTGTTCTCGTCGTCCTCGTCTATTTCGCATCATCTTACTTGATCTTTACCGGGTGACCACACGATAGCGCTTGCTATCGTGTTTTTTTTCATTCAGGCATTACGGTTCTTTTCCTTGGGTATAGTAGGGAGGAAGGAGGAGTGACGATGCAGATGCATTCCGTTGAGCGGTTGAGTGAATATGTGTTGTTGATTCCCGCTTATAACCCCGATCAGGCATTGATCGAGTTGGTCCAATCGTTAAAACAAGAAGGGTTTGTTCATATCGTCGTCGTCAATGATGGGAGTGCCGAGGCGTGTCGGCCGGTGTTTGAGGCCGTCGAACCATACGTGTCCCGACTGCTCGAGCACGAGAAGAACGCTGGGAAAGGCGCCGCCTTGAAGACCGGCTTACGTTATATCGTGGACCGCTACCCGGAGGCGTTAGGGACGATCACGGTCGATGCCGATGGACAACATCTGCCGGAAGATGTCCATCACGTGTACGACGAAGGCGTCGTTTGGCCGCACCATCTCATCATGGGATGCCGTGACTTTTCGGGGGAGGCAATCCCGTTCCGTAGCCGGTTCGGCAACGAAGTGACGCGCCTCGTCATGACGATCGGGAGCGGCTTACGGTTGAAAGACACGCAAACCGGACTCCGGGCCATCCCGACCCGTTACGCGAGACAGCTGCTTGACGTTCCGGGTAATCGTTATGAGTTTGAGATGAATATGCTGACGTTCACGAAGCGTCTCCACGTACCGATCCATCAGACACCGATTCAAACCGTCTATGTTGACGAGAACGCATCGTCGCATTTCCGTCCTGTCATCGACTCGATTTTAATTTATCGCATGTTTTTGGCCTATTCTTTATCATCGGTTGCTTCGTTTCTGATGGATATCGGTGTGTATGCGCTACTGATCTTTTTGTTAAATCCTTGGTTCGAAACGACCCATGTCATCATCGCCACCGTCGTCGGTCGCGTCGTCTCTTCCTTATTCAACTATTACGTCAACCGAAAAATCGTCTTCAAATCGACAGCGAGGCGATCGATGGTCAAATACTTCGGTTTGGTCGGTGCGCAAATGGCGCTGTCGGCCGCACTCGTGTACGCGCTGTTTTTCATTTTCCGGGATGGGGAAGTCATCTTGAAAGTGATCGTCGACAGCTTCTTGTTTGTCGCCAGTTATTACGTTCAAAAACGCTGGATCTTTAAACGATAAAGGCCCGACAGCTGTCGGGCCTTTATCAGTAGGCGAGCTTTCCGATTTTCACGGACGTATAGCGATGAAGCTCGCGCGGGTCCGCGATGCCGGTCTTGATCATCATGTCCCGGACAAGCAATGCGCAGACGCGTGCGTCTTCGGCGGCGTTATGATGCAAGAACGGCTCGTTCAAATACTCGGCCATCGTGTTCAGTTTATGGTTCGGGAGCTGAGGATATAACTTACGTGACAGTTTGACCGTACAGCCGTACTCGATGTTCGGGAATGTGTACAAGTCATATTTGGCGATCGCTTTTTTCAGTGCACCCATATCGAACGAGGCGTTATGGGCCATGACGAGGTCGACCGTCTGGAGTGTCGGATAAAGAAGTTCGAGCACTTCAGGCAATGTCGGGGCATCCCACACATCGCTCGGCCGGATCCCGTGGACGCGGATATTCCCTTGATCGAAGTCTTCTTCCGGGTTGACGAGCAATTGGTTCGTCTCGACGACCTCTCCGGCGTGTAGCAGACTCCAACCGACCGAACAGATGCTTCGGCTATCGCGGTTGGCGGTCTCGACATCGATGGCTAAAATAGAATGTGACATAATCGTTCCTTTCTTCGTGCGTAATGAATCCACAAAAAAAGTCTAACATAACGTTAGACTGAAAAGCGATTATGCGGCAGCGAGATTCCGGCACGCCTCGGCGCAACGGAGACATGCATCGGCACATTGTTGGCAATGGTCCATGAGGTGGCGTCCACATTCGACGGCGCACGTGTCACACACTTGCGCACAGAGCGCACCGATCGGTTTCGCGAACGCCGAATCGGTCTCGAGGGCGTTCAAGGCGAGGGTGCAGACGTCCGCGCATTCACGTGTCAACCGGATGCACTCTTTCACCATCAGCACGTCTTCTTCCTGTAAGCTCTTCGAGAAGCAATGGTTGCTCGCCCGCATACAGTCGATAATCGCTGAAATCGTCTCTTCAATTGAATCCCGTTCCATCTAAAGTCCCCCTTAGCAGAATAATGTATCTTCAAATCATTACCCGATACCGAATCGCTTAAACCGCGTCGAGACAACAAAAAAAGCCACTTCACAAAAGTGAAGTGGCCAAGTAATGGAGCATAGCGGGCTCGAACCGCTGACCTCCACGCTGCCAGCGTGGCGCTCTCCCAGCTGAGCTAATGCCCCGTTCGAAAATTATTATATCATCCTAGTAAAACGTTTGGCAATGCCCTTTTTCAAAAAAGATTCAAAAGTTTAAACCGTTGTCGCAATGGGAAAATCAACGGTGATGTTATATTACGAAAGCAGGTGTTTCATATGGGCATGATTTTATTGGCATTGCTTCCAGCACTCATGTGGGGGAGTATCCCGCTCATCGTATCGAAAGTCGGCGGGAAGCCGATTCAGCAGTTGATCGGGACGACGATGGGTGCGATGGTCATGGCGCTCGTCATCTTCCTCGTCTTCAATCCGGAATTCACGACCGTCGCCGTCGTCACCGGTTTCATCTCCGGAATCTTTTGGGCACTCGGACAGTATCTTCAGTTTCAATCGTTTCAAATTTTAAGTGTCTCGAAAGCGATGCCGATCAGTACCGGCATGCAGCTCGTCGGAACGTCACTCTTCGGGGTCATCGTGCTCGGGGATTGGCAGACGTCGACCGAGCTCTGGCTCGGATTTTCAGCGCTCGTCTTGATCATCATCGGGGCGACGATGACGTCGTATCAACAGAAGAAGGACTCGGACAGCGCTGGGGCGTTGAAGAAAGGACTGCTCGTCCTCCTCGTCTCGAGTATCGGGTACGTGACGTACGCCGTATTGACGAACTACTTTGAAGTCGACGGCATCACGGCGATCGTCCCGCAATCGGTCGGGATGTTCATCGCGGCACTACTTTTCAGCCTTCGTGAGAAAGACGTGAAACGGTTCGATCCGAAGACGTTCAAGAACATCTTGGCCGGGATTGCCTGGGGCATCGGGAACTTCGGGCTCTTCGTCTCAAGCGGAGAGGTCGGGGTCGCCACGTCATTCGCCTTATCGCAACTGAACGTCGTCGTCGCGACGCTCGGCGGGATTTATCTATTGAAAGAAGAGAAGACGTCGAAAGAGCGTGTCTTCGTCTTCATGGGCATCGGGCTCATCGTCGTCGCCGGCTTTATGCTCGGGATTGCGAAGAGTTAAATGAATTTGATTGAGACGGACCAAGTTGCTTGATGCGACTTGGTTTTTTAATTGGGTTGGAATATGGATTGTAATCTAGCATGATACAAAATGTTCGTTCTGAGGACAGCTTATCCGAAAGGGGACAAACCATCATGGAACTATCCACCATCATCGAGGTCATCCGTATCAAGCAAGAGGTTCGCGAGGAAATGGTCGCCCTCGAGCACGCCGTTATCCAATCACCCGACAATGCCCGGCAAATCGGGGCATCGTTCATCGGAGATGACGACCGCGAGGTGTTCCTCGTCATCATGCTAAACACGAAGAACCGGGTCATCGTCGTCCACTGACGAGAAGTCTTCACATGCGCCATCTTGAACAACGCCTCGTGCCTCATCGTCTGTGATCAGCATCCGAGCGGGGACCCGACACCGAGCCTGGAGGACATCCTCGTTTCGGAACGGTTACATGAAGTGTGGGACCTCATCGGCCGACCATCTCATCCTCGGTGCGGACGAGTCGTACGTCAGCATGAAACAGCGAGGTTACATGGGTTGAATGGAATGGGGCCGGGGGACCGGTCCCGGTCCGTCCGGTAAGGGCAAGGACGAAAAACGTACGTTTTTCTTTGACGGGATGGGCGACTCGCGTTGCTCCCACTTGGACCCATGGGCCAAATCTATGAAAACGGGGTGGTTCGTGCGTTACTATGTAAAGGTTTTTCTCAGTCTTCTAATGAGAATTAGCTTAAATTATTAATGATATTTGATTCAGGGGTATTTAATCGTGTGTGTCTATTTTTAAAACAGGTGTGTGACATGGTTCGGGATCTTGACGTAAGTTAACGAGAAGTCTTTGTATAGCGATGTAAAGTGACCTTGACATGTAAAGTGACCTTGACATATACTGTGAAGTGAAGGGGGGACGAATTTGAATAATAAACTAAAGTCTTTGCGAGAAGCCAACAATCTCTCCCAAGGCGATCTCGCAAAACTATTAAATGTATCTAGACAAACTATTATCTCGATTGAAAAAGAACGATACAATCCGTCTCTTGATTTGGCGTTTTCAATTGCCGCTATTTTTAAATGTAAAATTGAAGATATTTTCATTCCGGATTCAGAATGAGTAAAGGGGTAATAATTATGAAAAAAATGAACCTTTTAATAGGTCTAGCATTGATTGTTACAAGTGGTTATTTGTACGTGAGTGACGGTCCAGAAATATTGAGCCTCTTGCTTTTGGTGGGTGGTGTGGCCTCTATAGCTTTAGATTTAATTTTTTCACCGGCTGAGCCGTTTGATGAGAGACAAAAAGAAATAAAATCAAAGAGTGGACATATATCGTATTTATTCAGTATCTTTTATATGTTTTTGCTACTGGTCCTTATCCAATACGGCATCATTGCGAATCCACTTATAGCGATATTTATTTTATTGGCGGGTCATGTTCTAACCTTTCCGATTGTATCACTCGTTTATACTCGCAGAATGTAGGTAGATAATTAACTAAAGGACCTACACATGAAGGTGTAGGTCCTTTAGTTTCAATATCCTTATATTGATTATTGAGCGATGACTCCTGTGAACACTGGACCCGGACCGACCCCGACTCTTCCAGTGAATCGGATATAAACACCTTTCCCTTTATTAATATTAGTTATTTCTCTTCCTGCGACAGTACCGCCGACAGCAAGAGCACCTGCAACACCTTTGACAAGTAGACTAGGCGCAGTAGGGACCATCCCGGAAACAACGACTGCAAGTGCAGCGCCACTTGCACCGCTATACATACTGTTTGCCAGACGTTTTGTATTAGTGTTGTTTAAGTATAGTTTGTATCCCCACCAGTATGAAGAAAAGCCATTAATCCCTGTGCTTGCAGATGCGGTAGCAAACGATTGGTAATTTTTTTGAATAGAAGTGGTTGGAAGAGTTGTATAAGCGATACTTAAATCATTTTGTATAACGATTGTTCCTTTCGCAACTTCTTCATTTAGATAACCCATCCAAGCAGTGACACCATCGATAACATCTGAAGGAATGTTCAGAATTTCGTATCCTTCTTTGAGACTGATGGTCCCATCAAGATTTTTTTGTACATAATTTTCAAGCGAATTTATGTACTGATCAAAGTTTTCTTCGTATGCAACTTCGGCTTCTTGAGAAACATTCAAGTTTACTTGCTCGACATTCTGGCTGATACCATCTGATTCGTTAGCCGATACGCCTCCTAATCCACTAAATACTAAGACCGATGAAAGCGCTAAAACGCTCCCCTTATAAGCTACCCGATTCTTCATAATTTTTCCCCTTTCAATTTCTATACCTGTGTTACAAACAAATAATAACATAAAATATTATTTAATAACATTAATTTACATAAAATGATATTATTTAACTATCGTAGTGCATATTGCCTATTTTGTATTAGTTGAAGAGAAATTAATTAATTTAATAAAAGCAACAGTCCCTATATTTTCACGTGTAAATACTAAGAGTTTCGTTTACCTATGAATATAGGAATAAATATGAATACTTTTCTTTGCTTTTGGCTCAAAAAAAGACTTTTCGCTCATTGGCTAAGCACGAAAAACATACGTTTTCTTTGACGAGACGAGCGACTCGCGTTGTTCTCGCCTGGATCCATAGAGCGGGATCCGGGAAAAGGTCCATTTTCGTATGACGAAAACGAGATGGTTCGTGTGTGAAGATTGGACGTTGTTTTGGACTGTCTCGTAAGAAGGTTGCTTGATGAAATGTCAGGAGTGAAAACACGGTTTATTTATTGAAAATGACCATGTTTTCTAAACAAGCCCTAGGGCTTACGTGAAATTAGGCGAGATGTTGCATTCTTTGATGCAATGGATCATGAGGCTATCAACAGGAGAGGATGATTCAGATGGACAGCTACCAATTAGATCAACAGACGATGGACGAGATGACGGAGGTATTGCTTCGACGCCTTCCTGACCGGCTTCAAGAAGATTTTGACGACTTAAAACTTGTGAGCATGGATCTTCTTTGTGATGTGAAGGAAAGGGAACGCTTGACCCACTTCACCGTCTTTTTCAATACAAATATGCTTCGACGGAATCGTCGTACATAAGAATATACAGACGCTTGTATACATTTATACATGTAGATTTGTATACGTGTATAAATGTATATGTGTATACAATTTTTAAAAGTCTTCATTTCTGTAGGTTCATGAACAAGGACTGAACTGGCTCTGGACGGGGAATCGTTCTATAAAGAACCGGAAGGGGTGAGACGTGATGGAGGAAGGGCGACTTGATCACTATCCGTTCGAAGGGTTGGATCCGTTCGTCCGGTTCGATGAAGGACGGAACTCGCCTTACTTCCGCGTGGTGATCTATCTGGATGCAGAAGCGCGTCCGATCAAGAAAGTGTATCTATACGGGACATGGGTGGTGGCGGATGGGGACGTCAGTTTCGTCGTCTCAGAGCTATCCAAGGGTGTATTCGAATATGAAGTGATGCATGTCCATTGGCTCGTGAAGTATCGGTTCGAGGATTGGGGCGTGTCTGAGGACGGGGCATGGGAGAAGGAATGGTGATTCGGGCTCATGCGTGAGCGTCTAACGCCTTAGGGCGAAGTCGCTCAACGCACCGGTGCCCCCCTGACGGCCCGATAACAAGAGTTGCTGGCTCACCGCCGCATCTCTATGTTCCTGTACCTTTCTGACGGGAGGCACGGAGCGTAAGGACAACGTCAAAAGCAAGAGCGTGGGCGCGTCTCACGCCACGCGATAAAAAAGTATTAAAAAAAGAATAAGGCTTATTGCATAAAATTTTACAAATTAAGGGTTAGAAAAGTACTATTTTTTGGATTTATAATTTTTAATTGGACAATAAATGGTATTATGAGAGAAAGGAGGAGTACTAATGTTTAAACGATTTTCACTTGCTTTTTTAACAATGATTTTAGCTATTGCTACATTATTTATCGCTGCTAAAAACTCGGTAGGTGATAATGTTATTTCATTTGATCAGCCAGAAGTAATGAAAATTTCGATTGGCATTGTTGTGTTACTGTTTCTTCCACCTCTTATTCTATCTTTTTTTAATAATAATGTTGTAAAAGTGATAAATGCAGCATACCAAGCTTTCATTGTACTTACATTCCTTGGATTGATTCCTGTAGGGTTTATGATTCCAAATGGAATGATGACTATTATCATATCTATCTTAGGTACAATTGTAAGTATAGCTAGTGTATTTGTTGTCATATTTAACACGCCGAAAACAAGTAATTCTATTTCCTACGATGGTCCTTGAAGTCATCGGTCTGTTCGTATTCGCACTGTTCGCTGTGCTCTCTCGATTTCAACGATATGCTATAGGATTTGGACTTGGCACCGTCCTTGTAACAGCCCTCTCGTAACGGGCACTGCTTGCACAGCTCGATGTTGAAGAAGTGGCTCTCCACCTGGTTCGTCCCGACGTTCTTCCGCCCGCCACGGACTTTGCGGACGGCCATGTGCCCGGCTGGGCAGACATAACGATCGGCATCCTTGTTGTAGGTGAAGCCCACGATACGGTTCGGTGCCGGCATATAGACTTTGGAGTTCAACGGCGCGACGAGCTTGCATCCTTGCGAGGCGGCATAGATCAGGTTGTCGCGGCTCGAATAGGCCCCGTCACCTACGATGTGGTCGAACTCGGCTCCCGCGTGGTGATCTATCTGGATGCAGAAGAACGTCCGATCAAGATTGTGTATCTATACGGGACATGGGAGAAGGAATGGTGATCCGGGCTCATGCGTGAGCGTCTAACGCCTTAGGGCGAAGTCGCTCATCGCACCGCTGCCCCCCTGACGGGATGCACGGAGCGTAAGGAAAATTCAAAAGCAAAAGCGTGGGCGCGTCTAGTGACACGCGAGGAACACCATTCGGCCGAATGGTGTTTTTGATTGGAATCCAGTCAATTTTTTCTTATTTATGATGATACGTCGGTTCTTTTAAATCAAATCAACGATAGCTTGATCATCTTTATTACTGTTTTGGACAGATAAATAAAAAAAGTCATTATGTAAGCATTTTCTCGCCGTGAATATTTGGTCTGCTTTTAATTCTTCAGGTAACTCGCTCCATCCCATTCGTTCCATCTCGATAACTCTTCCTTGCGTCTCTGTGACATATGTAAGGATATCTATTCATATAGTCATGAGCTTATAAGCTAGTAGATTTCAACTAGGAAGAGGGCAGTTGCTTCTATTTTAATTAGGGGATCATCCTCTTATTCATTGTATTTTGATTTTTTTATAATCTCATACTCAATAAGACATTATGTTTATGTATACATCTTCTGGCTCTCGATTCGTATAGAGGTATAAAGAATTTTCTGTACACTTGTACTATCTATTTTGCGTTAACGCTACCGCTTCTTCAAAATAAAAAAGACTAAGCACCACAATAAACTATACCCTGAGCAATAGACTTTTTTAGTGTCTACTACTCAGGCTACAGTTTAATTAAAAATGTGTACTTTTTCTAAACAAGCCCTGGCTTGTTTGAAACAACACTAGGGCTTACATGAAAATAGACAAGGTATTGCTTGTTTGAATACGGGGTATCGTTAGGTTACCAACAGAAGAGGGTGATTCAATAGGACAGTTTCCAACTAGACCAACAGACGATGGACAAGATGACGGGGCTGTTGCTTCGACGACTTCCTGAACATTACGAGGATCGATAAGAAGAATTTAAACTTGTGAGCATGGACATTCTTTGTGATGTGAGAGAAGGAGAACATTTGACCGACCTTACCGTCTTCTTTAGTACAAATATGCTTCGCCATAATCGACATACATAAAAACAAAAAGACGTTCGTATATTTTCATACAATCTTTCTGGTAAATGTTTTTCTTCAAGCAAAAAACACCTTCGATGCTAGCACATTTTAAAAATTGTACCACGCCGAAAGTGTTTTTATATTATCTCAAGACAATTAGGGTACCCCCGTCCAATTTATGTGCGAAGGGTATTTTTCTTACTTTGGTTTCAATTTTTTTAATAAGTTACCCCTAGAATGAAGGGTCTCAATGCAGTATATGATTCTGGGATGTTAATCCATTTCTCTAAATATGGATCATAGTAACGGCCACTCTTGATTCCTTTTCTTGAATTCCATTCTCCTTCAAATAAGTAGTCTTTCTCACTTCTTAAATATATCTCTAAGCGTTCATCTGAATTTTCATGCTCGTCCAGTCCCTGTGTGTCTGGTCCCAAATGTTCCTCGAGCTCTTCAGAGGAAAGATTAGAGTAATAGGACCATTTTTCTGGACCGGCCAAATATCTAAGACCTTCATAGAGGGAATCGAACTTTAGGAATTCTCGTCTTGTTTCAAATTCTTTGGAGTCTCGCCATTCGTATACGGTGAGCCAGCGTTGAGCGAAATCGAACAACCTGAATGTCCCTTCGCTTAAATCAGGTTCGGACTTGTCATGAGTCACAACTTGTTCTGTACCGTCTGAGTATTTGATATAGTTTATGAGTTCACCTGACATCTCTTTGTTCTCTAAAAAATCCAATAGTTCCATCTCTTTATCATTGAGTAATTCTATCAAAGAGATTTCCTGTTCAGAATTCATCTCTTGATACATGATGACCAGGTTTTTAATGCTACAGATTTTCAGCATCAGTACCTCCCATACTGTAGTTTTTGGATAGAACTGTGTTACTTGCAGATTTTTACTTGATCCATCTGCTTATTTACGAATACCCACGCGATAAAACTTACCATCGACATATGTATCATATTGAAAGAATTTCTCACCTTTATATTTCGCGAAGTCAATCGATTACTATAGCTATCGGCGTACCAAAACAGCGACTAAATAACCTGGGCACGATAGAATTGTGGACCCAGGTATTCAAAGTCGCCTGACAGATTATTTATTGTCTTATTTTTTTGGTTTAGTTCAGAAAAGTGAGTTTTTTGATTTTTTTCAATTAAACGATATTTTATGTGATACTAGGCTATGAATTTGACTTTGAGACGCATTACTCACTCACATAAGACCGTTATGGTAACAGCATCGTTTAATACTGAAGGTCTATATATAATTGTCTGAAAATCTCCATTGAAGGCTCAACTTTAATCCACTTTTCAAAAACATGGTCAAAATAACGCCCTTCTTGTCGAATGAGCTCCCTAGAATTAATCAAGTCTGTATCAAGATACATCTTCATCTGCTCTTCATTCGTAGCAATCTCATCTCTAGGTTCAAATGGAGAACCATATATTTTTATGATTTTTTCTTCCGATAATGTTTTAAATTCTACATAATCCTCGGGGCTGAGTTGTTCAGCAAAGGCCTCGTAAAGAGAGGCATATCTCTTAAAAGGCTCACCGTCATAAATTTCTTTTTTGTATAACCATTCATAAATCATTCTCCATGTGTACAAAAAGTTTTCAATAACATAGCCCCAAGTCATATGAATTTCATTTCTTGCTAAAGTGACGCGTTGACTTGCTCCGTTAGAATATCGTGCATCATAGTGTAATTGGCCATTAATAGTAGTATCTTCAATAAAGCTATCTAGAGATATATTGAGTTGTTTTGTCATTTCCGCAAGAGGTATTTCCTCAGTGGTTCCCTCAGCTTCAAATGTGATGTTTAAATAGGTGACTATTACTGGATTCATAGATCCTCCTAAAAAATATTAATTGAAATGCCAAAACTGTTCCATAGGAGAGAATTGATAAACTGTAAGACTTGCAGATTTATCTTTATAAAAATTTTATTCTTACTTGATCTGACCTTCCATTGATTTGAATTTTGTACATTTTACTTTTTTTTATTGAAGTTCACATGTTGTCATTATAGTACCTAATCCCGAAATAGTTGAAAAGACGCGACCCCATCAAATCGGCCGCGTCTTTTCAAATTCAAGTATACACGTTAAATCTTTTCTGCCCACGCGACATCAATGAATGCATCACGCCCGGAAATAGCTCGGTCTTCCTTATAATGTTTCGGATTCTTTTTATGGAAATCCTGATGATATTCCTCTGCCGGATAGAACGTGTCAGCTGGCAAAATCTTCGTGACGATCGGGTCCTTGAATCGTCCGCTCGCCGCGAGTTCGTCACGGCTCTTATCGGCGGCGATGCGTTGTGCTTCCGTGTGATAGAAGATGGCCGGCGCATATTGCGTACCACGGTCCTGGAACTGCCCATCGGCGTCGGTCGGGTCCGTTTGGATCCAGTAGAGTTCTAATAAGCGTTCATAAGTGAACAGTGACGGGTCGAACGTGATCTCAACGACCTCGTAGTGACCGGTCGTGCCGGTCTTCACTTGCTCATACGTCGGGTCGTCGACGTGTCCGCCCGTATAGCCGGAGACGATTCCTTCAATCCCAGGTAGTTCCTCGAACGGGGTGACCATGCACCAAAAACAGCCGCCCGCGAATGTTGCTTTTTCCATCTAAAAAATCCCCCTCTGTACTCATTGTCCAAATAAAAACGCCCATGTCATCGACATGAGCGTTCTGTCATATCGTCCAAGGCAGCGCCTTGCTGGAAGTAGCACCTTGCGTAGGCAGGTTGCTGTGAAGTCATAGAGCCAGGTCTCTCGTTCACTCAAGATATCGATATGTAGTTGGTGACAGCATCATACCATCCCGCCTGAATCGACGTCAACGGTTTGGATGTCGCTTGAGCTTATAGAGCGTGGCGCCGACGATGAAACAAAGGAGCAGGAGCGACAAAAACGGCGCGTACGGGACATCGTTCCCGTATAACTGCAGAAAGAACAGCGCGAAAACCGACAGTAAGACGAAAAGATAGGAACGAGACATGGGAACCTCCGTGATCGTTTCCTCTAGTGTATCAAGTCGCTCGTCCTTTGGCGACAAAAAGAGGGAATCGGACACGAGTGGCGAATACCGGACTATCGACCGAAGGAGGGACTTACATGACAGACCAAATTGATTTGTTAGAGTTGGATATCGAGACCGCCCATCGCGGTTATAAAGAAGGAACGTTCACGGCCCGTGACGTGACGGCGTATTATTTGAGCCGAATCGCAGAGTGGAACGATACGCTGCACGCTGTCCTTCAAGTGAACCCGGATGCGTTGTTCGAGGCGGAGGCTTGTGATCGCGCCTACCGGAAAGGGGTACGCCTGCCGCTCCTCGGCATCCCGGTGCTCATCAAAGACAACGTCGAGACGGACGGGCTAATGAAAACGACGGCGGGAGCGATGGCTCTTTCGGATCATTTCGCGCGTCGAGACGCCGATCTCGTGCGGCGCTTGCGTGAAAACGGCGCCGTCATCCTCGGCAAAGCGAACTTATCGGAGTGGGCCAACTTCTTGACCGAGAACATGCCGAACGGATGGAGCGCTGTCGGCGGACAGACGAAAAATCCATACGGTGACAATCTAGACGTCGGGGGATCGAGTTCAGGATCAGCTTCCGCCGTCGCCGCCAACTTGACACTTCTCGCCGTCGGCAGCGAGACGAGCGGATCGATCGTGCATCCGAGCGTCCACAATAGTATCGTCGGAATCAAACCGACCGTCGGACTGATCAGTCGGAGTGGCATCATCCCGATCTCTCGGTCACAAGACACGGCCGGGCCGATGGCGAGAACGTTGCGTGACGCGGTACTTGCGCTCGAAGCGATGTGCGGGTCCGACCCGTCCGACCCGGCGACGATGCATACACCTGCCGGTCCGCCGTACAGCACGTGTCTGGACGAACGGCAGGCGGTCGGGATGCGAGTCGGTTACGTAAAAGTCGATTTATCGGCAGAAGAACAGACGCTCTACGATCAAGCGCTTCTTTTGCTAAAAGAGAGCGGCATCGTACTGGTCGAAGTGGAGTCACCGAACGACGAGTCTCTCGACCAGGGCGATATTTTGTACCATGAGTTCAAACTCGGGATCGAAGCATATCTCGCCACGACGTCGCTCCCGTATAAAACACTGACCGATCTGATCGAATGGAACGCCGCCCATCCGGAGGCGATCCCGCACGGACAAGTGGCGTTTGAGAAAGCAGATCGGCTCTCGGGCCGCCTCACCGAAGCCGCTTATTTGAAACGCCGTTTGGATGACGTCCGGTCCGCGAAAACCGCCGGACTCGACCGTCTGCTCAAGAATGATACGTTGCACGGCCTCGTGTTGCCGCATGACTTTAACTACGACATGGCGGCCAAAGCGGGACATCCGACGATCACGATCCCATTTGCCATCAAACAGAGCGGTGCCCCGTTCGGGCTCTCGTTCACCGGAACGAGTTTTTCCGAGCGTGACTTGATTCGTCTCGCTTATGCGTTTGAACGGCATGTGACCCGCCCACTCCCGAAGAACGTGTAAGAACGGAACGTTGCACCCGTCGACGCGGTCCGCTACAATGGGAATTATGCGGATTGAAGAAAGGACAGATAGCAATGAAACCATCTATATACGAGCTGACGTTTGATCAGCTCACGGACGTCTGTGTCGATTTTGGATACAGCGCCTACCACGCGAGACAGATTTGGGACTCGCTCTATATCGACCGGGTCAAGTCGATGGATGCCATCAACGTGCGAGATGAAGTGAAGGCAGCGCTCGCGGAACGTTACGTCATCTCGACACAAGAGTTGTTCGTCAAACAAGAGGCGGGCGACGGGACGGTCAAATTCTTACTTAAATTACACGATGGACATTATATCGAGACGGTGCTCATGCGTCACAAGTACGGCCGATCGGTCTGTGTGACGACGCAAGTCGGTTGCAACATCGGCTGCAGCTTCTGTGCGAGCGGTCTCTTGAAGAAGACGCGCGATTTGACGGCGGGAGAGGTCGTTGAACAGATCATGACCGTTCAACATTACTTGGACGAAGTCGGCGAAGGGGCCCGGGTCAGTCATATCGTCGTCATGGGAATCGGGGAGCCGTTCGATAACTTCGACAACTTGGTCGATTTCCTTCGTGTCGTCAAAGACGAGCGTGGTCTGGCCATCGCCCCACGGAAAATCAACGTGTCGACGAGCGGTCTCGCCGACAAAATCTATAAGTTCGCCGACCTTGACCTCCGCATCAACTTGGCGCTCTCGCTTCACGCGCCGAACGATGCGCTCCGGACACAGATCATGAAGATTAACCGGGCGTTCCCGCTCGACAAGCTCATGCCGGCGATCCGTTATTACGTCGAGAAGACGAACAAACGAATCACGTTCGAGTACATCTTGCTCTCGAAAGTGAACGACTTGCCGGAACACGCCGAGGAGCTCGCCGACTTGATTGCGGATATCAAAGACAAGTCGTACGTCAACTTGATCCCATACAACCCGGTCAACGAACATATCCAATATGAACGAAGCACGTCAGAAGATATTATGGCGTTTTATGATATTTTGAAAAAACGCGGAATCAACACAGGTGTCCGTCTCGAACACGGGACCGACATCGATGCGGCCTGCGGTCAGCTCCGTAGCAAGCATATGAACGTTGAAGGTGCAAAATAAAGTTGAGCTCTCTCTCCTGAATCGGTGAGAGAGTTTTTTTGTCCTCACTTGTCGGCAAATCGACCGAAACAATTTACAGATTCATGCATAGACCGGTCCGGCGAAGGGAATAGTCTCTTGACATCATAGTAGAGAGTGGAGGCTATTCAATGGAGAACGTGAACGCGACATGTTGGATTCGAGTCAGAAATACGCTTGGGGAGGGACCTTGTTGGGACGCCGAACTGAAGCGGTTTTATTGGGTCGATATCGAGGGGCACACGCTCTGGTGGTATGACGAAAAAGAAGACGAGATCTCGTCGTTCGATATGGGACAACAAATCGGTTTCGCCGTTCCGAAAGTGACCGATGGCGTCATCGTCGGATTAAAGGACGGCATCTACGAATGGGACGAGACGTCGAGAGAACTCGACAAGCTCGTCGAACTCGACGACCCGGAAGGCGTGTTGCGATTCAACGACGGAAAGGCCGACCCGTATGGACGGATTTTTGCGGGAACGCTCCATTTGAACGATAAAGACGAACAGGCGACACTTTACCGCTTGAACCGGGATGGTACGACCGAGGAAATGTTGACGAATTTGACTTTGTCGAACGGATTGACGTGGTCTCCGGACCATCAAACGTTTTATCATATCGATACGCCGACCGAGACGGTTCGACGTTACCCATTCGATTTGAAGACGGGAACGCTCGGCGAAGGCGAGGCCGTGATTGATTTCAAGGAAGAGGACGGTTTCCCGGACGGTATGACCTCGGATGAGGATGGGTACTTATGGATCGCCCACTTCGCCGGCGGAAAAGTGTCGCGCTGGAATCCGGACACGGGCGAAAAAGTGCTCGAAGTGTCTGTCCCGGCGCCGAACGTCACATCGTGTTGTTTTATCGGCGACGACTTGAACCAACTCGCCATCACGACGGCGCGAGAAGGCATGGACGAGGAGGCGCTCGAAACGTACCCGGACGCAGGGTCGGTGTTTAAAATCGATACAGAAGTGAAAGGGATGCCACTTTATCGTTTCGGACGTTAAGGAGGGAGAACGATGGTGAAACGAATGCTCGTTCGAGCGGGAATCGGTCTGGCGCTCGCGGCGGTGGCCCGAGTCGGAATCAAAAAGTTTCTCGACGACCGCGAGACGATAGATCATTCTTATCTCGAACCGAAGTGGGACGAGACGCCGAGCGTGGACGCGGACAAAGATGAGGACGAGGTCGGCTTGACACAGCTCGATTCGATTTATCGGGCCGAGTGGCAAGCGAACGCTTACCCGCGTTCCGAGGCGGAACGGAAAGCGCTCGAAGAATAGCCACGTTTGGAAACACGCTCAAATCGAGCGTGTTTTTTTGTTGACAACACGGTCAATCCCGTTCATTATCTAAAAAGTAATGATTACTATTTAGGGGATGTTAATGATGAAACGAATTCCAGTCACTGTGTTGTCAGGCTATCTTGGGAGCGGCAAGACGACGTTAATGAACCATATATTAAACAACCGCACCGGCAAGAAATATGCCGTCATCGTCAACGATATGAGTGAATTAAATATCGATGAGCGCTTAATCGAGCAAGGCGGCTTCTCGCGGACAGATGAAAAGTTGGTCGAGCTGTCGAACGGCTGTATTTGTTGCACGCTCCGTGAAGACCTCCTCGAGGCGGTACAAGAGCTTACGAACGATCGTGAGCTCGACGGGATCATCATCGAGTCATCCGGAATCTCTGAACCGATTCCCGTGGCCCAGACGTTCACGTATGCCGATGACGCGCTCGGCATCGACTTGACGAGCCGTGTCTATATCGATGCGATGGTGACCGTCGTTGACGCCTACCGTTTCTTGAAAGACTTCAACTCCGGTGAGTCGCTTCACGAGCGGAAACAAGCGATTGATGAGACGGATGTCCGTGAAGTCGTCGACCTGCTCGTCGACCAAGTCGAGTTCGCCGACATCATCGTCTTGAACAAGGCCGATCGGGTGTCTGACACCGAACTGAACGAGATGGCCGGGCTGTTGAAGACGCTCAACCCGTCAGCAAAACTGTTGACGTCGGTCCATTCGAACGTCGACTTGTCGGAACTGCTAGACGTCAAGCTGTTCGATTTCGAACAGGCGATGCACGCGGCCGGCTGGATTCAAGAGCTTGAGGCGGAAGAACACACGCCGGAGACCGAGGAGTACGGCATCAGCTCGTTCGTCTATCGCCGTCGTCGCCCGTTCCACCCGGAGCGACTCCATGCGTGGATCGAACAGTTCCCAGAGGAAGTCGTCCGAGCGAAAGGATTCCTTTGGATCGCCTCGCGCAACGACATCGCCTGCCTGTTCTCGCAGGCCGGATACGCCTCGACGCTCGAGCACGCCGGACGCTGGCTCGCCACGCTGCCAGAAGAGGAACGTCGTCTCATGTTCGCGGCAGAACCGGAGCTTGCTGAGGACTATATCGAGCCGTACGGCGACCGCCAGACCGAGCTCGTCTTGATCGGGCAGCGGATAGACCGTGCGACCGTCGAATCAGCGCTCGACGCCTGCCTGTTGACCGACGATGAGATGTCGCTCGATTGGACGATGTTGAACGACACGCTCCCGGGTAGCGGCGTCGTCACTTTCTCATAAACCGTTTACAAACGCAAACGAGTCGACTATACTGTTCCTTGCATGAACAACCGCATATATTGGACTACACTAGGGGTGCTTCGGCTGAGATGTGAGCATGGCTCCAATCCCTTATGACTCGATCCGGGTAATACCGGCGTGAGGAAGTGTGGCACTTTTTCTAATGGACTTCAATTGGACGAGTGGCCGCATTCTCATGGATGCGGCTTTTTTGTGCATATAGAAAAAGGGGGAATGCAACATGAACGAGCAATGTGGAACGAGCCCGATCGTCGGGTTCCGCTTTACACTGAGCCCGATGACGTCGGATTTCGTGAGCGTCATCAAAGGGGCATTGAAGGAGACGGATTTACAGAACGTCTGGCGCCACACCGATGACGTCTCGACGGTCATCCGGGGACGGAGTGAGCACGTGTTCGATGTGGCCAAATCAATCCTGTCGCATGCGACGAAGACAGGGACGCACGTCTCGATGAGCGGGACGTTCTCGGTCGGTTGCCCGGGTGACACGATGGGGGACAACCTGCTCGAGGTGACGAGCGAGCCTGTGAACGGACCGGTCGGCGCCCAATACGTCTCCTCCCAGTTCGCGCTCTATCCGCTCGGTGACGAGCAATATATGGACATCATCTATGAAGAGATCGATTTCGCGAAATCACGTGGTGTGTTCAACGATTCGATGCATTACGCCTCGGGCATCCACGGCGACATCGAGCCGGTGTTCTCGTTTTATGAGGCGACGTTCGACCGGGTCCGTGCGAAGACGAGCCACGTCGTCATGACGGTGACGTTCAGCGTGAACAGTCCGTCGCATGAGGAACGCAATGATGCTTAAATCGTGGAAGTTGAAAGAGGTCGTCTTGTTGTCGCTGTTATCGGTCGTGTTCGCCGTCGTCTATTTGGCGTTCGTCCATGTCGGGAACCTTTGGGCCGGCTTGATCGGACCGATCGCCTACGAATGGATCTTCGGAATTTGGTTCATCGTCTCGATTATCGCGGCTTACATCATTCGAAAGCCCGGCGCCGCGTTTTTGTCGGAAGTGCTCGCGGCGACGATCGAGATGATGATCGGGAACGCCATCGGTCCGCGGATCATTCTCGTCGGGATCGTTCAAGGACTCGGGGCCGAGGCGGCGTTCGCCTTGACCGGTTATAAACGGTACGACCTTTGGGTGCTCATGCTCGCCGGGTTCGGTGCGGCCGTGACGAGCTTCGCCTATACGTACGTCATGGGCGGTCTCGCGGCGCTCAGTCCGACATACGTCGCCACGATGTTCGCCCTCCGCGCGACGAGCGGCATGCTCATCGCTGGACTCGGAGGGAAGATATTGAGTGACTTGTTGCTTCGGACGGGTGCGCTCGAAGGGTACGCCGTCGCGCGGCAAGGACGCGTGCATGGTTGAGGCGGAACAGCTGACGTTTCGTTATCCAGGTAAGCCGACCGACGTCTTGTCGGACGTCACGCTCACGCTCCGGGATGGGAGGACGCTCATCACCGGGGCGAGCGGGTCGGGGAAATCGACACTGTTTGCTATGTTCAACCGTCTCTATCCGGATAACTGTGACGGGATCGTGACGGGACGATTGCACTTGTTCAATCGATCGTATGATACGTACGCGGCCGGTGAAGTGAATCGGCGCGTCGGGACGGTGTTTCAAGATCCGGACAGTCAGTTCGTCATGCAGACGGTGGAGGAGGAACTGATTTTCACGCTCGAAAACTTCGGGGTCGCGCGGGGCGAGATGTCGGAGCGTGTCACGGCGATCTTGCATGCGCTCGGCTTGTCCGAGTATCGCAACCGCACCATCCATGACTTGTCAGGGGGCGAGAAGCAACAGATCGCCGTCGCCTGTGCTTTGGTCGGCCGACCGGAATGGCTATTGCTCGACGAGCCGCTCGCCCACCTCGACCCGGAGACGGCGCATCGTTTCGTCCGTTGGTTCGACGGCGTCGCCCGCACCGTCAACGTTGTCGTCATTGAACACCGACCGTACGTATGGGGCGATTTCTTCGACCGGCAAGTCGAGCTTGTGGAGGGACGAATCGTCAAGGATGGGCCGTTCGAGATGCGCCCGGACTATACGTTCGCATCGATTGGGAGCCACAAAGGGGAATATAATTTATTTCACATACCGAATTTCAAACGAAATGAATTTGAACTCGCAGCGAGCGACTTGACCGTCGCCGAGGGAGAAGTCGTCGCTATCCTCGGTCGAAACGGGAGCGGCAAGTCGACATGGCTCAGAAGTCTGGCTCGCAATCATCGTGACGTCGGGTTCGTCCCGCAATCCCCGGCACACTTGTTCGTGACAAGTGACCTGACAAGTGAACTCAAATACGGGCACGATCGTCCGATCGAAGACATGTTGACGCGGCTCGGGCTCGGACCGTTGCGGGATGCGCATCCGCTCTCACTCAGTCACGGTCAAAAACGGCGACTCGCCATCGGGGTGATGATGCTCTCGGAGAAACGATTGATCGCATTTGATGAACCGACGGCAGGACAAGACGAGGCTTCGCTTCGAGCGCTCCATGATTTGATGGCCGAACGTGCGGATGCGGGACAGGCGGTGTTGTTCGTGACACACGACCTCAGTTTTGCTCGGGTCGCGAACACGTACTATTTGATGCATGAGGGGGAGTTGAGCGGCCCTTATGATGCTTCGCTATGGGACGACCCGGAATTATTGCGGAGGCATGGGCTGTTGACGGAGGGATGGTCATGACATTTCATGAGATGAACCCGACCGTCAAGTTTATGACCGTGACATGTCTCATGTTCGGTCTCGCTTTTATGTACAATCCGTGGACACCACTCGCTGTATTTCTCGGCACGATTCTCCTGCAAACGCTTTTCGCCGACGTGAGCTGGAAGCGATGGGGGCTGTTCATGATCCCATTCTTATTGACCGCCGTCGGGACGCTATGGACGACACTCGTCTTCGGCAGAGAGGCGAGCGGAGAAGTCGTGTTCACGCTGTTCGGCAATGACGTCACCGAGGAGAACGTGATGCTCGCTCTGACACTCGCCTTGCGCGTGTTGGCGTTCACGGTTTTGTCGCTCCTTTTCACGCTGACGACGGACCCGAAGCGATTCGTCTACAGCTTGATGCAGCAAGGAAAGTTGTCGCCAAAGATCGCCTACAGCGTTTTCGTCGGATTTCGCTTTTTCCCGATTTTAAAGAGCGAGCTCATGCAACTTTACGAAACACATGCGTTGAGAGGTGTGCGCTTGGAGACGAGGCGGGATCACATCCGTCACGCGCCAAAACTGCTCATCCCGCTGCTCGCCGGGGCGATCCGTCAAGCCGAACGAATCGCGTTCTCGATGGAGGCTCGCGGGTTTACGGGGGAAGGACGTTCTTCGTACGAGGTGATCCCGGTCACAAAGAACGACTTTTTATTGGCGGCTCTTCTCGTCGCGCTGTTCGGAATAAGTGTATGGATAGGTGTACGCTAAAAAAACAGGATGACTCACTCGGAGTCATCCTGTTTTGTCTCTTTCACGATGCGAAACTTCGGTTTCACTGATTCATTGTTGAACGCCTCGAGCACGGTGTTCTCGTTGGCCATACGAATTTGTTGCGGTTCGCCTTTTGACGTCGTGCCGATACAGAACATGTTCGCCTCGTGATCGGCAAAGAGCGACTTGTAGGCTGTCGCGTGATGCATGAGCCGGCCGGGTGACCCCCAACCAACGATGGCCATACCGCCGCTTTTCTCGACGTCGTCGAGCGTCTCTTCGACATAATGATAGTTCACCTCGTCAAGTTGGGACTCGACGTACGGCAAGTTGTCGTTGATGGCGAGCGTCGGGACGAGGCTGATGACGCGCACTTCTCGAATCGGCTGATCCAAATGGTTACGCATGAGCATATAGGCGCGTTGTGTCGTCGTCCCGGACAAGAACGCATCGCTCATCCGAGGCGAATAGATGATGACGGCACAGATCACGCCGTCGACGACATCCGTGAACTCGTAAGAGCGCATATAACGTTTCGTCTTATCGTCGTTGAAAATCGATTTGACTCGAATCGTCACTTCCTCGATTTGCGTGTTCATTTCGTTTCCTCACTTCAACTGGTAATTTTCCTGTCACGTCAACTTGGCGAACCATTCCAAATAGCGAATCGTGTACCGCGCGACTTGTTGCTTCGTCGTCTTGCCGTCTCCTGGGAGAAGGGTGACCTCGGTCTGGTATTGGTCGTAAAACGACATGACGTTGTCGACGTACTGCTCACTTCGATTGTATTCAAAGATGGCCGAACGAATCGACTCGTTCGAATCACTCGTCTGTCCGCCGTGTTCACTCAAATAATAGGCTGCCGTATGCGCCGAGTCGATCAGGCTGTGCGGATCGGCTTGTCCATCGCCGTTGCCGTCACGGCCGAGACCGCCATATTGCTCGATTAAAGTTAAATCGGTCAAATCGATCTCGTCTTCTGGCACATCGCCTTTCTGATCGTCCGTGTCATACTGCCAGCCGAGCCACGTCCGTGGCATGAACTGGAACGGTCCGATCGCCCCGACCGAAGAGCGCATCGAGGAGCTGTGTGAGAAGATCGTCTCGACACGATGGACGGCGGCGAGCAAACGCCAATCGACGTCATACGCGTCGGCCGCATCCTCATACACCGCGACGTGGTCGGCAGGGACACCATGGTCCCCGTAGTAGGCACGGTAAAGCGCGTTGTTCACTTTTTCATGTTGACCGAACCAGCCGATTGCGACGAAGAACAACACCGCCACAAGCATGATACTGGTCAGTCGCAGCATCAATCGTTTCAAGATACCGCCTCCTAGCTTTCTAGACAATACCCGAATAGTGTAGCATATAGCTAACAGGAAGGACAGGAGTGGATATCGATGCTCGAACGAATCGTCTTTACCGTCATTCTCGCCTATTTATTGATCATTCAACTGTTCAATGCCCGCTTGATGAAGTCGATGCTCGCCTCGCTCGGAAGGAGCCGCGTATACGAAGAAGCGATCAAGTCGGCATGGGGGCTGACGCTTCTTCTCGTCGCGCTCGTGTTCTTGTTCGGTGTCCCGGCCGAGGCGGTCGGACTTGGGTTCATGCCGGAGGCGACCGACGAACGGGCGTGGAATTATTTCGTCCTTTGTTGCGTCCTCATGGGCGCCTTCTCCGTCTTTTACTTATCCGTGCTGACCTCCTCGCGCCTTCGGGAGATGCTCCGTCCCCACTATGAACTCGAGATCGAGAAAGCGCTTCTCCCGAGGACAGCGGATGAGGCGAAGGCGTGGAAAGCCGTCTCGTTCACAGCCGGGGTCACGGAAGAGTTCATCTTTCGCGGTGTCTTGCTCTACACGCTCACATTATATGTCGATTTCTCCGATGTGTCGCTCGCCTTGGCAAGTGGCGTCTTGTTCGGTCTTGCTCACGCCTATCAAGGGGTGCGTGGCATCGTCGTCACCGGGCTGCTCGGTGCGCTGTTCGGCTACGTTTATTTGGTGATGGGCGTCCTGTGGCCGCTCATGGTACTGCACATGTTGCTCGATCTCATCGCTGGACCGATTCATGTCGACGCGTCAAAAACTGGGTGACGGCGTCTTCATATGCGTCCCGGTCTTTTAAAATGCAGTTCGTATGTTCGGCGTCGTGGATGAGGGCGATCTCGTTTTGGCGGTTGAGGGCGTTCATCTCGACGGACATCCACGTCGGCACGAAATCGTCGCGCGTGCCGTGAATGAACAAGATCGGGGCGGACGTTTCCGCCAAGTCTCGTTTCGGGCGTACTTGGTTCATCCGAAAACCGGCCCGGCTCCATAGGAAGTAATCGATGCCTGGTAACAACAAGTCGCCAGGCAGCCGGTGCAAGTTGTTCAATTGATGGCGCATCAATTGTCGCATGTCGTCGAACGGGCACTCGGCGATCAAAAAGTCGACGTCTGTGAGCGGTCCGGCCTGAAGGATCGTCGCGGCACCCATCGAGACACCGTGCAGCCCGACTTCCTCTACGGTCTCGTTCGTACGCAGCCAGTCGACCCAATCGACGATGTCGTGTTTCTCATGGTAGCCGTATGAGGCGTAGACACCTTCTGATTCCCCATGTGAGCGCAAATCGACGGCGAGCAAATTGTAACCGAGCTTGTGGAACATGGCCAAATGCGGTGCCATGAAGCTGTGCGACGCCGTATAGCCATGGACGAAGACGATCCACTTCCGGGCGTCACCGTTGCGATACACCCGACCATATAGGCGGTAGTCGTCTCTAGAACGGAGCGAGACGTGTTCAAACGGCACGTCGTGGTAAAACGATTGGTCCTCTGTCGTGTACGGCGCGAGCAACATCTCTGGCGTCTTACGTTTCCCCCGTGTCATTCGTTTGAACGCATAATAACTGATGGCGTAATAGCCTGTGAATAATGTCGCGAGCCCGTATTTCCATTTTAGTTGCATGAACATCGCTCCTTTCCTCATTATTGTACCCGAAAACACTCATTGCGTTCACGTTCCAACACATATCGTGAAGCGCTCTGATGACGAGGGGCGACGGAACGGTTACAAATCGCCGGTCGTCACGTTCATCGATTCACGTTAAGCTGAGGCGGTAGAAGATTTAGGGAGGGTGGAGCAACGTGACGCGTGAGGCGATGTATCGATTCATACAAGCTTGCATCGGGGGGCGAGTGGACGATGTGACGGAGGAAGGGATCTCGTTTTATCGACGTGGGGCGCACGCGTCCCACGACCTGGCGCCTGTCCTCGATGCCTTGATCGAGCGTTTCTTGAGCGGGAGCGGTCGTGAAGTTCATGTGAATGTTTTGGACCTCGCCGACGATGCGGGTGTCCGGCCGGATGAGGCGGTTCAGGCGTTGCTCGCGCTCTCGGACATCTTCCTCGTCTCGAACTATATCGAGGAACGATTGATCATGATTCAACAGATGGAAATCGATGCGTTACGGACGTTCTCCGTTCGCATCGTGTTCAGCGCTTGGTTGTCGCATCATCTCGACGACGTCTGTAACCTACGACCGCATCAGGCCGGCTGACAAAACAAGGGAGTGGCGAACGCCACTCCCTTTCACAATGTTTCGAGTTGGCCATCACGCAAACGGAGCACGCGGTCGCACACGTCAAGCATGCGCTCGTCGTGGGTGATGACGATGACTTGTTTGCCGTTTTCGTGCGCGGCTGCGGCCAGGCGTTCCATGACGAGTCGCCCGTTCGCATAGTCGAGGCTCGCTGTCGGTTCATCGGCCAAGATGAGTGAGGGGTCGTTGATGAGGGCACGGGCGACGGCGACCCGCTGTCGTTCGCCGCCGGAAAGGCGATTTGGCAGTTCGTCCAACCGATGACCGAGACCGAGGTCGGTCAATAGCCGTCTCGCGTCAGTGTCAAGTCCTGCCTCGGCTTGGACGAGCTCGAGTTGTTCACATACCGTCAAGTATGGGACGAGGTGGGCATCTTGAAAGACGAACCCGACCTCGTTCAGACGCAATTTCCGTCGTTCTTCTTCATCGAGCGTGAACGCATCGACCGGACCGAGATACAATTCCCCCGCGTCAGGGCGTTTCAGCAACCCGAGAATTTGGAGCAGCGTGCTCTTGCCGCTCCCGCTCGGTCCGACGATGGCGATGCACTCTCCGGGAGAGACGGTCAAATCGACCCCGGATAGGATCGGTTGTTCATAGGCGTGATGAATCTTCATCAATTTCATTTCATTCGACCTCCTAAGGCGTCGGCGGCGTCGAGCCGGCGTAATGTGTAGAGCGGGAGCAATGTCCCGGCGAGCGAGATGACGAAGAAGAGGGCGCTGTAGAGCAGGGCGTTCACTACCTCGAATTGAAACGGGATGTCAGGCGGCACGACCCCGGCTACCAATGCCGTGACGAGAGCCGCGACACCGCTCGCGAGGATGACGGTGACCATCACTTGGCTGACGAGCGCGGTGCCGATCGTTCGCGTCCGGATGCCGATCGCTTTCAAAATTCCGAGCTCTGGCAACTTTTGCAATGTGACCATGTAGAAGAACGCCGTCAAGATGAACGCCCCGATGACCAAGAGAAATCCGCGCATCATCGCGAACGTTCCTTGTTCGGCCGAATAGCCCGGCACGGCCTCGATGACTTCTTGCCGTGTGAATGTCGAGAGGGCGGTGTCGCCGTCGCCGTCTCCGAGCCAGGCCGACACGTACGCCGGTCCGCCGGCGACTTGTTGATAGGCGTCCCATGTCTCCATCGTCGTCCAGACGACGGGGGCGTGGCTGAAACGACCGTCTGTCGTCCCGACGATCGTGAACCGATAGCCGCTCGTGAAATCTTCGACCGTATCACCGACGGATAACGTCTGCAGGAAAGTCGGGTCGACGAGCACTTCGCCGACTTCGAGGTCGAGCGTTGGTCCGACCGGAGAATCGGCCGGCAACGCGAACAACGTCGCATCTTGCTTCGTCTCGTTCCCGAACGTGAGCGGTTTGACAGCGAGCGGGGTCATCGTGTCGCTTCTACGTGTCTGTTCGATGAACGACCGTGTCAATTGGCCTTCCGCGTCGGCGGTCAGGTGGAACGTGTCGGCGTCGAGTTCACGTATGCTCGCCCCGTTGTCGTAGGCGAGTCCGTCGGCGAGTCCGGTGATGAGCGTCGTCAACAGCACGATGAGGAGTGTGATGACGAAAATCAGTGAGTAGCGGCGTCGTTGGCGCCACATTTCTTTCATTCCTAATTGCATAGAAAAAGCCTCCTTCATGTCGATGAAGGAAGCATAGCGGATGAATATGAACAGAGTATGAACGACTACAACGTGACCGTGAACACGGTGCCTCGGCCGGGTGTCGAATCGACGTGAATCGTTCCGTCGTGCAAGGCGATGATATCGTGGACGATGGACAGACCGAGTCCCGTCCCGGTCGTCGACCGGGACACGTCTCCTTGGAAGAAACGTTCGAACAGGCGCGCTTTCGTCGCTTCGTCCATACCGACCCCGTCATCGGCGATCGTCACGGTCGGACGCTCGCGTTGTTCCAAGCGGATGCGGATCATGCCGCCTTCAGACGAGGCGTGGAGGGCGTTTTGGATTAAGTTGGCCCACACTTG
This sequence comes from Exiguobacterium sp. ZOR0005, assembly GCF_000798975.1. Classification (NCBI taxonomy): domain Bacteria; kingdom Bacillati; phylum Bacillota; class Bacilli; order Caryophanales; genus Exiguobacterium; species Exiguobacterium sp. ZOR0005. The sequence continues at coordinate 14,738 of NZ_JTLB01000024.1, read as the reverse complement.
TGACAGCAGGATCGGGTCGCCTTTTATGGCGATGGATCGGTCGAGATCGGTCGAGATGGCGACACCGGTCTGGTCGAGTTGGAACGACAGGCCGCGTATGACTTCTTCGATCGAATCGGCGATGGTGACGTCCGACTCCAAGGCGAGATCCGCTTCATCGAGTCGGGCAAGCAGGAGCAACTGTGTCGTCAAACCCGATAACCGTTCCGTCTCATCCCGAATGATCCGCGCATAGTCGCTCGCCTCGCCATCGGTCGTGGCGACGAGCCTCGTCGCATACCCAGTAAGCGACGTGAGCGGGGAGCGGAACTCATGGGAGACGTTCGAGACGAACCGCTTTCGCTCTGCCTCGGACATCTCAATCGTCTGGGCCATATCATCGAATCGTCTCGCGAGCACCCCGATCTCGTCGGTCCGTCCGAGCGGTAAATCGCGAGGTCGTGTCCCTGATGCGACCGAGGCTGTCGCCTCGGTCAGCAGTTTGACGGGCCGGACGATATTTCGTGTCGAGAGCGCGATCAACAGAAACGCCAGAACGGTCAACGTGCCGAAAAAGAGACCGACGAATAAGTGGAGTTCACGAATCTGTGCGGACAGGTCGGGGCGCATGAAGACCGCGTCGATCCCGTCGCTACCGGTCAACGGAAAGCCGTACGTGTTGACGACCTCGTTGTCGAACAGACCGAGCAGAAAAAGGTGAAACGGATAGTCGCGCATCCCTTCGTAAACGACGCCGTCACGGACAGAACGGATGATGGCATCGTCGATCGTCTCGTTTCGGAACTCTCCCCCGTAGCGCATGACGCGTCCGTCCGCCTTGACGACGAACAGTTGATAGCCGGTCCTCGCGAGGAGTGAGTAATAGGCGGCCTCGTCTAGGTCGGTATGATTCTCGAAATAGCCGACGGCAGCGCTCGCCGTCCGCTCCGTCTTCTCACTATACGTCGGTTGCCACCAGACGTAATAGGCGACGTTACTGACGAGGAGGGCGACGGCCCCCGAGGCAATTAGAATGAGGAAGACCGTCAAGACGATTCGCGTATAAAGCGTCTTCATGTCATCACCTCAAGGGCGTAGCCGACCCCGCGCACGGTCCGGATTACGACTTGTTCGCTTTGGAGACGACTTCTCAGCCGCTTGATATGAACGTCGATGGTCCGGTCGTCCCCGTCAAAGTCTATGCCCCAGACGTTCTCGATCAGTTCATCGCGGCTATAGACGCGCGAAGGGAAGGCCGCAAGCTGATACAGCAGCTCGAATTCACGCTTCGGCAAGTGAATCGTCTCGCCGTCGACGTTCAAGCGATACTCACGCAAGTCGAGCGTGAGCGGGCCGGCTTGGACGATCGTCTGCGCCGTCCGTTCATATCGCTTCGCGACCGCCTGGAGCCGGAACAACAGTTCATCGGGAATGAACGGTTTCGTCATGTAATCGTCGGCGCCGTGCTCAAAGCCGCTTCGTTTGTCATCCCATTCACCGAGTGCGGTCAACAAGATGACCGGGACGTCGAGCATGCTCTTCAGCCGACGGCACAGTTCACGTCCATCCATTCCCGGGAGCAACACATCGACGACGGCGGCATCGGTCGGCCGTTCGGTGAACAGTTTTTCAGCGACGGTCGGATCTGTCGTCAAAGTCGTCGAATGACCAGCCTGTCGTAGTGTCTCGTCAAGCAGACGAAGAATATGTTCATCATCTTCTACAATCAATACGTGCATCGGACTCTTCCTTTCTAAACTGTGAAAAAGCGGCAAGGCCGTGGCCGTTACCGCTTGAATCGAAGTCACTTGGGTGCCAGTTCTCCATGCAAGGCACGCATCGCCCGCAAAAAGGCGTCTTTGAAGTATTTATCTTCTTGCGTCTCGAGCGTCTCGATCGCCGCGGCGTCCCCGCCGCTCGCCTTCACGAGCAAGTTGACGAACGCTCCCCAGCGCTTCACGTGCTCGGGCTTCGGATGGTTCATCGCTGACGTCAATGTGAACCAGTAAGGTTGATCGCGGCGTTGAAGCGTGGCGATCATCTGTTTCGCCGTCTTCGCCTCGTCCTCGGACGGGAGTGTCGCCGTGGCGAACCAGCCGAGGAGAGAGGCGCTCATTTCCTCGAGCGCCTGTTTAATCTCCGGGTCGATCGGTTGACGACCGAAATCGGTGAGGTTGACGAAGACGAGCCGGTCTTTCAAGTCCATGTGCGTGATCCAACCGCTCGCCGCTTTCAACTTGTCTTTCTCTTTGGATTGGGCCTTGAACGTGAACCCGTTCTGCTTACCGATATAGATGCGAAACTGACCACGGTCGACATGTTTATCGACTTTGAACTCGACGTCTTGGCCGACTTGGTACGGTTGATTCTTCTTGTTCAGCGTCTGTCCTTTCTTCAACTCGGGCCGGCGGACGATATAGCGGAGCGCCTCTTGCTCGGTCCGGTCATCGAGCGTCCACAAGTTGTGGGGCGTGACATTTTTGAAGCGATGGCGACGAACGTGGATATATTGGTCCAAGGCGTCGATCGCCTCGGCGACAGAGCGCTTCCCAGACAAATAGTCATCGGCGACGTCGCGAAGCGTCAGTGATTCGAGCCGGTCGATGTGCCCGTTGTAAGGGACGGTGCCGACGACGAACAAGGCGGTCGCGATCAGCTCGCTCTCGCGAGGGGTCAATGGACGTTTGGCCATATTGCACTTCCTCTCTAAAGTCATATACTCTAGTATAGCAAAAACCGATTTCTTCATGTTGTATGAATCCACCGAATGGAAAAATTGTACAGGTTCACAGGAATTCGGTGTTTTTCTCCGAATATTTGTTAAGATAGAGCTAACAATGGGATGTGGGATGAGGTGAAGAGATGAAGCTGTCGATTGAGTCTGGGGACTATATCGTGTTGATTGAGATCAACAAGGAAGTGTTGAAGTGCACATCGCTCGAAGAGGCAGTCTTTGCGGAGCGTGACCGTTACGAGCTCGTCGGTCGCATGAGTGAGCGGCTCCCGGCCGAGGTGATCGTCCCTTCCGTCATCGATTACATCCGCTTCGGGAGCGGATACATCGGGGACACGATCGTCTGGAACAACGAGACGGAATCGTTCTTTTGTCAGCAGTTCGAGACGATTGACGGCTCTCCGCTCGGTGAGGACTTAGACGGGTTCACTCCGGACCCGTACCGGATAGAACTCGCGCGCTACTACACGTACTTGACGATCGGAAAAATCGTCGATTTTGAGATGGAACACGCGGACGTCCCGGACTATTGGTAAGCTGTCGAAAAAATGTCATACTCTTTTTTTGAGAAAAAAGGGAAATCCAATCTGAAATTTGAGATAATGGAGCCATCTTATGAAGTTGAAATGGAGCGTAAGGCAATGAAAAAAATCTTATTGTTGACGGCGTTGACGTTACTCGCCCCGACGACGGCCGGGGCGGCGTCAAAACCAGTGATTCTCGAGAAGCATGGCTACGTCGTGGCGGAGCCGCGTGTCGGAAACCAGTATTATATTAAACAGACCGGGACCGACTTGACGTGGAACACGACTCGAGGAGCCGCCGACATCGTCGTCGCGTTGATTGATTCATCTGCCGACCGGACCCATAAAGAGTTGTTGAACGTCCCGCGGGTCGTCAATTCGATGAAAGGTCCATACAGTGTCGATTATCATGGCACGCATACGGCCGGTATCATGTCGGGCCTCCATAATAAATATGGCATCGCCGGGCTTGCCCCGAACGTCCGCTATCACTTCTATAACGTCTTTTACGGCAAGAACTCGGAGTTCACGGATTCGTGGACGGTCGCGAAAGCCGTCGACACGGCGGTCGCGAAAGGCGCGACGATCATCAACTTATCGCTCGGCGGCCAAGACTACGACCGCGTGCTCGCCGATTCGATCAAACGGGCACGGGCGAAAGGTGTCGTCATCGTCGCCTCGTCCGGTAACGACGGTGCGACAAAAGTATCGTTCCCTGCGAACATGAAAGAAGTCATTGCCGTCGGGGCGGTCGACTCACAGCACCGGGTCGCCGCATTCTCAAACATGGACAGCCAAGTGAAAGTCGTGGCTCCCGGTGTCAACGTCTTGTCGCTCGGATTGAAGAACAGTTTCATCTTCATGGACGGCACGTCGATGGCCGCGCCGATGGTAACGTCAGGCATCGCGCTCGTCAAATCGGTGAACCCGTTCTTGACGCCGACGGACATCGACGGGTTGTTTCAAAAAATGCCGCGCGTGAGCGGTAAGCCATACACGGAGCTGAACACGAAACGGCTGCTCGACGCGACGCCACGCCCGGTGTCTATCTCAGCCCCGGCGACGCTCACGAACCGGTATGTCCAAGAAGCGAAACTTTCCGTCATGAACCGACCGAACTTGAAAACGACGTACACACTCTATCAAGGGACACGGAAACTGAAGACGCTACCGGCGAACGGCGGCGCTTTCACGATGTATGCCGGTGGGGACTGGTTACCGAGCGGACAGTATCGGCTCACGGCCGTCGTCACGGACGGGAAGTACAAGCGCTCCTCTAGCCGAAACGTCACGTACGTCAACCCGGTCAAGACGAGTGTCGCGGTCAAAGCGGCCGACGCGCAAACGTTCGAGTTGACGACGACGCGTAAAGGGGTCGTCACGGTGCTTGATGCGACAGGGAAGACCGTCTACGAGGCGCTCCATGTGCCTGGCACGTTCCCGGTACGCGGTGACACGGGCTCGAACTTGACCGTCGTCTTGAAACCGACCGACATCTCCGAACGTGTCGTCTCGAAAACTTACGTGCCGGCCGCGCCGCCGGTTGAAGAACCGGTCGAAACGATCGAACAGACATGAAAAACACCACCTTACCCGTTGACGGTCTCGTCATCGGGTGGGGTGGTGTTGTTTTCATATGTCAGTCGATGGTGATCGCTTCACCTGTCCAACGAATGCTCGCTTCTAGCACGTTCCCGTTGTCATCGATATGTTCAAAACTTAATTTCCCGTCGGCGATGATGGTACACAGGCCGACACGAACGAGGTCGCTCCAGTCACGACGCGTCTGAACCGATGCATCGAATAGCGGGATCGATTCAGGAAAACGTTCATGCAGATGGGCCAAGTTATGGTGATCGAAATGGTAAGGCCGTTTTGACAATTCGTTCGGTGCTTTAATGTCGAACGGCTCAAACCCTTGGACGAGTCGATTTTTACGATAGAAGGCGAACACGCCGTTATTTGGGTGGAGCGCTTTAATGTCATCGATTTCAATCACATAGGTCAGCCGTTGGATCCAACCGTTCTTTGCATCTTGACGCATCAAAATCCCTCCTTGTTCAATGGAACACGCCTTATTTTAGCGCTGACCGCCATGAAAATCAAGTTCAGCTTGTCGGTTGTCAACGTGACGTTTATCGGCTACAATGGGTGAAGTGACTATGAGGTCTGGACAATCGCGGGGCGCAAGCTTTGAGGAAAGTCCATGCTCGCACAGCCTGTGATGGCTGTAGTGATCGTGCTACACGAAACGATAAGTGTAGGCAACGCAAGTTGACGGCAGAAGAAGCACCTAAGTCCTCGGATATGGTGCAAGCTTCTTGAAAGTGCCACAGTGACGGAGTCTGACCGGAAACGTTCAGAGTGGAACGAGGTAAACCCCACGAGCGAGAAACCCAAACTATGGTAGGGGAACTTCCTGACCGGAACCGAACGGGACGGAGGGCGCCAGACGGCGCAGATAGATGATTGTCACTCCATCGTGCCAGGGAGACCGTTATGAGCACCGGAGTACAGAACATGGCTTACAGGGCAGCATAGTCTCTTATCTTACATCGACCAGGAGTTCAAGCAATCCTACTTGAGCTCCTTTTTACTTGACCATTTTAGGACGAACAAATAGAAAGTAGGGATACTATGGCAAAACGAAAATTGATCGCCACAGCGGCGATGGGCATCGAGGCGCTCGTCGCCAAAGAAGTGCGTGACCTCGGCTATACGTGTGAAGTCGAGAACGGTCGCGTCTACATCGACGCCGAGATGGAGGATATTCCTCGCCTGAACTTATGGCTCCGTACGGCCGACCGCGTCAAGCTCGTCGTCGCCGAGTTCAAGGCGACGACGTTCACCGAGCTGTTCGACGGGGTCGTCGAGCTTCCATGGACGGATTTGATGCCGTGGGACGCCCGGTTCATCGTCGACGGCCGCTCGGTCAAGTCGAAGCTGTTCTCGATTCGCGACTGTCAGAAGATCACCGAGAAGGCGATCGTCGACGCGATGCAGCGCGGCTATAACAAACCGGGCGAATGGTTGCCGAAAACGGGGGCGTTCTATCCGATCGAGGTCGCCTTGTTGAAAGACGTGGCGACGATCACGATCGATACGTCGGGCGAGGCGCTCCACCGTCGCGGATACCGCGAACTTCATTCGCAAGCCCCGCTCAAAGAGACGATGGCCGCGGCCATGATCCAGCTGACGAACTGGAAGCCGGACATGCCGTTCTATGACGTCTTTACCGGCTCGGGTACGCTCGCCATCGAAGCCGCGCTCATCGGCCGTAACATCGCGCCTGGTCTCAACCGTGAGTTCTGCTCGCAAGACTGGCCGTGTGTGCCGAAGAAGGCATGGTACGAGGCGATCAACGAGGCGAACGATAAAGCCGAGTGGGACAAGCCGCTCAAAATCTACGGCATCGACCTCGACCCGCGCATGGTCAAGCTCGCTAAGGACAACGCCGAACTCGCCGACGTGCGTGACGCCATCACGTTCGTCCACAGTGACGCGGCCGCGTTGAAGCCGAAAGAAGAGTACGGCGTCATCATCGGTAACCCGCCATACGGGGAACGGTTGCAGACGGAAGAAGAGATCATCGACTTGTATGAACGGATCGGGCAACAGTTTGCCAAGTATCCGGGCTACAGCGTCTATATGCTGACAAGCTATGAGGACTTCGAGAAGGCGTACGGTCGCCCGGCGACGAAACGCCGTAAGCTGTACAACGGGAATATCGAGACGCAGTATTATCAATTCTTCGGCAAACGTCCACCGAGACGCCCGAAAGAGGAAACTTCTGAAAATAAGTGAGGCAGCAGTAGGTCTGGCACCAGCTTGTAAATAGTAAACGACCGCAACTCGAGCGGACGGACCGTAGACGGATGTCTGCGGTCTTTTTTTCGTCTGTCTATCGTAGGTAGATCACCGCATCGTATGGAAAGAAAAAACGACGCCCGCTAGAAAGCGGTGCGTCGATCGAGCTGGCGTTTGCCGTCAGCTCATTCGCCGACCATCCCGTCGTTGTCATTGTCTCGCATGTACGGATAGAGCCAATGATCGCTCATGATCGGCATACTGAAGCCGGCATCTTTCGCTTCTTGGATCGTCACTTGTCCGTTTCCGTTCTTGTCGACGGTCGAGATGTCACCGCGGTCAGCCGGTGTGCCCGTCTCTGGCGTCTTCTCGGTCAAGCCGAGTGCTGCGTTCACTTCGTCCGGGTTGACGTTGTCGAACCGGTCGATGATGACGTTCCCGTTCAACGTGTACGTATATTGATAGCTGGACGGGATTTGGGTCGATGTGTCCGGATATGTGATGAGCGCCTCGAAGTCAGTGACCCCGCCCGCGTTGCGAATGATCGTCTCCATGTAGGCTTGGTCACCGTGGCGGTTGAGCGTGCTGTTTTGTGGCGTGATGTTGTAGGCGTTCGAGACGCCTCCGAGCGAGTCGGCGATGACGTGTCCTTCATCGAATTCGGCATGCTCGGTGCCGGGAACTTTCGCCTCGTCGGCGTAGTAACGGCCAGATGACTTTACAGCCTCGTTCGCCTCGTCCTGCAAGGTGATCTCAGCGGCGACAACTCGTACAAGTTGTCCGTGCTCATTTGTGAACGCCCAATATTCACGCTCGCCGAATCCGACGTTTACGACGACGTTTCCTTCGCGATGTCCAGACAAGTCACCGCCATCGACTTCGAGCAACGTGTAGCCTGAGAATCGTTCTTGTGCCGACGGATCTGATTGGTCCTCAGCCTCAGTCGTTGACGCCGATTGTTCTTGCACATCGGTCACTTCAGCCGTATCATCTGTGAGAGAAGCATCTTGTTCACTGTTGCATGCGACTAGCAGAAGCATCGTTAGCGGCAAAGTGAAGTAAATCAAGTTTCGGATCATCTCGACACCCCTCTATGGATTATTAGTACTTGTTCATTTTAGAAATGTTTGAAACGTTATACAAGCAAACTGATTGGGAGTTGGGGGGGATGTCACATCCGAAAGGTTCGGTCAGGCACTTGTTGCGTTTCAATCGATTCGATCCAGGCTATACATACGTATACATGAGAGAGGAGACGTGCCATGCAGACATACACAATCGAATATGCGTTTCAAGACAAGGAGCAGACGTCACGAACGTGCGAAGTCCGACTCGATCGTACGCCCGACCTGAACGATAACGAGCAACTCGCCGACCTTTATCAAATCGTGTCAGAGGCGATCCGAAAGCCGATCACGACTTTCGAGATATTGGCGGTTCGCTAAAACAAATCGACCCCTGGGCAACCGTCTTGGGGGTCGATTCAGTCAATCGAAAAGAGGAGTGATGATGTAATGAGAATAGTCGTCGTCGGGCTTGGCGATGTCGCCAAAAAAGCATACTTGCCAGTCTACGCCGGATTGGACGGGGTGGACACTTTCCTCGTCTCACGGGACGAAGAAAAAGCAAAACAACTCGTCGCAAAATATCGATTCGCCGGACAGTATCGGACGCTCGAGGAGACGCCGCTCTCCGAGATGGACGCGGTGTTGATTCATTCGACCACATCGGTACATACGGAACAAGTCGCCTATGCGCTCGAACGAGGAAAGCACGTCTTCATCGATAAGCCGGTCACGTTCACGCTCGAGGAGACCGCTCGTCTCGTCGGACTCGCCGAGAAGAATCAAGTCGAGCTCGTCACCGGATTCAATCGCCGTTTCGCGACGGCGACGACGGCGTTGAAGGCCGTCGCAGCCCCGAACCTCGTGTTGATCCAGAAAAATCGGACGTATCAACCGGCGACACTGCGGGAGTTCATCGTCGAGGACTTCGTCCACGTCGTCGACACGCTGCGGTTTTTGACGGGTCTCGTACCGGTGAAACATCTCTCCGTCCGTCCCCGTTATGAAGGGGAGACGCTCAAGCAACTTCAGATTCAGTTCACGGCCGGTGGGGTCGAGGCGATCGGAATCATGAACCGCGACAACGGTTGTACAGAAGAAGTGATGGAAGTGATGTCTCCGAGCGTGAAACGGGTATCTCGGGACGTCGAGCGCGTCTTCGACCACACCCCGGACGGCATGCTCGAACGGAGTTTAAGTCCGTGGGAATCGAATTTGGCACGGCGAGGATTCACATCGATGATCGATGAGTTCATCAAATTGCTCAAAGGGGAAGAGAACGATTCCGTCCGGGCCCGTGACAGTCTGACGACCCATGAGCTGTGCGAACAGATCATCGAAGCGGTCACGCACTGAACGCACCGTTTCCTGGCGTAAAGGAGCGGGTAAGGATTCCTTAAGAGGAGGGATGTTCAGTGGAAATGCGAGAGTTGATCATGCAGGCGAACGACTTGCTGTGGACGTATGTCCTTATTTTCGTTTTGATTGCCGGCGGGATCTTCTTCACGATCCGGATGGGATTCGTCCAATTCCGGATGCTGCCGGAAATGTTCAAGCTGTTGTTCGTCAAAGGATTGAAGCATGAGAAAGGACAAGTATCTTCGTTCCAAGCGTTCGCCATCGGGACGGCTGCGCGGGTCGGCACCGGGAACATCGCCGGCGTCTCGACCGCGATCGCCCTCGGTGGACCCGGGGCCGTCTTTTGGATGTGGCTCATCGCTTTGATCGGTGCGGCGTCGGCATTCGTCGAGAGCACGCTCGCCCAAGTGTATAAAGTCCATGACGGCAAGGCGTGGCGAGGTGGCCCGGCCTATTACATCGAACGGGCACTCGGGCAACGTTGGCTCGGGATCGTGTTTGCGATTTTAATCACGTTCTCATTTGGGTTTGCTTTTAACTCGGTACAAGCGAACACGATCGCCTTATCTGTCAACAACGTGTTTGACATCGACACGGTTTGGGTCGGTCTCATCCTCGCTGTCGTGACGGGGATCGTCATCTTCGGTGGGATCCGCTCCATCTCGACACTGTCGGGGATCATCGTCCCGGTCATGGCCGGTGGGTACATCTTGCTCGCGATTTGGGTCGTATTGACGAACCTTGGCGCCGTACCGGCCGTGTTCTCGGCCATCTTCTCAGAAGGGGTGCTCGGCTTCCGACAACTGTTCGGTGGCGCGGTCGGTGCTGCCGTCTTGCAAGGGATTCGCCGCGGCTTGTTCTCGAACGAGGCGGGGATGGGCTCGGCTCCGAACGCCGCAGCGACGGCCGAAGTCAGCCATCCTGTGAAACAAGGGCTCATCCAGTCGCTCAGTGTGTTCGTGGACACGCTGTTCATCTGTACGGCGACGGCGATGATCGTCTTGATCTCTGGTGTCCCGGGTTCAGAGGAGCTTCAAGGCATCGAACTAGCGCAAGAAGCGCTCTTGACCGAAATCGGTCCGGTCGCGACGTCACTCATGACGATTGCGATTCTGTTGTTCGCATTCAGTTCGATACTGGCGAACTATTATTACGGGGAGACGAACATCGAGTTCATTTCAGAACGGAAAGTGTATCTCGTCATCTATCGTATCGCCGTAATCGGGATGGTCATGTTCGGTGCCGTTCGTTCGGCAGGACTCGTCTGGTCGATCGCCGACATCTTCATGGGCTTGATGGCGCTCGTCAACATGTACGCCATCTTCCGTCTGAGCAAGATTGCCCGCGTACTGCTCGACGATTACGTCGCACAGAAACGGGCCGGAAAAGATCCGCACTTCAGTCGAGATGACGTCGACTTGCCTGGTAAAGAACACGTCGAGGCATGGGAAACGAAGCGGGAACATATCGGTTGAATGAAGAGCAAGGGCTGCGTCGCGGTCCTTGCTTTAAATCGATATGAAAATATTTATTTCAAATACCGAATTCATTTTATAAAAATTATTTAAGAAAAGAGTAGAGAACATGATACAAACCTTCACTACTGTGTTCAAGCGTTTTTTTGTCGAACGTTTCTTTGATCAAGCGGCCATGTTGGCCTATTATTTTATTTTGTCGACATTTCCTTTCTTGCTGTTCGTGCTCGGAATCGTCGGATTGCTGCCGTTCACGAGCGGGGACGTCATTGATGCGCTCGCTCTCGTCATGCCAGAAGGGAGTTATGAGTTGTTAGAAGGAAACATCGAGGCGATTTTTGATGATTCAAGACTCGGTCTGGCCTCGATCAGCATCTTGCCTGCCCTTTGGATTTCTTCGATGGCGGTGCAATCGCTCGTTCGTTCGCTGAACGATGCCTATCGATTGATTCGCAACAAGTCATTTCTAAGAGGGGCGCTCCAAGACATCGCGGTCACGCTCGCGCTTATGTTCGTATTACCGTTCTCGCTCGTCATCCCGGTCGTCGAGGCGGCGTTACGGGAAGTCTCGACACATATCATCTTCATCGATGAGATCGTCGCGACGTACGCCCAAATCTGGTTTTATTTCCGTTGGATTGTCGGTTCACTCGTCTTGTTCAGCGTCTTTTTACTCGTCTACAAATGGCTCCCTAGCCACCGTGGGACAATCCGTGACAGTTGGGGAGGGGCAGCGTTCGCCACAATCGGTATCTTGACAGTCTCGAACGTGTTCAGCTACTATTCACAGTATGCAAACTATGAACGCTTCTATGGCCAGCTAGGTGCGTTCATCGTGCTACTCGTCTGGTTTTATTTGGCGGCCTCGGTGATCTTGCTCGGCGGGTTGCTGAACGCCACGCTCATCGAACGAAAAGAAAAGTCCGATTAACCTGCAATTGATTGTTATCATTCAAGGATTCAGGGAATGATATCGATAAGATCGCATCTTTCAATCGGAGGTGGGAAACATGAATATGCAACGGCTCGTACACAATCGTCGTTTCATCGATCAATCATTGTTTTACCTCGCCTTACAACTATGGAAGTGGATCATGTTGCTACCGGTTCTCTTCTACTTGGACGTCTCGATGCGTGTCGCCCCATTTTCTCAGTACGTGATGGTCAGTTTGATCCTTTACGTCGCGTTTCGTGTCATTCAGTACGTGATTGCGAGTCGAGCCTCCTTGATGGAGCTGCTCGAGTTCGGCTACGGGGTACTCTCACTCGTCCTTGTCATTTCGCTTTTGATTGAAGTGTCGGCCTCACCGACCGCAATCGCGTTCCTTGCCGCAGTATTTCTCGTCCACCCGACGCTGGCGCTTCATCATTACCGTGATTTTAGCGAACGGAAGTGGTTGAACAAACAGTTTCAGCTGTTCAGCCCGATGCTCAAGCAAGGTGAGGTGCCGGTCCATGTGCTCGTATTGACCGAGGACGAGATCGTCATCACTGCCGAGAGCGGCAAAGAGTTCACATACCGGCACATCTATTGGGGCGGGTTCTATTTTGAAAATGTGTCTTAAGGTGGTCGTTTGATTGGATAATATTATTGTCATCGTATTTTGGATTGTCGCGTTCCTGGCATTCTTTAAAGGTGCTTACGACATGTGGCGGGAGTATCGATCGACGAAACAACGATCGGTCCTCTATTTCTTGATCGCCTTGATTTTAACTTGGTTTTGGTTCAACCCTTACGAATTGACCGCACTTCATCCGTTCGTTCTCATGGCTTATTATTGGAACCGGAACCGGACGCTTCGAAACGTGATGTTCGTCCTTGTCCTCGTTCCATTCTTCATTCGTGTATGGTTACTCGCCTCGACGATGTGAATCCAATGACAGAAGAAAGGCTCGCCCCGAATAATGGGGCGAGCCTTTTGATGCTTATTCTTCTTTGGCGGCAGCAAGTTCTGCTTCCATCTCAGAGAATTCGCGACTAATTCGTTTTTGCTCACGCTGGCTCGTGAACGTGCTGACGAGAACGATGGCCAACATACTGAGGAAGAATCCTGGCACCATCTCGTAAATGACGTTCGAGAGTCCTGTGACAATCCAGAGGATGACCGTGAGTGCACCGACAAGGATACCGGCGAGGGCGCCTTGACGTGTCATCTTATTCCAGTAGAGAGACAAGAGGATCGCTGGTCCAAAGGCTGAACCGAAGCCTGCCCATGCATAGCCGACAAGCGTCAAAATCGTGTTTGACGGGCTGAGCGACATGAGTGTCGCCACAACACCGACGAGAAGGACACCGATCCGTCCGGCTAGCACCATCGTTTTCTCGCTCGCTTCTTTGTTAAAGAACTTGCGATAAAAGTCTTCCGTCAACGCCGATGACGTGACGAGCAACTGTGAGGACACGGTCGACATGACCGCAGCTAGAATCGCGGCGAGTAAGAAACCGGTGATGAACGGGTGGAACAAGACATCCGAGAAGCGGATAAATACCGTTTCCGGGTCGGCAAGCGGGTTCCCTTGACCACGGAAGTAGGCGATGCCGACAAGTCCTGTCATAACAGCACCGACAATCGATACGGTCATCCAACCCATTCCGATCCGACGTGCCGTCTTCAATGATGGGACGTCTTTAATCGCCATAAAGCGGACGATGATGTGCGGTTGGCCAAAGTAGCCGAGACCCCACGCGAGAAGCCCGATGATACCGAGCGTCGTCGTTCCTTTGAACAAGTCGAACAAGTCTGTATTGATCGCCGTCGCTGTATTGACAGCGTTCGTCATCCCACCGACATCCGTTAACGCAACGATCGGTACGAGAACGAGGGCGAGGAACATGATCACACCTTGTGCGAAGTCGGTCCAACTGACGGCAGTGAAACCACCGAACAGCGTGTAAAGAATAACGACGCTGATTGTGACGATGACACCAGTCTGATAGTTGATCCCGAATGAGCTTTCAAACAGTTTACCGCCTGAAACGAGTCCGGCCGACGTGTAGAACGTGAAGAAGATGATGATGACGGACGCGGACAGAATCCGTAGCCAGTTCGAGTGATCTCGGAACCGATTCTCAAGGAAGTCTGGAATCGTGATCGAGTCATTCGCCATCTCGGTGAAGACGCGAAGACGCGGAGCAACTAGCAAGTAGTTCAAGTAAGCTCCGATGACCAATCCAACGGCTAACCAAATTGCTGACAATCCCGTGGCATACATTGCCCCCGGTAGTCCCATCAACATCCAACCACTCATATCCGATGCTCCGGCTGACATGGCAGTAACTCCTGGCCCCATTTTACGGCCACCTAACATATAATCTGATGAATCGGTCGTCCGTTTAAACGCGACGTAACCGATAGCGAGCATCATCACGAGGTAAAGCGCGATGGATACCCATTCTTGCCATAACATTGTATTACCTCCTGTACGCTTTCATTTTCATATGGTTCAATCATTCGCGTGAACATTGTGGTGTAATTCCCATAATGTCCTGTGGGCGAACGGTAAAGACGAACTTGTGACTAACCTTAACGGACCTTGAAAGGCATTGCAAACTGTCATCTTTTCATAAAAACGGCTCTAAAGCGCATTATACCAACGGATAAGGTATCTTTTTTTCATAAACAAAGTTTAAATTTTCTGAATATTCGTCATGCTCAGGATACGCCTGTGTAATCTTTCTGTAACATTAAATGTTGATTTTTTTCTCTTATATATTAGATGAATTATAAAATTAAGTGCAACACCTGAACGTGAACGCAAAAAAAGCCCACAGCGATGGCCTCGTTTAGAATGAAGT
>NZ_JTLB01000023.1:0-180952 GCF_000798975.1 Exiguobacterium sp. ZOR0005 | reverse complement strand
AGTGCGTGAACTCGTCTCCGGCGAGCTGAGCGTCCTCTCAGACGGACAGTCGTTCACGGACATGAGACAGCGCCTCGAAGCGCTCGGAAAGGAATGAACGCATGGGATCTTTACTGCTTGTCGGCTTAATTCCGGCCGTGATCATGACGATCGCGCTCGGATTGTTCATCCGACATTTATACCTGAACAAAGAATGAAACAAGCCTCGAGCGCGCTCGAGGCTTGTTTTTATGCGTCTGCCGGGTAACGGACGTCGATTTGCCGGCGCATTTCGGTCATGACGTCGGCGAGCGTGCGCATGTCGTCATATGTATGATGCGACGTCTCCCGCTCCCCCGTCTCGATCAACCGAATGAATTCCTGAATCTCGAACGCCATCGGGTTTGTCTGCTCGCTGACGAGCTCCTCGGTCGTCCCGTCACGCCCTTCGAACGTCAACCGGTCGAACGTGGCGATGTCGTCAATTAAGATCCGCCCCGTCTCCCCGATGATTTCAGACGGCGAGTTCGAACCGTGAATCTTCGAATGGAGCATGACGATGTCCATCGCGTCATACGATAGGATGGCCGAGCCGCTGCCGTCGACGCCCGACTCGAGTTTGACGGCGTTCGCCAATACCGTGTTCGGTCGACCGAACAGCTTGAGCGCGGGACCGAGACAATACACGCCGAGGTCCATCAAGGACCCGTTCGAGAAGGCTGGATTGAACGTGTTCGGGTTGTCCCCACGCTTATACAAATCGTACCGTGACGAATATTGCGACTTGTTCAAGATGACGCGCCGGACCGGACCGACGCGATGGAGTTGTTGGCGCAACACGTCGAAGTTCGGCATGAACAAGTTGCGGAGCGCCTCGAGCAAGACGACGTCATGCGCGCGGGCCGTCTCGAGCATCGCGTCGACCTCGCGGACGTTCGAGGCGAACGGCTTCTCACAGAGGACATGCTTGTTGTGACGCATGAACAGGATGCTCTGCTCGGCGTGTAGCGAGTTCGGGCTCGCGATATAGACCGCGTCGATGACGTCACTCGCTGCCATCGCTTCAAGCGATGTGAACGTATAAAGGATGTCATGTTGAGCGGCGTATGTATCTGCCCGCTCCGCCGTTCTTGAATAGATGGCCGTCACTTCTGCGTCCTTGATATGTTGAATCGTCTTTAAAAAAGTGTCGGTAATAAAGTTCGTGCCGATGATGCCGAATCGAATCATAGGTAGTCTCCTCGTTTCTTTGTTTAATTTATGTCTTCGGAAATGAATGAGCCATCCCACTTAACATTTACCCGAAATCAATGTAATAAAAAGGAATTTATCTTTCCTATACGGAACAAGTATAGAGCGAAATCAAGTTGGGAGTAATCATTATGATGAATAAAAAAATGTCATTGCTTTTGTCACCTGTGTTTTTAACCTCCATTCTTATAGGTTGTCAATCACAGGAAGATACTCAAAAAGAAAATGATCCGAGTAAAGTCGCTAAACAAACTGAAGCGAGTCCATCTTCAGAAGATGGCGCGGAGAACATGAAGATTGAAGACTCGATCGCAACGATTAGCATTTCAAAAGACGGTGAGGTAATCCGTTTTAATGATGATGCGTCGATTGAAACGTTACGTGCAGTCATTGAAAGTGCCATGAAAGAAGATGGGATTGTGAACATGTCTAATCCTACACACTATGTAGATGTTGTTTATGCGAACGAAGACAAACAACGTTTTCATTTCTGGTACGGTGAAGCAGGTGAACGAAGTGCGATGATGAGCGCAGACGACACACATTCCATTTATACAGTTTCAGCAGCATTGACAGAAAAAATCATCATTTTAACTCAATAAGATTAACAATAGACCTCAACTCGAGGTCTATTCTTTTCATGCTAGTTTTCAAACGCTTTCTCGAAACAAATATATCGTTCATGCCCTTTAGGTTTTGAATCAAAATGAACACTACCACGTTCGACATAACCATGGCGTTGATAAAAGTTACATGCAGTTTCATTACCCGAAAAACTGTCGAGCCGGATGCTATTGTACCCTTGTAATTTTGCCAAACGCTCCGAAGCGTGGAGAACGAGGTTCCCGATTCCCTTACCTTGTTGCGACGGATGGACCATGAGCGAGTGTATGACGAGCGGCTTATCACCTTGCCATTCAATCTCGTTCCATTCCGAAGATTGCCATTCATCGAGCACGACGATTCCGAGCAACTGCTCACCGTCTTTCATGACATAGACGGAGCCTTCTTTGATACAATCCTCGAAATAGGCGCGGTTCGGGTAAGTGTCGTCCCATTGGAAAATCTGTCTGTGGAGCAAATCGTCTTTACAGGCGAGATAAAGTTGTTCGATTGCATTCACATCTGATGGTGTAGCTAAAGAGATTGTGGTCATTCCAATACTCCATTCTTAAAAGTGACTATTTTTTATTGATCATCCGTTCATATTTTTTATACTCGTCACGGGACATGCTTAGACCGAGCAGCTCAGCGATGGTGTCTTGTCGCCACGTGCTGGGATTGAAATATTGTGAACCCGTATTGAACCAGCGCCCCTTTTGATCGAATCCCCATGTATACTTCACTCGGTCAAGTCCTTGCTGGATGAGCATCTTTCCTTCTCCCGGATTAGAGTAAAAGCGGCGCTTCCCGAGCCATAAGTACGGTTCTGGTGCCCATGGACAGCGCTCGATGGCGAGTTGATAATAGTGCTGCTTCAGATGACTGAACTCTTTCGCCAACGCAATGCAAAGCAAACCACTCACGTCTTCCGGACCTTGTTCGATGAGCGAATCTGCCAAGGCGACGTCCTCATCCGTGATGACAAAGTCATTCCATCCCGTCCAATATAAGGCGAGCGCATAATAGAACGGGTCATCCGGATGATATGTATAGGCGGTGAGACCGAAGCTGTTCACCCGTGCAAAATCTTCGATTGTGTCAATCAACTCATACCCGACGAGCCAGTCCCATCGGTTTTTATCGGTCGGGTCCATCATCACGTGGTCAATCAACAGCTGTTCGATACCCCGGGTCTGTTGAAGGTAATACTCGAGCTGTTTGAACTGTTTTGCCTCAACGTATGCATCGATGCAATCCATCATCGCTTGTTGCTCTGCCGAAAGGAGCTCGTTTCCTGAGTACAGCTCAAAAATATTCCCTACCGTGTAATCATTCAAATTGAGCTCTCCTCTCACACGTCGCTTTTCACAATACGCGCTAGTTCTTCAATCCGTTCACGTGTGATCCCTTCTCGTTGCTCGACGGCGAGTGGATGGTCGGTCGGCTCGAGTTCGATGAAGGGACGCAATCCGACTTCACGAATATGGACGTTCGTCTTCAAGTTGATCGTGTCCGGATAATCGGGCAAGTCCGTCGAGAACCAACCGAACATCGGTTCAAGTTCGACACGAGCCGGATCTTCCCACGCGTCAAGCATCCGAAAGAAGTTATCCGCACTGAGCGATACCCAGACGTTCCAAGTGAAGACGTCGTCCTCTCCGATAATCGGGAGTTCGAGGCAACCATTCACAAAGAAATGTTCCTCGTCTAGGACGCAGATGTCGTCGGTCAAAAAGACGCGCCGCTTCATCTCTTTCTTAGAGAATTCTTCGATATAAGTCGGCATGAGTGAGCCGTATCCGAGCGGTATGTCGATTGGCGTCTGGCAGACCGAGCAGGCACACTGGCCGCTATGCTTGCGCTTCTGTTTGAAACGGTTCATCATTTTACAACTTCTCCTTTAATAAAAAATAAATATAAATGCGGTATTTGAAATAAAATTAGTCTTCTTCTTCGATGGCTTCTAGGACGGTTTCGGGATCGTACTCCATCCCTTTCAAGTCACTCGACCAATCCAATCCACATAGCAACCCGTCATCCGCCATATTCGGCAACCAGCCCGCGACGAACAAATCAAGTGGCAACTCGATAAGCTGATAGTCTTCCCATTCCTCAGCCCTACAAGCAAGTGCGCGTTCACGAGTCGAGAAGAACAGCAACACGTCTGTCGCCTCAATGATTGAAGGCGCATATGCCCAGCCATTGTCCGCTTCGGCCGATAAGCCGAACACCGTCTCGCTTTCAAGGACACGCGCACAGAATCGCTCGATCACGTCCGACTCCAATCGGACCACTTCGACGAACGCATCGATTGAGTCGGCAACTCGCTCGAGTTCCTCCGTCTCATGCCACCAGATATAGATCGTCTCGACGTCTGAAGTCAAAAAACCGAGCTCGTCCCCGCTCCCGTTCGCAGCGACCGTGATAAAGTCTTCCGGTAACCCGCGCTCGTCTCTGTTCGCACGGATGATGTCGTCCCACGTTTTATTGAAGAAGCGTTCGTCTTTGATTGGGTAAAAGAACCACTCCCCGACCTCAAACTTATTGTCGTGAAGCCACGCCTCCCGGAGTCCGTTCGGCAAACGGCTCCCGAGCGCTTGTTCGACCGCTTCGATTGTTTCTAACGTAAATCCTGGCAAATTGGTTTCGATTCGCATTGCAATCCCTCATTTCGTCATTCAATCACATAAAGTATACTTTTTTTGGTGAAAAGAGGGAATGTGTTTTTCGTCTTTGCTGTCTGAACGACTCACACACGAAGCAACGTGACATCCGTTCCGTCGATTTGAATAAACCCGCCAGCACACCCGCGCAGGTCACCGGTCACTCTCCCGCATCGGGTCGGCTTCTCACGCCGACCGAACGCCCAACGATACAATTCGCCGCCCGTCACAAAATAAGCCGCTTCTTCGACAATCGTCATCGCCTCGCTTTCATGGAGCATTTTCGGTGTACGATAGACGATAATTTGTCCGTTACGATCGATATGTGTCAACTCACCGTCGAGTGACGGGAAAGTCCAGACGCCTGAAGCGGTCGTAACAAGGTGCTCACAGTCAACGATAATCGGTGCTTTACGCGTTTCGGGATTATAGCGAAACAGGACGTCACCGCCCTTTGAAAAACAAACGAGCGCCTCCGTCGCGATGCCTTCACCAAAAATCCCTTCATCGCCGTATCCGACCCAAATCCTTGACGTATCAACGGCAACGGACGCGATACATTGACCGGCATGAAATGAAGTCTCGATGCTGCCATCCGTTCGAACAGTCCAAGCATTCGGTTTTGTATCATCGCGAGTAAAGTCGACAATGACAAATGTCGCCTCGTCGATCACCCGGATGAACGGGTCGGTCAGGTCGAGTTTGAGTTTGATCGTATTCGCTCGCCACGTCACGATGGCAACGCCATCTGCATGATGTAACGTGATGAGCTCCTCACCCCACCAATCGGCGTCAACAGCTTCATACATTGTCTCGTTCATCGTTATACTCCTTTCGTCTTCTTGTTAGAACGTCGTTTTTGAATCGAGTCGTCTAAGTTGCGTCCATCCCGCTTCACTATAGACATGTTGGCGTGCGACGTGGCTAGAAGGGGAAACGCTTAAGATTTGGAGTGCCAATCGCTCCGCCTCCTCTTCACTAAGCAGTTTGTCCGGAATGACATGAAAGAATAATACATACTCTTTCAACCGAACATCGTCAGGATCAAGTTCAGTGGCCCTTATCGCGTGTGAAAAACTCCGCTCATAGGCGCCTGCATGGTGACAAAACGGCTGGCTTAATAAAAGCGAGGCGATTTCATGCCATTGTGCCGTCTCTTCTATTTGAATGATTTCGACGATAAAATCATAAAGCGAGAGGTCACCTTCGTCATATCCAACTGTTAAAAACAAATCGCGCACCGTGTCGTCATCATATGTAGCAGCCATTGCAAGCACGGTCCGTACGTCTCGATACCGGATTGCACGTCGAAAGGCCACACGATCTATATGCTTGAACCATCCCATGTTTTGACCTCCTCAGTCGTCTCTCACACGTTCATATGTGCCGTACCGTACGTCATACACCTCGCGCACCGGTTCAAGCGTCACGTCGTTGATCGTGACGAGCCCCTCTTCCCAAACGACTGTCACTTCTTCACACGGATAGTCCCAAAAGATACGCTCTCGCTCTGTCGACCCATCGTGTTCAATTTCCCCTAACATCGCAAAGTCTGTCGTCGTCCCGCCGCTCGTTCGATAAAAGAACATCGTCTGTGTCCCGTCGGGTGAGACTGATTCATAGACGAGCTCACCCTTTGGCACACCATCGATCGTGTCGGCTGCTGTTAAGAAACGGTAGCCACCATACCCGAGCGCAGCCCAAACACATAAACTGACTAAACCAAGGGCAATCAGCCAGCCGTAATGTATGTTTTTCAAGTTCGCTCACCTTCTCGTCCGTCCAAGACTGATCATTCTGAACGTTTCCGCTCTAGCGTTTGACCGGTCACGTTCCAATTCCCGTCTTGTTTCGGGTAGACACGAAATCTGTACCGGTCTCCGAGCCACCCGATCACATCCAACGTATAGAGTGAATCCCAGTGCAACTTGTACACCTGACGAGAGATTCGATACCCTCTCGGAAAGGAACGATCGAACGTCGATGCATCG
Organism: Exiguobacterium sp. ZOR0005; assembly: GCF_000798975.1. Classification (NCBI taxonomy): domain Bacteria; kingdom Bacillati; phylum Bacillota; class Bacilli; order Caryophanales; genus Exiguobacterium; species Exiguobacterium sp. ZOR0005. The sequence goes on along the minus strand of NZ_JTLB01000023.1, from coordinate 174,465 downwards.
ACCTCGATGACGGCTTCCCGTTTCATCCAGCGACGTTTACCATGGATGTCATATAAATCAAGCGATACCCTAGCTTTATCCTCTCTTATCGTGACAATCAAGTTCGCCCGAATCGTCTCATTCTTATTTTTCGCACGCATCAAGTTTGCTTCGAACGCATAGTCGTGACGCTCGACGTGATTGCGCAACGTATGTAGGACGTCTGGTGTGAAGACGTTCGGCGCAAAGAAGCGTAATGCGTGCTCCACCTCGGTCAGCGCCATTTCCGGGGTGACCTCTTTATCGATTGGTAACACATACACCGGGACAACCCCGTGCTCATACACGATGGCTTGAAGCGATTCACTCGACAACGTGTCACAACAGACAACCGTCAGCGACGCGTCACGAGGAAGTGTAAGCTTCAAGCTCCGAATCTTCTGATGAAGTAACTTAAGCAAGGCATCCAATCTAGGTATCTCGCGCGTCAGCCCGTCTTGACCCAACTGTTCGATTGAAATCCTCATCGTCAACCCTCCCTTTCTCGCAGATCGTCAATCCAACGCTCGAGCTCTTTTTTCTCGTGCAAATATACACCCGGCTCTACCTGAAGGTCGACCCCGTGCAAAAACGTCAGCCCGTCCATCACACTCGCATCAACGTGCATGTCTTCCGTCCGCTTGAGTGCGTCCGCTGCCAAGTCCGAGACGTTTTCGAACGTCAGCGCGCCTGTAAGGACAGCGCATAACCAATCGACAAGATCCTCTCGAGACGGGACGTTCCAGCGCCTCGGAAGTTCATCTGTCGCCAGCTTTCCTCCGTTCACCAGCTTAAAGAGTTCGATGAGCCGCTGGTTTGTCGGCGCAATGTCGAGCACCGTCTCAATCGGCGTCCGAATCGATTTGATCTGATTGTTCGCCTCACTCCATAAAAAGAGCCTCTCATCTCGTCCGTACACGAGCCAATCACCGGAAGCGTCATATCCGATTCGTTGCCCGAGCGGAGATAATGGAAGGTATAACACATCCTCAATAGTGAAGAGCGTCGCAGGCAGCCGTTCACCCGAAGCAGTCGTCATGTTGACGGGACGCTCTTCAATCGGGAGAAACTTTCGCACGTATTCCCATGTCATCGTTCTGACTGCAACCAAGCTTCAAACGAGGGCGCGATTTGCTCGACATGATCACCTGTCTCATGGTCAACGATGACGACTTCATTTGTCTTCAAGTCCACACAGACGAGGTCACCGAGGAAATCTTCATATCCGATGACGGGGAGATGGTTTGGCCACGGTTCTTCCTCATCGAAAACCTCTCCTTGCACCTCGTCGAAACGGTCGCGTTCGTTCAAGAATGCGAAACGCGGCAGCCCTTCTGCATCTTTGATTCGAATTTCCGTTTCGGACGTCGGTAATAACGCCAGCAATTCTTCTTTCGTCATATGACTACCTCCCTTTAATTTTCTTCATTTTACCTCATCATCCTCAAAATATGTTTTATATTCCCATTGATTCTAATTGACAACGATTATGTATAGTGTAAAATTACACTTGTAAGTTATTGTCATTATATCCTTTTTAGTAGTCAATTGAGGTGGACCATGAATAAGAACGATTTTATCCAAACTGTTTCAAAACATATGAAATCGATTCGGATCGAGCAACAGTTTTCGCAAGAAGAAATGGCCGAGGTGATCGGCATCTCAAAAAAAACGCTCATCCAAATCGAGAAAGAACGAACTGTCGCCAACTGGGGCACGGTCGTCACGCTCTGCGCACTCTTCAATGATAGCGAGATTCTGTTAAATGAGATTGGGGACGACCCGGTCGAGTTCGTGAAATTGCTCGCTAAAGAGGTCGCCTACGAGCCGAAATCGAAGACGCTCGGCGGCCGGGTCTGGTGGAAGCAGATCTCGACAGATGGCGATTATGTGATGCAACAAAACGTCATCAGTAGCCACTATCGGATCCTCGATTCAAAAGACGTCCGTTGGTACAGCTCGTTCGATGCGGACGATGCCATGCACGTCTTGGCCAGACTCGCGCGAAATCAATGAGAGGAGCTTCAACATGAACATTAAAAAACGATGCATCGTGACGCTATCGTGCGTCTATGCTATCGCCTTTGTCTTAAACGTCATTCCTTCGGTCACGTTCCCCGATACGACAATCGGACCGCTCCAGGCAACGGCGTCGGTCTTGCTCGTCCTTTGCATGATTGGGACGTGCGTCTTGAACGACCGGGTCGCTAAGCTTTACGTGACCGCCCTCCTGTTCGCCGGTGTGACCGTGTTCACGTTACATAGCTTTGAGACGTATGTGTACGACATCGTCATCCTTGACGCCTTGTTCGCGATTCAATATCCGCTCTACTTGTTATTCGTGACCCCACTCTTCGGGCTCAACTTCTTTTTCAACGTCGAGGCAGATTTCATCGCCTTGTTCGCCTTTTTCATCGGGCTGTTCATCCTTGGTATTCATGAAATAGCGATGATGGTGTCACGGAGATCGGCATGAGCTATTGGTTGCTGATTGGGTTGGCCAGTCTCATCACCGCTCTCATCTATTTCTTGCTTTCACCGAACCTGCAAGACGTGAATGAATGGCTTTGGGTAGGCGGAACAGCCGGGCTGCTCCTGTCGTCCGTCATCGGTTTCAGCACCCATCTCGGACAGAAGCATCATTGGACTTACCGCCAACGGTTCGTTGTCGGAATCGGACAGATTGTCGCGTTTGCGCTGTCATTCAGTCTCATTCTCTGGTGGATCGTCGCAGTTAACATGAATCACATTTGAATGGGAGGAAGATAAATGAACTACTATATTGGGTCCGGTTTTTATAATACCGAGAACGTCAGACGGTTACGCGATCTGCTCACCGCGCAAGGCCATACGCATACGTACGATTGGACGCTCAACGCGCGAGCCGATTCAATCGATGCGCTACGAGCAATCGGAGAAAAAGAGCGTGACGCCATCAAGAATTCTGACTTTGTCATCGTCTTGCTTCCGGCCGGGAAAGGCAGCCACGTCGAGCTCGGGATTGCAATCGGTTCAGGCGTGCCGGTGTTTCTTCACGACACGACCGACAGCATGACGGATTTCGAGACGACGAGCACGTTTTATCACGTCTCGCATGTCGTCCAGCTGACTGATGACCTTGAAGACGTTCCACATCAAATCGATTCTTATTTCCCGTCTGCAAGCTTCTAAACGTTGTTTCTCCTCTGTCGTGTACTTCAACTCCCTTCCCTTTCCCACACAAAATTTTGAATTTACTTGATTTTTATGGCGTCTCAGTCATTTTTGTGACATACTGTTCAAAATTGATTTGAACGGAGACGATTGCGATGCGATCTTGGAAACAACCTTTACTTTTGCTCACTGGGGTCGGCATCTCGAACCTCGGGGCCTGGGTGTACTTCATCGCCCTCAACTTGTTCGTCCTCGAGATGACGCAGTCGCCATTTGCCGTGTCCGTCCTCTATATGCTCGTCCCGCTCGCGGCGCTTTGTGCCAACTTCTGGTCAGGTACGGTCATCGACCGCACGGATACACGACGCCTCATGATTCTACTTGACGCGCTACGTGCCGGTGTCGTCTTTAGTCTCGCCTTCATCGACTCGCTTGCCCTCATTTATGTACTCGTCTTTTTCTTGAATATCGCCAGTTCCGTCTTTGAATCGGCGTCCCTCGTCTACATGACGAAGCTCGTTCCAAGTAACGATCGACAACGGTTCAACGCGCTGAAGAACTTCGTCCAATCGGCTGGTTTTATCCTAGGACCAGCTATCGCCGGGCTTTTGTTTATGATTGGCAGTCCGACGCTCGCCATTCAGTTGAATGCGTTGGCGCTACTCGTCTCCGTCGGCATCCTCGCGCTTTTACCAACGCTCTATGCGGCCCGTGACGAAGTTGAAGTGTTCAGTGTACGCATGATCATCGAAGATTGGAAGACGGTCGTACGCTTCGCGTCGACGAAGCGCTACGTGACGCTCGTTTATAGCCTTTTCTGCGTCATGACGATTTTCATGTCCGGACTCGACTCGCTTGAGGCATCGTTTGCGACGCAAGTGCTCGACTTCTCCGAGAGCCGTTACGGCTTTCTTGTCAGTGTCGCCGGAGCCGGGATTATCGCCGGATCGATCATCAATGCGATGTTCAGTGCGAGGATGACGTTGTCGTTCTTGATTAGTTTCGGTGCTGTGATGACGCCAGTCGGCTATCTCGTCTTTGCCTTCTCGGAATCATTCGTGGTCGCGTCTGTCGGGTTCTTCTTACTCACGTTCGCCTTGTCGTTCGCGAACACCGGCTTCTTGTCGTTTTATCAGAACAATGTCCCGAACGAGCTAATGGGCCGCTTCTCCGGGGTGATCAGCGTCGCGGAGTCTGTCTTGATTATCAGCTTGACGTTCGGCATCGGTCTTCTCGCTGAATTTGTCGGGATCCGTTCGACGTACATTGCCTTCTCGCTCGCGTTCTTGCTCGTCGGCTTAATCACGGTCCGGATTGCACTAGAACGTTCGAGACGTTCATTGTACGATACCGTTTCATTTGAAGAAGCGTCATGAAGAACAGAGACAGTCGTTTATACGAAACGGCTGTCTCTGTTCGTTTTACCTTAAAATATTTAAAGAATGTACTCGCTTCATTTCGAAAAGTCGATAATCCGACGTCATCCCTTGTTCTATAATGAACATAAAGTGCCTTCTCTTGGTTAACCCACCTATACATGGGATAATTGTGAGGGAAAGCCTCAAACTCAAAAGATACACAAGGAGGGATGACTATGAACCGATGGACCAACGAATCGTTAAAGCTGATTGGTCTCATCTCTTCCCTGCTCATCGGAACGATACTCTATACCATCTTACTCGTGGAAAGTGACAGCGGATTTCTCGGCTTATTGATTTTGCCGGTCATCGTCATAACTTCACTCGCCTTCGGGATGCGGGCTGGCTTGTCGATTTCTGTGACACTGCTCGTCTTTCTCTTCATCTACTTCCAATCGTTTGCCCCACTAAACGCACAAGGGGAAGTCCAGTTCTTCAATTGGCGCGGGATCGGGTTTACCACACTTCTCCTCATGCTATCTGTCGTTTCTGGCCTCGTTCACCAACTCGTGAAGCGCGTTCAGCGATCGCGATACGCACTTGAAGAACGTGCGCGACAACTGATTGCCGTTGACCCCGAAACGTGGCTCGATAACGCCGAGCGGTTTCAACTGAACGTCAACAGCGAACGTGACCGTCTCGTCCGCCATGGTGGTGCTTTCTCGGTTTCGTTCATTCAATTTGACGACTTTATGCGTTTCGAAGAGACATATGGACGCACTGAGTATGAATGGTTTTTGAATTACTTCAGTGACGAACTCCACAGGGCGACACGGCGCACGGACCAAAAATATCGAATCGGCCATGACACGTTCGCCATCATCTTTCCGTACACGTCTCCAGAGGCGGCGCAAGTTGTCCACGACCGCATCCGTCCGTTGCTCGAGGACTATGAGTTACAGAGCGGCGAGCACGTGAGACTGACATACGAGGACATGTTTTATGAAGTGACGCTTGAGAACGCCACGGTCATGGTCGATGCGATTCTCGAGAGGGCTTCATCGCTTCATTAGAATCGTTTTGACCTAGTAAGCCCTTGAGCGATCCGTCGGTGGACGTGATTGTTCAAGGGCTTTTTCGTAGTCTGCGTGACTCGTCTTGTCTATACAGGATTCACGACACACGAGAGCGAAATCAATATATAACACACCATCAAGGAGGCATGGTTCCCATTTCATCGACCGTCTATAGCATTAAACCGATCCAGTCACCACGCGAACTCGACGCATCGTTCCCCGTCATGAACCAATTGCGGACCGACCTGACCCTCGACGCCTATCGTGAGCTCGTCGCCGCCATGCGGCCCCAAGGCTATGAACTTTATGCGCTATACTCCGACGATACGATCGTAGCGCTCGCGGGCATAGAAGTTCGCGTCAATCTTTATCTCGAGAAGCACGTCTACATATATGACCTCGTGACGTGCGCCGCGCATCGTTCAAACGGATACGGTGAGATGCTGCTTCACTTCGTCCACGAATACGCACGCAATCGTGGCGCCCATTACGTTGCCCTCGAGTCTGGACTCGCCCGAACCGAGGCGCACCGTTTTTATACGGACAAGATGGACTACGCCATCACGAGTTATTCCTTAAGAAAAAAACTTTGATATACATGAAAAAAAGAAGAGCAAGTCGCTCTTCCCATTCTCATTATATCGAGATTCTCGAACCACAAACAGACTGTTTTCCCCTAATTTCATCCACTACACTGTGAAGACAGCCTGACTGAAGGAGAGATGATACATGAACGATGACAACACACCGCTCGACCGTGGCCCGTTTTTCCACGGTACGAAAGCCGAACTGAAGCTCGGGGACTTGCTTGAACCAAAACAACGCTCGAACTATCAAGACAAACAATCGAACTATATCTACTTCACGGCGACGCTCGACGCCGCCAAATGGGGCGCTGAGCTCGCGAAGTCTGACGCCCGAGAGCGCATCTATCTCGTTGAACCGACCGGTGACTTCGAGAACGACCCGAACTTGACGGACAAACGCTTCCCCGGCAATCCGACCCGGTCGTACCGCTCGAGCGAACCGATCAAAGTCGTGGCCGAGCTTGGTGCTTGGGAACGCCATTCCGTCGAACAAATCGACCAGATGCGCGCCGCGCTTGAGAAGCTTCGTCTAGAAGGGAAAGATGTCATTGAAGACTGACATGAAGGAGAAGTACTTTGAAGAAATCGTATCAGAAACGTAAATGGCTCATCCTCGTCTTCACCGTCTTCGGATTATTGTATGCGACGACGTATATCCCGCAACGCGTCATCACGACAACATCATCGAGCGTGGCTCGCATTCACATATTTGACGGTCAGAGCGGTTATGAGCTCGACTTGAGTGACCGAGACGACATCATCGCCGTCATGCAAAATTTAAATGATGTCACGTTTCAAAAAGGAAAAGTGAGCTTCGGTTATATGGGGTACTCATACCACATCACGTTGTATGGCAAGGATGGGGATGAGCTCGATGATTTTATTATCAACAGTGCCGACACCGTCCGTTACCGCGGCTTCTTTTACACGGCGAAATCAGGAAGAATCGACTATGACATGCTTGATGAATGGATGCAGGAGCTCAAATCATACCGCGAGGATTGATGCCTTTAAGTTTCTTCTATTCATGAGTTGCAAAAACGGATGGGATCAGTAACTGATTCCATCCGTTCTCTTTTGGTTCCCCTGTTGAAGCGCACCATCCGCATGAACGAGCGTGAACGAATCGGCGATCGAGGCCGCTGCCGCCTCTGCTTGCGAGACCGTCTCATCGACCACGATCGCTTCTTGACGCCGTAACCGGAAAGCCCGCTCGAGTCGGCTCGTCAACAAGTTACTGAGGAAAACGAGCAAGGACAGTCCGATGGCCGGGACGAGGAAGATATGACTCGTCATCCAAGTCGTCGCCGTGAACTGCTTGAAATAATAACCGAACATCGACGACCATTCGAACAGCGTCGGCATGACCCCTTCAAACAGAAAGACGGTTCCTCCGAAAAAGACGCCGAACAATGACAGATGAATCAGTAACATCAATGTTTGGACGAACTGTTGCATGAACACGATCACCAATGTCGGGACGAGGTGCGGCCACAGATGACGCCTCGTCCGGTGCCAAACGCCGCCTCCTAACGTCTCGGCGACGACCATGAACTCCTGTTTTAGAAGTTGTCTCACCTCTGTGATCAAATAGAGCGTGACAGCAGGTAAACCGAGTAGGACGAAGACCGTTAACTGAAGCGATACACGATCTACGAGCGGCGGCACCATCGTCGAGTCGGCGAACATTAGTGACGAGAACAGCATCATCATGGCGAGTAACGAGATCGGTAGAATTAAAAAACCGTCCAGCATCATTTTGAAGTACCGGTTCAACCGCGCCCCGCGAAACGCGAGCGGAATCCCGACGAGCAAACCGATCGTCATCCGTCCGAGCGCAACGGTCGCACAAATGCCGACCGTCCATTTGAACCCTTCAATCATCATTTGAAACAAGTCGTTCCCGGCTCGGTCTGTCCCGAGCCATTGATCTTTAGACGGTTCAAGCGGCGGGATGCCGATCAATCGTCCTTCCTCTGAGTACCGATTCAAGAATTGATCGACTTGCCCGTCGCGAAAAATCGTATTGCCGATACTGAGTACAAGTAAGCCCATTAAAATCGTGAAGACGATTAAGAAAATCGGGTCACGTAGGAGTACACGGCGCATCATACCCCTCCTTTCCATGCATCTGGGATAAGCCATTCCGCCAACACGTCCACGAGAAAGATCGGAATATACACGACCAGTAAAATGACGAGGAGGATCGGCGTCACCGGATTATAGACGACGAAACGGAAGATGCCTTGCACGTTGAACAAATATTCGATAATCAACAGACTCGATAGCACCGTAATCAAATTCGAGCGGAAAAAGAGGTAGAATCGATACACCAAATTAGGCAGCAAGTGTTTCCAGAACAAGGCGGCCGGTCGGACGCCTTTGGCCCGTGCCAGTTCGAGAAATGGCGTCGCTTCCTCTTCCAAAATATGTTTCGTCAACCATTTGAGGAAGAAAAACAAGATAGTGAGCGTCAACGTCACGATCGGCAAAAAACGTATGTATTCGGCAAAACCACCCGCGACCTCGATGCGATCGAAGCCTGTCTTCTTATAAAGGGTGATGGCGAGGAACTGCGTGAAGATAAGCCAAAACAGATCCGGGATCATCTCGAGCGTCTGGCTCGTTTGTTGCAACACCGTCCGTACGCGCTTCCCGCTCCGATAAAAGAAATAAGCATATAGGAGAGCGAATATGACTGCGACGACCAATGACGTCATAAAGATGATGACAGTCTCTTTCATGAGTGGTCCGAGCGCTGGCAACAACGGTAACTCTCGTTGCGCCGTGACGTTGTAATACGTGATCTCATCCAGTTTCGTCAACTGACTGAATTGTTGTTGCAACCCGTTCCAGTAGTTCGATGGCACGAACTCGAGTTGCACGACGAGTGATGGCAAAGCACTGATTGCAATCAACACAAACAATGTGATAAAAAACTGAGCCGATTTTTGAGCAATCCAGTTCATCCTGTTCTTCCCCTTTCCAAAAATACATCGATGTCGCATAACCTTGTCGTGCTTTCATATAAGCAACCCATAATAAAGCTTATATTACGGATACTAAAGTTAAAAATATCCATATACACTGTTATGATTTTATCACAATTAGCTGATGAATAAAAACAATATTCCGAAAATTATAAACAAGTAAGTCATGATATCATTTAGTTATGGTGCCCTGGTGCCATAGGGTCCCTCAGCACTTCGAAAGACAAATATGATATGACAATCATTTTATTGGGAAAGTGGATATGTGTTGATTCTAGGCGACAATTGATTCCATCATGGTGAATAGCAGATAACGATACTAAAGTATCCTTCTAAAAAGAAGAATACTTCGGTATGGTAAAAAGAGAGTCTCGCCCTCTTTCGACTTCATCATATAGTCAACTCCAGTCGAATTCATTTTCGTCAATGTGACGGTACAATCAAGCAACGTGCCTGGGCCATATGCGACGTCCTCTGGTATGTCTGGAAAAATCGTAAGACCCCTCTTCAAACCGTAGGGTCACGCCGCCTCGTTTTGACTGATGTAGCAATTCCCGGTCTCCGTCTCAAAACGGTCGAGGGCGCGATCGTATGTATCTGGTATGGCTATCACAAAACAAACGATGGCTATAAAAACACTAATTATGGCTCCTAGTAATTTTATCAGTTTGCGCTCGCCCCGCCATTGTGTTGCATAGATAAATGTCGAGAACACACATGAATCCGACAAACCAAAACACAATTAATTGTGCCAACTTGATCGCCTCGCTCGTATTATACGAGCGCTTCTGAACAACGTTTCATCATCCCACTAAATCAAGGAGTCTTATATGACCCACTTCCTCAAGTTACAAATCATTTCGCTGCTACTGGCGCTTCACCTATTATTGAACGTTCAACTGCTTGCCAACAGTGGACGGCTCTATTTGTTGATTGGTGACGGGTATGTGCTCGTCGTCGCTACGAGCGTTCTTGCTTTACTCATCTTGTTCACGCGTGTCATCATCAAACGCTTCAGACGACTCGCACCTTCACCATGGAACCTAGCCCTATACGTTTTATGGCTCCCTTATTTGGCACTGTTCACATATGGGTGGACACGGTTCGTTCCTGCACCAAGCGAGGCAGCATGGCCAAGTCCTGCCCTCGGCTTATGGATCATCGCGCTCCTGTTCACGTTCCCGCTCTATATATTCATCCTCCACATGATTGCTCGCTCACAACTAAAACTGTCCAACGTTGAAAACAAGGCGTGACCGAAATCCGGTCACGCCTTGCCTGTGTTTACCATTCTTGGCGTCGCTTCTGCCACGCCACGAGTAAGATGCTGATGATGACGAGCAAGAACCACGAAGACAGTTTGCCGAGGTCGACGAGCGCCCAGCCGCTCAACTGGTTCGGATACGCCCATCCGTTATAGAACGTGACGATATTTTCCGCAAACCAGATGAAGCAGGCGATCAAAAAGAAGGCGACGACGACGGGCATCGTGAAGCGACGGTCGTCGAGCCGATACGTGACGATGGCCCGACCGAACGTAAGAAAGACAAGGCCAATCAACACCCAGCGCAAATCGAGCCAAATGTGGTGCCAGAAGAAATTAAAATAGATGGCGATTCCGAGGCCAAACGCGATGAGCGGTGGTGGCATCTTAAGGAATTCCAAATCGAGGCGGCGCCATGACTGGACGACGTAACTGCCGACGCTCGCATACATGAAGCCGGCATAGAGCGGGACGCCCAAAACTTTCGTCACCGCCTCGTCCGGATAGCTCCACGACCCCATCTGGACTTTAAACAGCTCGAGCCCGAGCCCGATGACGTGGAACCAACTGATCACTTTCAGTTCTTCCACCGTCTCGAGCCCGGTCTTGACGAGCACGACTTGGACGAACAGACACCAGATGAGGAGGACGTCGTAACGTGGAATCGGAAAGTCGATCCATTTCGTCAACGCGAGTGCGCTGAAGATGGCGACCGCGAAGAGGCAACTGAGTGCCTGTTCGTAGCCGAAGATGAATAAGTAACGGAGGTGTCGCATCGATTCACCTACAATTCGATGTATTCGTAAAGGAATGACGACTCGCCGTCAAAGAAACGCGGATCGAATAGACCGAGTCGCTCGTCTTCCTCGACAACGACAACGAACGGTGACCATTGTTTCAGCGTGAGCGCCTCTTTATTCTCATTAAAGAGCGGTGTCAAATCGGCATCGTCCGCGCTCGTCAATTCGTATTGAAGCTCAGACGATTGATAGACTGAATCACTGAAAATCGAGACCGTGTCATCGGTCTTCGTGACGACCGTGAACTGCGTCGGGATGAACGACGCCGACAACGCGACCTCATCGTGCTCGGCAGCGTACGACTGATACAAATAGGCACCTTGCGCGCCTTGAATCAAAACGTGGACGAGGATGGCAGCCCAAGCGTAACGATACACCGCGTGCCGTACGTTTGAACGGCGTGCCACGAGCCATGCGACGAGGAAGATGCCCCAATAGACGAAGTCGACGATCGGGATGATTCCGAATGTGAGCCTGGCGTCTGACAACGGCTCAAAGTAACCCGTTCCCCAGGCGTTGAACACGTCGGCCGTGTTATGGATGAACACGGAAAGCATCGCCCAGTAAAAATAACGTATATCGGTTACTTTAAAAAGAACGCGGACGAGCCAATAGATGAGTAGCGCGAATAGCGGGACGAGGAAAATCGAGTGCGTGATGCCGCGATGCCACATCTGATACATTCCTTCGGTGTCCCACAGCCGAGAGATGACGTCCGCATCCGGGATTTGACTCCCGACGAGCGTCGTCACGAGCAACGCGCGTTTCTCATTTTTCTGTAACTCGCGCTTATCTGCCGCCCCATATAACGTGAGTCCGAACAGCGTGTGTGTGATCGTATCCACAGTATCCCTCCTTTCTTTTTGAAAAGACACCCTCCTCAAAACGAGAAGGATGTCCTCAGTTTATTTATCTTGGTCCATTTTCATGGCGCGTCTCGCGACGACAGCGACAAAAATGACAGCGACAATCGGAATGATTAATGGCATCCAATTCAACATCCGCCTGTCCCCTTTCTACAAGTGTCGCAAGCAGTATATCACAACTTCAAATCATTCGATTCAATGAATGCTCGCTTTCGCATATCGGCTTGCCATCGATTCGATCGTCTCACGCATATGGTCACGGAGCGTCACCGGCTCGAGCACCTCGACTTGATCGCCGAGCGACAAGAGCCAGAAGACGAATCCGTCGGAGACGGCCGCATCGAAACGAATGTGGAATCGATCGTTCACTTCCGTGATCGACACATCTTCCCCAAGTTTGTCGAAAATGACCGGAAGCACCCGTTCGTCAACGGCCAAGACGACTTCTTCATCGAGCCCGTTATACATGTTGAACGATTTTTGGAAATAGTCATCGGGCAAGTGGTGTTTTTGACGAGGTGTATCGTCCTCGACGATCTCTGAGTTAACGATCCGGTCAACCCGGTAGTTGCGAACCTCCCCGATCGATTCGTCGATACCGATCAAGTAGTACTGCTCATGGTTCCAATGCAAATCGATCGGATTGACGACGTAGCGTTCCCCGTCACGCCGGAGCGGGAACGTCCGCTTGGCGACGTCGAACCCGACGACGTCCGTGTATTGGAACGAGATGGCTTTTTGTTCTTGAATCGCCCGTTGGATCCGGTCGATATGATATGGGATATAGTTCACTTTCTTTTTCGGCGTCTTGATGATCGACTGGAGCGTCTCCGCTTCCGGGATGCTCGTCAAATGACGGAGCTTGTCGACGATCTGTTCGGTCACGTCTTCCGAGATGAATTTCGCAGCGACGATCGCATCGACCATCATCCGCAGTTCATGGCTTTCGAACAAACGCGCCGAATGCCAGTATTTTTTGGCGAGTCCGTTCTTCTCGAGCTCATCCTGCACTTCAAACCCCGAATCGTTCAAAGCTTGGATGTCGTCTTTCACAGATTTTTTTGCTAACTTAGAAGTATCACCAATCGTAGATAAGTAGGCAAGCAGGTCCTCTAACGTCTTCGGATGATTGTCGTCCGTATGGCGCTCAAAGAACCGTCTTACTTCGAGTAACCGCTCTCGGTTGTTCACGGTATGTTCCCCTTTCATTTCTGTCTATATAATATGTATAAAGAGACATTATCATGTTATTTCCATGAAATAAAGTTATTTTCCATTACATTTCGTTTAAGGAGGCAATCGTCGCTGTGAAACATTACGCCCACGTCAACGGCACGAAAATCGAATACATCGACCGCGGTCACGGTCCGGTCGTCGTCTTGATTCATGGTACCCAATCATCGAGTCTAGAACCGTACCATGTGGACCGGCTCGTCTTGTCCGGTTTCCGGGTCATTGTCCCATCCCGGCCAGGTTACGGTGAGACTCCGTACTCATTTTCGGCGACGCCGCAAGCGTTCGCCGAGAACTTGCGCCAGCTCATGCATATCATGAACATCGATTCTTATCATGTGTACGGCATCTCGGCCGGTGGTCCGACATCGATTGAGCTCGCGTCACGAAATAACGCTGCGCTCAGCCTCACGCTCGCCGCCGCCGTGACGAGCGAGGTCGATTTCCCGTACCGTCGCTACATCAGTCGAAACATCGCCCAACCTCCATTCATTGCCGCGCAGTTCGCGATGAAACAGTTCGTCTTCCGAGCGATTCAAAAACAACCATTCGAGGCGACGGCACGGATGATTCAGTCGACGAGCTTCCTCGCGCTAGATGCGATTCGGGATGAAGTGACGCCGTACGACATCTTCTTATTGAAACGCGTCGCCAGTCAGATGGCGTTCGGGCTCGGGGCGCAGTTTGACCTGCGTCAGCGCGTTCCGGACGAGGCGCTGCTCGGGGTGACGTGCCCGACGTATATCGTCCATTCAAAAAATGATAAAGCTGTGCCGGTGCGACACGCCCATCACGCCAAACGGCTCATCCCGCATGCACAGCTCACGATTTTGAACAGTCCGGGCCATTTGATTTGGATTGGTCGCCAAGCCAGGAAGAGCGAACAACAAATCGAGCGTTTCATCCGCTTTAATTCGTAAGGCACCTGTTCAGGTGTCTTTTTTAGTCTGCTTCGAGTAGTTCAATCAGTCGATTGGTCACGTCTGCCGGAATGAGGTAAGCCGTGTCTGTATCGTCAGCATCGTAAAGGCTGCTCTCACCGTCCGATTCATTGAGCCAGAGGTAATAGCGGTCAGTCTCCTCGTCTTCGAAGCGGACTTCGAGATCGTATTCCGGCCCGACCACATTGGCGATCCCCGGAATTCTCTCTGCCTCACGCAGCATGTCCTCGAATACTTGAATCGCTTTCGGTTCGTCAAACGTGATGAGGTCACCCGTTTGGAAACGGTAAAACCCATCCGATTCCGAGACGGTCACAGCTTCAATCCCGTCCGTCCGAAAATCGTTCGAGCCACAACCCGTCAACATGAACACTACCAGTATGGACGCTACGATTCGCTTCATTGATAGCTTCAATAGCTTCACCATCCATCTCTCATTTAAACCGTTCACTCATGCTCCAGCAGTCGAATCAGCTCGTCCGTCACGTCTGCCGGGACGAGATACACCGTATTCGTATCGGTCACATCCATAATGCTCGTCGGCATGCCTAGGTCGCCGAGCCAGACGTAATAGCGGTCGACCTTCTCACCTTGATAGTGGACTTCCACATCATATTCAGGCGTCGCCATATTTACGATTCCCGCTTGCTGTTCTGCATTCCGAATCATGTCCGCGAACACTTTGACGTCTTCGAGCTCGTCATACGTGAGGACATCTCGTTCTTGGAACCGGCCAAAGTCGACCGACTCGGCAATTCTCACCTCTGTGACATCTTCAGCGACGAGCTCGTTCGTGTCGCAACCCCCGAGTAAGCCGACTGTCAATGCGGCTATACCCGTCATCCATTTGCCCCGACGTTTCATCTGACTCCACCTCCATATATTGTCGTCTTTCTTTACGAGTGGTAGGTGTAATTGGTTTCATCGTTAACGTCTAACAGAAAAAACTTAAGTAAAGCGCTCAGTCATCGACTCCTAGCGTCACAATCAAACGATCCGTGACGTCAGATGCCACTTTATAGACGAGGTGCGTCTCGGTGACGTTCATGAAGACGCTCGGTGTCCCTCTTCGACCGAGCCAAAGTTGATAGCGTTCTGTCACGTCATCTTTATAACGGATTTCAAGATCAAAATCCGGTTCACGCTGAACTGTCGTGTCCATCAACTCGTCCGCGTTGCGAAGCATATCCGCGAATACCTTGATGTCCTGCAGTCGATTGTATTCGACGAGGAACTGGTCGTTGAATCGGGTCCCTTCCACCGATTCAGCGACTTTCACACGATTCATCTCTTCAGCTTCAACTGCCTTGAATCGTTCTCTGCCATACCCATACGGTAGCGTAATTTTTCTCACTTCATTAATGAAATTCAACAGTCTGCCCATCATATTCGACCTCCTATCTATCTGATCATTTTACATACGCAAAACGTGTACAGAACGTTTCATTAATATCACTTTAAGCTTTTGACTTCTGCTTCTCCTTAGCCCGTTCTAAAAAGATTGGTAGCACGTTCAATCCGATTGAAGTCATCGTCAGTACCCATAGCGCACGCTCCATGCCTGGTACAACGTCCGCTAAAGCCGCCCAGTCTTCCGCTTCGACCCACATCGCAATCAAACTATATTCGGCGCATAGCGTGAGTGCGGTCAGCGACAACGCAATTGCCATCGCCAGTTTGAAGTCTTTCCCAACGCTGAACGTATACAAGTTGAATAACGTCGCCCCAATCGCCAGTAGTCCAAATATAATCCACATCAGAGTATCACTCTCCATTTTTTATGTAATTAATTACCTATTTTTACATTATCATAAGCAAAACATAAAATCGTTACATTTTGGAACAACAAAAAAGCCGGGCCGAAGCCCAGCTTTTCCTTATTCATACGTCCAACCAGTCAACGTCGCGGTGCCACCCTCATAGCGTAGCCCTTTGTCGAGCTCACTCGGGAACACCCGAAGCGTGGCGACGGCTTCACCGTCATTGACGAAACATTCGACGCTCGACGAATCGACGAAGAGATGGAGAGACGTGACGTCCATCACTTTCGTACGCGTCGTGCCAAATTCGGTCGCGAACGGCTCACCAGCGTTTGTCCGGTCGATCGTCAACTCACGAGACGCTTCATCGTACCGGATGACGAGCGATTCGTCTCCGACTCGAAGCAGCTCGAGCGTGAAGTCCGACCCATCCGTTGTCAACTCGAGTTCGTAGCGGTTCGGTGTCGAAGCATTCATCGCAGTCCCGGAGGCGTTGACGAATTCGTCTTGGCGTAGCTTTGTCATCGCCTTCACCGGACGTTGTTTAAGCTCACCGTTTTCAATCGACAGTTCGCGCGGTAGCGTCAAGGCGTGTGCCCAACCGAATCGGTCCGTCGGATACTCGATCTCCGGCAAGCCCATCCAACCGACGAGCACGCGACGTCCGTCATGTTCGGTCGTCTGCGGGGCATAGAAGTCAAACCCAAAATCGAGCTCTTCAAACGCGCCGTGTGTGAACGTCAACGTCTCCACATCAAGCTTCCCGATCAAGTAGCCGGACTGATAGATGTTGTGATAGCGATGTCCATCCGGCTCAATGCCTTGCGGTGAGAAGACGAGCACGTGCTGACCGTTCAGTTCGAACACGTCCGGACATTCCCACATGTAACCGAACGGGTCGAGGCCCGTCTTCACTTCTCCGAGGAACGTCCAGTCATTTAAGTCGCTTGAACGATACAAGACAACACATCCGGTCTCGTTCTCGCGCTGGGCCCCGACGATCGCATAGTAGAACCCATTCTCAAACCATACTTTCGGATCGCGGAAGTGCTCCGTATAGCCAGCCGGTACATCCGGGATGGCGACGTTCCGTCGTTCGATTTTGCCATCTCGTAACACGCCGATCAGTTGCGAGGCGTGACGCGTCCAGTCGTCCGTCCGGTGGTTACCCGTATACATGACGTGGAGTTCACCATCAGCGACAAAGCCGCTACCTGAGTAAGCGCCGTGCGAGTCCTCGGTCGTCTCCGGGACTAACGCCACCCCGCGATCAGTCCACGTGACGAGGTCCGTCGATGTGACGTGATACCAATGTTTCAGACCGTGTACCGGTCCGAGCGGGAACCACTGATAGAACATGTGGTATTCCCCGTTGAAGAAAGTGAATCCATTCGGGTCGTTGAGGAGGCCTGTCGGCGGTTGGATATGATATCCGAACCGCCACGGTGAGGCCGCCGTTTTCGTGCGGAGCGTCTCCATGTCGAGGGCACTCACGTCACGCAGCGAACGATAACGTTCCGCCTTCGTCCAAGTCATCTAAATCACTCCTTTTGATTATGCGGCTTGTTTGACCGCGTCTTTTTTCGCCTGGCGCTTCGCAAGGACGAACGTCAAGCTGAAGGCGACAGCGAACGAGATCGCCATGCCGATGATATACGATACGATTGATGTCGGTGCGATCGAGATGATCCCTGGAAGACCAGCTGCACCGAGTGCGACGGCGAGAACTTCGCGACCGACGATGAACGCCGAGGCGATCCCTGAACCGATGATGGCGGCGATGAACGGGTACCGGAGTTTCAAGTTGACCCCGAACATGGCCGGTTCCGTGATGCCTAGTAGTGCCGAGATACCTGATGCCGAAGCGACACCTTTCATTTTCTTCTCACGTGTCAAGAAGAAGACCGCGAGTGTAGCCGCACCTTGGGCGACGTTTGACATCGCAGCGATCGGGAAGATGAACGATCCGCCCGTACGTGCGATATCGGCGAGCAGTTGTGTCTCGATGGCGATGAAGCTGTGGTGCATCCCAGTGATAACGATTGGTGCATACAAGAGACCCATGACGAGACCGCCGAAGAAGCCGAGCGAGTCGTACGTCCAAACGAGACCGTCGATGATCAAGTTCCCTGCCTCACGCGTGATCGGTCCGACAAAGGCGAACGTGATGAACGCTGTGAAGAGGAGTGAGAGAAGCGGTGTGAGCAAGATGTCGAGCGATGCCGGCATGAATTTACGGATGTTGATTTCGAGCTTCGATAAGATATAAGCCGATACGAGTACCGGTAACACTTGACCTTGGTAACCAAGTTTCTCGATTTCAAATCCGAGGATATTCCAAACCGGGATATCGCCGACCGTCGCTTGCGCGTAGGCGTTGACGAGATCCGGGTGGACCATGATCATCCCGAGGGCGGCACCGAGATACGGGTTGCCCCCGAACCGTTTGGCCGCGGAGAATCCGATCAGGACGGGCAAGAAGACGAAGGCGGCGTTGGCGAACGTATTGATCATGGCGGCGAGGTCGGCGATGCCTGGATACTGGTCGATGAGTGAGCTGCCGTCAAAGAACAAGTCCGGCGCCGTGAGCAAGTTGTTGATCCCCATCAAGAGACCACCGGCGACGATGGCCGGGATGATCGGTACGAAAATATCAGATAACATCTTCACGAACTGTTGGAGCGGGTTGCCTTTCTTCGCGCTCGCCGACTTGACGTCGCTTGTCGACATGTCGCCGAGACCTGTCAATTCGGAGAACTCAGCATAAATTTTATTGACCGTACCTGTACCGATGATGATTTGGTACTGTCCGCCCGTCGAGAACGTCCCTTTGACGACGTCTAACGCGTCAAGTTTCTTCTCATCGACTTTCGACTCGTCGTTCAAGACGAGACGGAGCCGGGTGGCACAGTGGGCGGCTGCGGCGACGTTATCTTTTCCGCCGAGCGCCTCTAAAATCGCTTCTGCTTCTTGTCTGTAGTTCATTCGGGTTTCCCTCCTAACATTTGTTGAACACGTTGTGGTGACGGTATGGCTGGAATCGCGCCGTAAGCGGTGCATGTCAAGGCGCCGGTCACGTTCGCATATTCGATATCCTTCTGTAAACGCGTATCCTCGACGCCGAGTGTGGCGAGACGATACAAGTACGCGCCGACGAATGCGTCACCGGCACCCGTTGAGTCAACGCTTTCAATGTTCACCGACGGGATGATGTCTCGCGTCTCGTCTGTCGCGATCAACGTGCCGCGCGAGCCGAGCGTGATGGCGACGCGATTCGCGCCGAGCTTGAGTAGTGCGTCGACCGCTTCGTCGAGCGTTTCGGCTCCGGTCAACAAGTGCGCTTCTTCTTCGCTCAGTTTGACGAAGTCGGCCTCGGCGATGAAGTGGAGCGAGTCTTGTTTGAACGCCTCAAGGTCCGTCACGAGCGCGTCGCGATAGTTTGGGTCAAACGAGACGAACAGCCCGTCGCGTTTGGCGAATTGCAGCAACTTAAAGTAGGCGTTTTTCAGTTCACCGTCAAGGAGTGCTGTCGCCGAGCCAAAATGGACGATATCCCCTGATTTGAACTTCGATAAGTCTATCGCTTCGAACGCATAGTCGCCGTCACTTCCGCGTCGGAACGTGAAGTCACGTTCTCCGTCCGCTTGAATCGAGACGAATGCGAACGTCGTGTCGCCTGCTTCGACCAAGTTGTCCGTGCCGACGCCGTTCGCTTCGAGCGTCTCTTTCAAGAACTGTCCGAACGGATCCGCCCCGACTTGTCCGAGGAAGCTCGACTCGCCCCCATGTTTACTGACGACGGCAGCCACGTTGGCCGGCGCGCCTCCCGCTTTTTTCACGAATGTCGTTCCGTTGACGAGGTCGCTCGATGCGTCCTCGCAAACCCAGTCAATCAATAGTTCGCCAATGCAATGTACGGTGTTCATCCGTCCACCTCCATGTCTGAATATATTGCTTCGTATCATTTATCGAACCGGTTCCAAAAACGAATAAAAAATGTTGCGGAACCGGTTCCGCAACACAAATGTAATCGATTTAATTTAAAATGTCAACGCTTTCTCGCAGTTTTAATTCAAAAGTTGTGAACGTTTTCATCGGGATGACATCAGCTGTTAACAACTGGATAATCATGTCAGCCGCCTTCGCTCCCGTCCTTCGATATGGAAGGTGTACGGTCGTAAGAGATGGATGCAGTACTTCAGTGAAATCGTAGCCGCCAAATCCGCTCACCGAGACGTCTCCAGGGACGGTCTTTCCGCTATTGGCTAACCCTTTCAGTATCCCGAGGGCGATATTATCGGTCGCACAGACGACGAGCGATGACGTTTGCTCCTGTCCAATCTGTGTCCCAATCGGAATCGCGTCGTCGATTTTAAACGTCGTCGTATACGTCTTGACGTCTGCGCCCGCCTCGTTAAACGCCTTCAAAAAACCGCCTCGTCTCGCTTGGCCGACAGCGATGTCGTACGACTCGACGCCCACATAGGTGACCTCACGATGCCCCCAGTCCATGAATTGTCTGCCAAGGGCATAAGCCGCATCAAAATCGGGATAGACGAGACTATGAACGAGCTCATGCTCCTGTCCGATCAACAGGACAGGAATTTGGATGTCTTGAATCGCCTGTAAATGGCGAGGGGTGACCGTCGTCCCGAGCCAGATGATGCCGGCGACTTTTTGTTTCGCTAAGTTGTATAGCTGTTCGATCTCTCGCTCTGTCTGTTGGGCAGTGTTCACGACGAGCATTTGATAATCCCGTTCGGTCAAGCGTTCATCGATGCCCATCATCGTCCGCGAGGCGGCGTATGAGTCGAGCCGCGGCACGATGACGCCGATCATCTTCGTTTGTTTTGATTTCAAGCTTTGGGCGAACTGGTTCGGTTCATAGTTCGTCTCTTGGATGACCCGCTCAATCTTTTCGCGTGTCGCCTGCCCGACCGAACCCCCGTTCAAATAACGGGAGACGGTGCTCTTGGCGACGCCGGCTAGCTTGGCGATGTCATTGATTGTCACTTGTCTCATCCGAAAACCTCCATACGAAAAAACTGACGCGCTAGACGCCGTCAGTTCAGTGGTTCACTACGTATCGTTTTTTAAAGTTTAAATAAAAGAGTCCGTTCCGTTTCTCGAAGCCATTCTTTTCGAGCACACGGCGCGTTGCCTCTTGATGCGGGCTCGTCGGCGGGATGCCGGCACGAACCGTATGACCTGCTTTTAAGTCCGACTGTTCGAGCGCGAGGCGTAACCCTTCTGTCGCATACCCGTTGTCTTTATACGGGTCGAACACCATCAAATCAAGTTGATAGACGCGAGCGAGCTTGAGAAGAAGCACTTTACCGACGATTTTCCCGTCGACGAGAAGATCATAATAAAAGTCCTCCCCGTAACTATGTTCATCGGCCGAATACACATGCTCGGTTCCCATCTCGACGAAGATGCCCTTCAACTCTTCAGCTGAAATGCCGTACGAGCTTTCCCCGTATTTTTGAAAATGTTCATATTCGATCTCATCAATCTGACGAATAGGTTGACGCACGATTTCCATCCCGTGCCCTCCTTAACAGTTAGTCCAAAGTCTTTCCACACTCATTATATACGAAGCGCGGTGTGTAGCGCAAAAGATAACCGAACCTCAAACCGGTTCGATGTGAATGTGGACCGAATCGACGGCATGACGCTCATCGAGTTTTCGCTCGATTTCGTCACATAAACCGTGGGCCTCGTCGACCGTCAGCTCGCCATCGACCGCGATCGTCACGTCGAGCATGACGTGGTTGCCGAGATGCCGTCCTTTGATTTCACGCACTTCTTTCACCGACTCAAACTCGCCGATCGTCTCTTCATACTCGTTGACGAGGTCAGGCGGGAAGCCGTCTGACAATTGGTGGGTCGCATCGAGGAAGATTTGTATCGCCGTGCGGATAATCATCCCTGCGATGAGCACTGCAAGCACTGTGTCCATCCAAGGTAGTTTAAAGTAGGCGAACAGTACCCCGAGTGTTGCCCCGATCGAGATCATCGCGTCGGCCAAATTGTCTTTCGCCGCTGCTTTCAAAGCCAACGATCGTGTCTTTTTCGCCAAATTCGAATTATAGGCGTACACGCCGAACATGACGAGTGCGCTTAAAAAGGCGACGAGCGCTGCGAGCGGGTTCGGTTCCACGTACTCGCCGCCGATCAAGTTGGCCAGGCTGTTCAACAAGACGAACACCCCGACGGCGACCATGATCAGTGACGCGACAAGCGCGGCAAGCGTCTCCATCTTCGCATGACCGTACTTGTGCTCGGCGTCCCTTGGCAATGCGGCGATCCGGATGCCTATATAGACCGCGATCGAGGCGATGATGTCGGTCGTATTGTTGAAACCGTCGGCGAGGACGGCCTCTGAATTGTAAATGTATCCGAAAACGACTTTTAATACAGATAAGACCAGATACGTCGTAATCGATAATATCGCGCCTTTGAGCGCTTTTGGTGGATGATTCGCCGAATCCATCCGACCACCTCCCTTTTTAGCCTCGTTAGTATACCAGGTCGACTTTGAGTGGGTATAGAGAAACAGTGTTTGCCACACTCAAAATAAATGGAATATATTCCCGGTAGTTTCGTCTTACGAAAAATATGGTAAAGTAATCATGAAGAGACCCTTGTGGTTAACCCGTAAAAAGAGGTGAAACGTATGTTCACAGAACGAGATGGTATTAAATTACGTTTGGAACAAATTGACAGATTGTTATCGGATTTAAATCGTGAGGCCAAACAGTTGATGGCTCGGTTACGAGAGCTCGACGCAAGCGGTGAAAACCCGCAAGAAGTCACGCTCAAGCCTGAAGACCGCGACACGTTGAAATCGTCGATCGACGAGACTCTCGAGGCGCTCCAAAGCCGCTCGAAACGCCCGATCAACCCGAACGATGAAAAGAAGAAAGAACTCGCCACGCACAAGGCGCTCATCGACGAGTTGTCGGATTTACTCAGTAAGAAGAAGTGAGGCGCCTGTCGCGTCTCGCTTTTTAAGTGAGGAGAAACACTTATGTATATTGTCACGACTTGTCTGCGCCCGATCGAGACCGTCTTGGAACGGGCAAAAGCCCATGCGTCCGATTACGACGTCCGGTTTGTGGAGAGACGCAAGCATTCGATCGAAACTTTGATGGAGCGTCACCAAGTCGGTGTCCTCGTCTTCGATAAACGCCGCGTCGAGTATACGCCGTTCGGCACGACCGAACCGTTTTTCTTTCACCCGTCGAGCTCAGTTTTCCGCGTCAAGCAGTTGCTGCGGGGCGGAAACGACCCGCTCGTCGATATCGCAGGCCTTCAACAAGGCGACCGTGTACTCGACTGTACACTCGGTCTCGGCTCGGACTCGATCGTCATGAGCCACGCGGTCGGTGAAAGCGGTCATGTCACCGGGATCGAGAGCGAGTTTGTGACGGCGATGCTCGTCCGTGAAGGGATGGCTGTCTGGATAGAGAAAGAAGAGGCGCTCAATGAAGCGATGCGCCGCATCGAAGTCGTCCATCAAGATGCGCTCCTTTATTTGAAGACATGTGCATCCAATTCGTTTGACGTCGTCTACTTCGATCCGATGTTCGAAAAAACGATTTCAGAATCGGTTCACTTGAACCCGTTACGGTCGCTCGCGAACGATGCTCCCCTCTCCATACAACTGATGCAAGAGGCGGTTCGTGTCGCCAAACGACGTATTGTCCTGAAGGCCCATTTTGAGAGCGAGGCGTTTGAACAGTTCGGTTTCACACGGGTTGTGAGGAAAACATCTAAACTGCATTACGGATTTATCGACAAAGAGACCGGTTCCTTTTAGTGCTTTATGCCTAAGAGGGGCTAAAGTCTCTTTTTTACACTTCCTTTTTTCTGAATATTGACATTAATCTGACACAAGTCTAACGTTTACCCTAAGCTCACACATTTTCCCATTATTTTCACAGGAGGTAAGTACAGATGAAAAATCGTTCCATTCGGCGTACAACACTCGCAGCCGTCTTGACGTCAGCAATGACAATCAGCGCCATCCCGGTAGCTGCCGGGCCGACCAATGTCGCTCCGGCGTTGCCGACGGCCAGCGAACACGCCCCGTTCGACCATCACATCATCGATGAGGACCGTCTCGCGAAAGCGCTCGAGAACCGCGGCGTCATCAAAAAGGGCTTATCCGCGTCCGAGCGTACGAAAGCGGTCGAGGCGTACATCTCCAAGAAACAAGGTGCAGCGCAAGACCCGCATAAGCATGATTTGCATGACAAGGCAGCCGCTGCCAAAGAGAAGATACATAACCAGTTCGAAAAAGAATCGAACCGTCTCCTCGACAAAGCGAAAAAAGGCCAAGCGAACTATCGCAAAGGGAAACCGAACGGCCAAGTAAAAGTCGATCCCGCGAAACAGGCCGGCTATAACGGCGCCGTCCGCGAAGACAAAGTACTCGTCCTTCTCGTCGAGTATAGCGACTTCAAACATAACAACGTCGTCCAAGAAGAAGGCTATCTGTATAGCGACAACTTCAGTAAAGAGCACTACGAACAGTATATGTTCGGTGACGATTCGTTCGAACTGTTCAACGGGGACAAAGTCCAGACGTTCAAACAGTATTATGAGGAGCAGTCTGGCGGCAGCTACACCGTCGATGGAACGGTTTCCGAATGGTTGACTGTACCGGGCACAGCGAAAGACTACGGTGCCGATCGTCCGACGGGTGGTCATGACAACGCCGGACCAGGACCGCGTCAACTCGTCAAAGACGCTTTGAACGCGGCCGTCGCGAACGGTATGAACCTTGCCGAATTCGACGAGTATGATTTGTATGACCTTGATGGTGACGGAAACTTCAACGAACCGGACGGCTTGGTCGACCACTTGATGATCATTCATGCGGGTACCGGCCAAGAAGCAGGTGGCGGCGTCCTCGGTGACGACGCGGTCTGGTCACACCGTTGGGTCGTCGGCAACAGCCCATATCGCATCGCCGGCACAGAAGCAGCTGTCCCGTATTGGGGCGGTCAAGTGGCAGCGTTCGATTACACGATTCAACCAGAAGACGGGGCCGTCGGCGTCTTCGCTCACGAATACGGACACGACCTCGGTCTTCCGGATGAGTACGACACGCAATATACAGGTCAAGGCGAGCCGGTCCAATCATGGTCGATCATGAGCGGTGGTAGCTGGGCTGGTAAAGTTGCCGGTACAGAACCGACGAGCTTCTCACCACAGAACAAAGAGTACTTCCAGAAGTTGA
The DNA here is from genome assembly GCF_000798975.1 of Exiguobacterium sp. ZOR0005. NCBI lineage: Bacteria > Bacillati > Bacillota > Bacilli > Caryophanales > Exiguobacterium > Exiguobacterium sp. ZOR0005. The sequence continues at coordinate 149,169 of NZ_JTLB01000023.1, read as the reverse complement.
TGGGCGGTAACTGGGCCAACATCACGGAAGTCGACCTTGAAGATATCAACGCCCAAGGTTTCGTCTCGCAACTCGACCAATCGGTGACGAAATCGAACAACCCTGGCATCGTGAAAATCAACTTGCCAGATAAAAAAGTAAAAGGTATCGAGCCGAAATTCGGGAAGTATTACTACTACTCGACAAAAGGCGATAACTTGCATACTGAACTGGCCATCCCGAGCGTGAAACTTGGCGCTGACGGTCAGCTCGCGTTCGATACACGCTTTGAGATCGAGTATGATTACGACTATCTCTACGTCAAAGCGCTCAGCGGCGGCAAAGAAGTCGTCCTCGACGTCTATGGTGACGACGACACTGGCAACGACGCTGAATCGACGAATGGTGAATGGGTCCGTAAGTCGTATGACTTGTCTCAATTTGCCGGTCAAGACGTCTCGATCGTGTTCGAGTACGTGACAGACGGCGGTCTTGCGCTTGAAGGGTTCGCCCTCGATAACGTCTCGATCACGTCAGGTGGCGCGACGTTGTTCGCTGACGACGCGGAAGGTGCGGAAGCGGTCAAATTGAACGGATTCGTCAAATCGGACGGTTGGGATGAGAAGCCGCACTACTACTATTTAGAGTGGCGTAACCATGCCGGCGCTGACACAGGCCTCTTGAATGGCCGCGGCGTCAAGTACAACACAGGTCTCGTCGTCTGGTACGGGGACGATTCGTTCTCAGACAACTGGGTCGGCGTCCACCCTGGTGAAGGTTTCATCGGTGTCGTCGATTCTCACCCGGAGGCATTGATCGGGAAGTTGAACGGCAAAGACACGGTTGCAGGTAGCACGCGTTACCAAATCGCGGACGCGGCGTTCAGCTTAGATAAGACGCTCCCATGGTACATTAATTCACCGAGTCGTGGCATCTACGACTACGAAGCACAACCAGGCGTGAAGCAATTCAATGACGCCAACACGTACATCAATTCGCTCATCCCGGACGCAGGTAAAAAATTACCGAAATACGGTCTCGTCGTCGACGTCGTCGGCGAAGCGAAAGACAACTCGGCCGGTGCCGTTTGGATTCGCAAACAATAACTATCCTCCCCCGCGTCCGAAATGGATGCGGGGTCTTATTATTCTAAAAAAGCTTGAAATTGGCGAACGAACTGTGTAACATAATACGTGTAACGCCTCTGTAGGTTAGTGGCAGACCTCAGCAATGGTAATGCTGCAGCACGAGTTCGATTCTCGTCGGAGGCATCAAATATACCGCTTAACGAAGCGGTTCACGGCACTTCCTGTATCTTGCAGGAAGTGCTTTTTGTTTATCTTTGCACAGGTTGTTCACAGAAGCAGTTTGTCGAATGAATTAGATAACCCTTTCAAAATGTACCTCCCTGAACGTCCCAAATGTATTTACCGTCTGTTTCTGGAGCGATGTCGTTAGTTGCATATACGTGACCTCTTTGTGATGCGAGGTCACGTATTGAATTGTAGCTATGAGTGTAACTTTAACAGATGACAAAAAACGCCCTGGAGGACGCTTATTTGCTCATATAATAGATTCCTCATCATTTTTAAATGCCTAACTAGTCATTCGATTTGATTTCTTTAGCTGGATAGCTTTCCTTGGGATTTAAAAAGAATACGATAGACAAAATAAAAAGCGCTACCGGAAATGTCACTAAAGAAATATCAAATTTTACAGAATGAATCGCATATTCTCCATACAAATAAATTGTCATCCATAAAGAGTTACATAATAATATCACTGCCGATAAAACTTTCATAATTTCCCCACCTTTCATTTAATATTATAACTCATTTCTCGAGACACCTTTATCATATTCCCAGATTTTACAAAAGTGTCGTTATGATTTTTCCGTTAAATTTACATATAAGGGTATATCACTTGGCGCTCGACCACCTTATCGCATCCGATGCGTCAGGAATCGACCGTAAAGAGCTGACCAACGTATTAAATGAACTCACAACCGTCAGTGAGAGGTTGACGCAGTTTTTAGAGGCTGACAATTGGACATATTGGGAAGATGCCCGTAACCGACTGAATTAGCTGTCATCGATTATGAAGGGCATCGCTATCAATCTGAGTAGAGTATGACCTCATCCCAATTAGATAAATCGCTCTCATCCAAAACTCGAGTGAGAGCTTTTCCATTCAGTCATGGAAACTGTCTTGACACAGTTTCGGTATCTCTATAAACTTGAAAAGTTAAAAGTACTTATTGATTCGGAAGGAGCAACATCCCAATGCTTAATGAATGGTTATGGATTCCTTCTGCCTTGCTCACGCTCGGCCTGCTCGTCCTCAGCTACAAGCTATTCGGACGCGTCGGGCTGTTCGCCTGGATCGCGATGGCCTCGGTCGTCGCCAACATCCAAGTGACGCAGCAGATTGTAATCGGTGGTTTCATCTTCACACTCGGGAACATCGTCTACGGTTCCCTTTATTTAGCAACAGACATCTTGAACGAGAAATACGGTCGTCATACGGCGCGTAAAGGCGTCTGGCTCGGTTTCTTCATCTTGATTGTCTCGACGGTGCTCATGCAGTTCGCCTTGCTGTACGAGCCGTTTGAAGAAGCGCTGTTCATGCATGAAAGTTTCGAGGCGTTGTTCTCGATGCTACCGCTCATCACGCTCGGTAGTCTCGCGGCATACCTCGTCTCGCAACTGTTCGACGTCTTCATCTACTCAAAGATTCGTGCGAAGACTGGCGAGAAGAAGCTGTGGCTTCGTACGACCGGCTCGACCGTTGTCTCCCAGTTCATCGACACGCTCACGTTCTGTACAATCGCCTTCTGGGGCATGGAATGGGGCATCTGGTGGAACATCTTCGTCACGACGTACGTCGCGAAGTTCGTCATCGCTTGGATGGCGACACCGTTCATGTATTACGCGAAACGGACTGCACCGCAAGACGACGAAACAGAAAAAGCAGCATAATAAATACCGCAGCCGAATTCGGCTGCGGTATTTATTTCCCCTTGATATGAAGACGAACGGCGTACGGTCTCGCATCTTCGAGCGACGATTTCTCACGACAAATGGTGAGCGCCATGTACGCGTCGATCGCCAACGCCTCGATGGCCTCTTCTGTCGCTTCGACTTCTAGTATGGTGTAGGGCGGCAACTGCTCGAGTTTGACCCACTGCCCGTGTAAGTTCTTCACATAGATGATCGGTTCGTCGATCGAATAGCGTCGGAGTAAGTCATTGACGTTCATGTGGTCCCCCTCCTTCACTCACACCTCCTGTGTACCCCCATTATAGAAAGCGCTTCTGTTTCTGTAAACCGCGTCCGCATCAATTTACGGTGATCCCTGCTTCACTTTTTTTATAATCGAACCGATAATGCTAGTAGAGAAATGAGGTGAACCGATGCGTTATCGACGCCAAGAGACATTCCGTTACATCTTACCGAACCCTCGAATTGTTCCGTATCGCCTCGTTTGGGAAGACAAAGAACTTCACGACGGCGAAGGGATGTTGTTGAACATTAGCGCCCATGGCTTAAAACTGCGATGTGATTATTTATTTCCGTTGTCCGATGGTTTGAAAGTAGAAGTCGTTCTCGATCTCGTCCCGATGTTGCAAGCGATCGAACTGACCGGGCATGTCCGGCACCGCAGTCAAATCGGCAGCATGTACGACTACGGCATTTTACTCGAAACAAACTCGGACGAGGCACAACAGCTCGTCACGATGATCAAATCATATGCCCGCGAGAACAAATGAGAAAGTGTCCGCCGACACTTTCTCATTTTTCGTTATTCGAAAACAGGGTATACTAGTTGAAACAGAACTTGACGTGAGGTGTCGGCATGACTAGAAAATTTTTATTGATCCCGTGGGCCATCGCCATCGCCATTGCGCTCCTCGGGCCGAACGAACCGTTCTCGAGCCGCTTCCTGCTCGATTTTTTAACGTATAACACGGAAGCGTATGAAGGCTATTCCTTGTCCTTATTCAGCATTTTAGGCGTGTATCCACTCGCCTTGTTCCCATTGTTGTGGTCTGAAGTGAACCAGTTGCGCCCGAATCCGCTCTTGCCGGCTGCGACAGGGTTCGTCGTCGGTGGGTTCATCATCGCACCTTATTTGGCGTTCGCCCGGCAGTCGCCTTATCCGACGCCAATCAAGCCGTTACCGACACGACTGCTCGGCGTCGCCTTGCTCCTCGTGACGATCGGCCTCTTCATCGCAGCCGCAACGACAGGGGATGTCGGCACGTATTGGTCGTACGTGGAAAATAATCAGTTCGTCCGGACGATGACCGTCGACTTCTTCTTGCTCGCGTTCATTCAAATCACGCTCATGAACCGTGACGCGAAGCGATACAAGATGGGTTTATGGCCGCTCCCCTATATCCCGTTATTCGGACTTTTGTTCTGGCTTATCATCCGTCACAAACAACCGTTCAATGAAGCACCGCCAAAACGTCCTAGACGTGCATAACCGACGCCCTGTCCCACTCAAACAGTGACGACAGGGCGTTCGTCTATCTTCGTCACGTCGATTGATGTATGATGGGTGGTGAGACCTCAACGTCTAAAATGAGCGCAACAGAAAGTAGGAATGAGATCATGCGTTTTTTCAAAGTCATGACACACACGAACGACAAACAAGAGGAAGTCACCCTCAGCGAGTATCATAAAGTACCTGAAAAGAAAGTCGACCAATTCTTGAAAGACATGCTCGAACTCGACATGTACGAAGAGAACGTCAGCTTAAAAGAGTGCCAAGTCGCCAAAGACCGGTGGGAATGTCCGGTCGGTGACTTCGTCATCGTTGAATACTTCAATGAAAAAGAGTTCGACCGTATGAACGAATTCAAAGCCGTCAAGAAAAAATGAACAGGAAAGGAGAGGACCTGATCAAAGGCCCTCTCCTTTTTGTTAGTCGTTATCGTCTTCCGGGTCCGGATCTGGGTGTTCCGTCGGAGCCGGTTTTTTTGCTGGATCGGATTGTTCGTCTGGCTCTGGGTCTGGATGGACCCCTGGTTGTGATTCGTCACGTTTCATGAAGCATCCCTCCTTTTCGATAGTTGTTTGTTTCCACTTTTACATACACTTGAAACGTCAGTGGATGTTCTTGTCGCCGATGACACGGCGCGAGATTGCTTTCTCGATCTCGACGATGACGAAGACGATGAACCCGAAAACAACCGGGAAGAGCCAATCGCCAAGGTCAAGCGCGGCTGTTCCGAACAGCGTATGCATGAACGGCACATACGTGATGAACAGTTGAAGCGCAATCAAGAGACCCGAGACGAGAAACGCGATCTTATTATCGAAGAAATGGCGATTGAACGCCGGTGCGAGTTCCGTCCGACAGTTGTACAAGTGGAACAGCTGGGCCATGACGATCGTGTTCAGCGTGATCGTCTGCAATTTCGCCGTCGAGAAATCATAGTCGGCGAGTAAATAGTTGATGGCGAGGCTCCCGCCACCGATTAAGATCGAGACGAAGATGATGCGAAAGACGTAATACTTACTCAAAAGCGGCACGTTCGCCGGGCGCGGCGGCCGTTTCATCGTACTCTCTTCGAGCGGCTCGAAGGCAATGGCGAGCGAGAGCGTGATGGCGACGACCATGTTGACCCATAAGATTTGAACCGGGCTGAGCGGCGCGGCCGCCCCGAGCAGAATGCTCATCGCGACGAGAAGCGCCTGTCCTCCGTTTGTCGGCAAGAGGAACAAGATGGTCTTCTTCAAGTTGTCATAGACGCGACGCCCCTCACGGACCGCGTTGTAGATCGTTTTAAAGTTATCGTCGACGAGCACCATCTGGGATGCCTCTTTCGCGACCTCGGTCCCTTTAATACCCATGGCAACCCCGATATCGGCCCGTTTCAAAGCCGGGGCATCGTTGACGCCGTCACCGGTCATCGATGTGATGAGCCCGTTCTGTTGGAGCCCTTTGACGAGGCGAAGTTTGTCGTTCGGGCTCGTCCGTGCGAAGACGTCGTTATGGACCGAGGCTTCTTTGATTTCCTCGTCGGACATGTTCGTCAATTCTTTCCCTTCGAGCGCCCCTTCGACTTCCATCCCGAGCTCACGGGCGATGGCGACGGCCGTATCTTTATGGTCGCCGGTGATCATCTTGATCCGAATGCCTGCGTCACGGCAAGCCGCGACCGCTTCGATCGCCTCTGGACGAGGTGGGTCGACGATGCCGTACAGTCCTAAGAACGTGACGCCGTCTTCGACGTCCTCATGGTCGACCGTCTCTTTAGATCGATCGACTCGCTTGAACCCGCCTCCGAGCACGCGCTGGCCGCGGTCGGCGATCTCTTTCCGTTTCTCGTCCCAATACGCACGGTCAAAGTCTCCGTTCTCCGCCATGTCGAACAGGCGGTCCGGGGCTCCTTTTATAAAGATCATCCGCTCATCTTTATAGTCGACGAGCGTGGCCATATATTTGTACTCTGAATCAAACGGAATCTTCGAGATGACTTTCAATCGTTCGATCGGCTGCTCCGCTTTTTCAGCGAGCGTCAAAAGACACGCCTCGGTAGGATCGCCGTTGACGACCCATTTGCCTTCTTCTTTATAGAGCTGGGCGTCGTTACACGTTTTCCCGACCGTGAGCAAATCGACCATCGAGGGATCGTCATCGAGGTCGAACGGTTGCCCGTTGATCTCGAGGTCTCCGTCTGGCGCATATCCGCTCCCTGACACTTCAATGTCATGGTTCGCGGTCACGACTTGCTTGACGGTCATTTCGTTCTTCGTCAACGTACCCGTCTTATCCGTACAGATGACCGATACGGCACCTAGCGTCTCGACCGATGGTAGACTTCGGACGATCGCTTTCTTCTCGGCCATATTGCGAACGCCGAGCGCGAGAATGATGGAAATGACGGCCGGCAATCCTTCCGGAATAGCGGCAACGGCAAGGCCGATCGTCGTCAGCATCAGTTCGATTGGATCGTAATCGCGGAAGAAGTATCCGAACGCATAGATGGCGATCGAGATGACGAGAATCGCGATTGAAACGGTCTGTCCGAACTTCGTCGTCTGACGGATGAGCGGCGTCTTCACCGTCTCCACTTCAGCGATCGACGCGTTGATTTGACCAAGTTCCGTCCCTTCCCCGATTGACGTGACGAGTGCTTTGGCACTGCCCGTCGCGACACTCGTACCGGAGTAAATCATGTTCTTCCGGTCCCCGAGGACGGCGTCTTCCGCTACGACTTGGATCTTTTTCTCGACGGTCGTCGCTTCACCGGTCAGTGCGGATTCTTCCACTTTAAATTTTTCAGCTTGGATAACGCGGGCATCGGCCGGTACTTTATCCCCTGCCGCGAGCACCATGACGTCGCCGACAACGAGCTCGCTCGAGTCGACTTGAACCTGTTTCCCGTCACGTACGACGCTCGCTTTCGTCTCGAGCAACTTTTTGATCCCTTCAAGTGCCTGTTCGGCTTTGTTCTCTTGTAGATAACCGACGACGGCGATGATCGTCACGACGAGCAAGATGACGATCGTGTCGATGTACTCCCCGAGGAACCCGGTCACGACGGCGGCACCGAGAAGGACGTAGACGAGGACGTCGTTGAATTGTCGTAAAAACTTTATGATTTCTGGCGTCTTCTCCTTCTCGGGTAACACGTTTTTCCCGTATTTTTCTTGACGGTTCGACACTTCCTCTTTTGATAGGCCGTGATCGACGTCTGTCTCGAGATGTTCCCTCACCGTGTCCGGTTCGAGGGCGTGCCATTTTTGATTCTCGATTTCCATCTCTGCTTCTCCTCCTCAATTCCATCTATCTAAATCTACTTCTACTTCCTGTTTCCCACTCCGGCGCATCCTGACACATTTTCACAACTTTTTTCAGCACATTTTCAAATTTGACCAACTACATTTTTCCAACTTTCGAATTGGAAGCGTTATCATCTAATTTTCTTATGTCAGTTCGATGAAATGGCTTTACAGGAGCGTTGGGATGTTTAAATATAGAGGAAATACAAACAGAGAGAAAGAGGTACAACACCATGGTGATCATACAAGGGATTGCACTGCTACTATTGATTCTCGCACTTTTTACATTGTTCAGTTACAAAGCCCCGTTCGGCATGAAAGCGATGGGGGCGCTCGCCGGGGCAGCTATCGCCAGTTTCTTGGTCGAAGCGTTCAACGCCTACGCGATCGGTGGGCTGTTGCCGCTCCCGCTCTATGAAGAAGTCGGTCAGGCCGCCGGATCGCTATCCGGGCCAGCTGCGGCGGCACTCGTTGCGATCGCGCTCGGAATCAATCCGGTGTACGCGCTCATGCTCGGACTGTCCGTCTCAGGATTCGGCATCTTGCCTGGATTCTTCGCCGGATACATTTTAGGACTACTCGGTCGTCGGATGGATAAACATTTACCGGCCGGAGTCGACATGATTTTCTATGTCATCGTCATGGCACCGCTCGCTCGACTCGTCGCCATCGGCGTCGACCCGCTCGTCTCGAACACGCTCGCCCAGATCGGGGCGGTCATCGAACTCGCAGCAACGCAAAACCCGATCGTCATGGGGCTCGTCCTAGGCGGGATCGTCACGGTCGTTTCGACATCGCCGCTCAGTTCGATGGCACTCACGGCCATGCTCGGTCTCACAGGTGTGCCGATGGCTATCGCCGCGCTCGCCTTGACGGCATCGATCTCGATGAACTTCTTGTTGTTCAAGCGTTTGAACATCGGGACGAAGAAAGACCAACTGTCGGTCGCGATCGAACCGCTCACGCAAGCCGACCTCATCTCGGCCAACCCGATTCCTATCTATAGCGTCAACTTCATCGGTGGCGCCATGGCCGGTCTCGTCGTCGCGATGACAGGGATGGTCAACAACGCACCGGGCTCGGCCGCCGGTGTCCCTGGACTGCTCGTCATGTATGGGTTCAATGATTGGCAAACCGTCACCGTGACGGCCATCATCGTCTTCGGGATCGGAATCGTCGCCGGTCTCGTCGGCAGCAAGCTATTTAAAAACTTCCCGATCGTCTCACAAAGCGAGAAGACAATCGAAGCAGAAGAAGCAGCATAAAAAACGGACGTCCCTCGAGCTAGGGACGTCCGTTTTTCAAGTCAATAATCAATTGTTCGCTGTTCCTCTGAGGATAATCGGGCGAGTTCGAGGACTCGTGTCGTCAAAATCGCATCGCTCAATGGAACGAGCGGACGGCGGGCGATAAAACTAGCCGCGAGTTCACGATAAAAGTCGACATAGCGACCGGGCTCGATGGCGAGCGCACTCGTCTCTTCTCGGCTCAATGTTCCCGTCTCTAACACGTCCGGTGACAGATTCCCATCTCGCAGTGCCGCTTCTTGTGGATCGAGACCGTGTTTGATGAAACTCCCTTCCGTCCCATGCAACTCGAAGCGAGGCGTCTCCCCGGCGATGAACGGGTTCGAACGAAGATAGACCCGTTTTTCTCCGTAATGGAGTGTGACGAAGAACCCGTCGTCCGACTGCCCCCCTTCACGCTGAATCATCACGTCCGCTTGGACCCGGTCCGGGACACCGAACAAGACGAGCGCTTGGTCGATCAAATGACTGCCGAGGTCGAACAAGATGCCCGCCCCTGGACCTGCATTCTCACGCCAACGGTCACGGACCACAGGACGGAAGCGGTCAAAGCGTGACTCGAACACTTTCCAGTTCCCGACCTCAGCGCCTTCAAGTAGCGCTTTGACAGTTAGGAAGTCCCCGTCCATCCGTCGATTGTGGAATACGTTGACGATCCCCTGGCTGTTCTCCTCAAGGTGACGGAGCGCCTCTCCTTCCGCGACGGTCAAGAACGCGGGTTTCTCGACGAGGACGTCTTTCCCTGCTTTCAAGCACGCCTCGACCATGTCTTTATGTAGATGGGACGGCGTCGTGATAATGAATAAGGTCGCCTCGCTCTGTAGTGCCGCTTCGAGTGACGCGTACACATGCACGTTCGGCAAGTGATGGTGCACATCGTCCGGCCGTGATGAGACGACTCCAACCACGTTATATTCATCCAACTCTTTTAAAAACGGCAAATGAAATGTCGTCGCCGAAAAACCGAAGCCGACTAAAATCGTATTGATCATACTCTCTCCTCCTATCGTTCATCCTTTAGTATAGCAAAAAGAGAGGTCGCTTGACCTCTCATGCACTGACGCTCTCCTCGAGCCCGTATTCGAACGTATTGTATCCGTTACGTGAACCGACGTACACGAAGCCGAACCGCGGATAATACTCGTTCAAGAACGAGTTGTCCGCGACGCAGTCGAGGCGAATCGGATGATCTCCGTCCGCTTCTTCGAGGACATGCTCCATCAACTGTTGACCGACACCTTGGCCTTTCAACCGTTCGCTGACGACGATGCGGTGAATATATTGACCGCGCTCGCCATCTTCCCATAAGGCATGGTCCCATTCGTCCGGTGGAAGCAAGGCGATCGAGGCCAATATGGCATCTTCTTGTTCATATACATACACGTCACCGCTAGCGATGTCGGTCTCTACCCGTTTCAACAAATCTTGCTCCAAATATTCCGTCCATTGGTCGCTTCCTTGTTTATTTAGCGCTACGGCTCGTTGTTCGATTAAGTTCGCGATGTTTGAGGCATCGCGTTTCGTCGCGAGTCGAATCATAACGTCCTCCTTAGTCATACAGTATTTGAAATACCAATATAACGGACGTCTCTGACCGATTTCAACCATCTTGCCTCATCATTACGCTCTGAACAACACGACCTCGCCCCCGTTCAGTTGGTAACTGTACGTGAGCGTCGCATTCAAGCTGTGCGAGACGGAGCAATAGCGGTCGACCGATAGTTCGATCGCTCGGCGGACACGCTCTTCGGGCATGTCGCCTCCGAGCACGTATAGGATGTGAATCGCCGTGAACCGTTTCGGATGTTCCGTCGCCCGTACCCCGTCGATCTCCATCTCAAAGTGTTCGAGCGGCAAGCGCATCTTGTGCAAGATCGAGACGATATCGATGCCGGTACAAGCGGCCGTCGCCTGCAAGAGCATCTCGGTCGGCCGCGGCCCTTGATTCAATCCGCCGACGTCTTCCCCCGCGTCAAGCGTGACCTGATGACCTGATGGCGTCATCGACTCAAACGCCATCCCTTGTTTCCAATTCACTTTCATATTCATCTGTGTCTCCCCCTTTGTTTCGATAGCATACTATTCCCCGGAATGAGGTATGATAAAGCTAGATGTATAATTTGTCGTTAGGAGTGTGGGTTATGGATTGGTCCGTCATCATCAGTTGGGGACTGTATATCGTCCTCGGATTGAACTTATTATTCGCGCTTGCCGTCATCTTCGCAGAACGCCGTGACGTCGGGGCGACGTGGGCGTGGTTGCTCGTCCTTTTCTTCTTGCCGATTCTTGGCTTCATCATCTACTTATTTTTAGGGCGCCAGCTGAAGAAAGACAACTTCTTCAACTTGAGCGTCGAGGAGCGTTCGTTCCACTCGCTTCAAGTCGAAAGTCAAATCGAACAGTTGCGGCGGAAAGAGACCGCGTTGCAACAACCGCTGTTCGAGAAGTATGAACAATTGCTAGAGATGAACTTGCGGTCCTCCAAATCGCTCGTCAGCGTCCACAACAAGTCAGCCATCATGCACGACGGTGAACAGAAGTTCAAGGCGCTCATGGACGATATTCGCAACGCCGAGACCGAGATCAATGTTCAGTATTACATCATTCAGCGCGACGCCCTCGGGAAGGCGCTCATCCACGAATTGATCGAACGGGCCAAGGCCGGTGTGAAAGTACGTCTGTTATATGACGCCGTCGGTTCGCGCAGCTTGCGCAACTCCGATTTTAAAGAACTGATCGCCCATAACGGTGAGGTCCGGGTCTTCTTTCCGCCGACACTCGGGCTGATCAACTTCAAACTGAACAACCGTAACCACCGCAAGCTCGTCATCATCGACGGGAAGATCGGGTATGTCGGCGGATTCAACGTCGGGACCGAGTATCTCGGCCTCGTCGAAAAGTTCGGGTATTGGCGCGACACGCATCTCCGGGTCGAAGGCGACGTCGTTTACCACCTTCAGCATCGCTTCATCTTGGATTGGAATTATTCCGGTCACGACAAGCACGACCCTGAAAATACGTTCTGTTTCGCCCGCCATGACATCTCGGACAAGTCACCGATGCAAATCGTGACGAGCGGCCCGAACTCGGACACGGAGCATTTGAAGAACATGATGATCAAAATGATCATGTCGGCGAAGCGTCGCGTCATCATCCAGACGCCGTACTTCATTCCCGACGCGAGTTTCATGGATGCCTGTAAGATGGCGCTCCTCTCCGGCGTCGAGATGAACATCATGATCCCTGGGAAACCGGACCATCCGTTCGTCATGTGGGCGTCGCTATCGTTCCTCGGCGAGCTGCTCGATTACGGGGCGAACGTCTATATGTACGACCAAGGCTTCTTGCATGCGAAGACGCTCGTCGTCGATGATGAGATCGCGACGGTCGGGACGACGAACCTCGATGCCCGCAGTTTCCGCTTGAACTTCGAAGTGAACGCCCTCATTTATGACAAACAAGTCGCCCTCGAACTCGCCTCGTTGTTCGAGTCGGACATCGCTGTCAGCCGTCGCTATACGGTCGAGGATTACGCCGAACGGAAATGGACCGTCCGGATGCGGGAAGGTGTCTCTCGCCTGTTGAGTCCGATTCTATAATGTAATAGTTGATTCTACATCGTAGAATCTTTGTCTATCAAGGGGTATGCGTCTCTCGCATATCCTTTTGTTGTGGACGCATATGCTGGCTACGCGCATCTTCATTCCTTCACCTCCGGTTTTGTCTAATAACTGACAGTTTTTTAGATTCAGCACATTTCTCTATCTTTTTAGCTAATTCCATTCCAAATCAGGGTATAAAGTATCAATACGAACGTCCTAAGCTTTCATTTCCACTCGGAAAGGAGGAAGTATGCGTTCGCGCATATGTCACCTATGGCTGATCCTAGAGAACATCAAGACGCAATCACAGCACGAATCGATCCTTCCTCATGGGACGAACTTCCGATCGGTCTGTTCGCGTTCGATCTCGGTGGACGGATCATCAACTATAACGATGCCTTCATCGAACTGTTGGGCGTATCCGTAATGACTGGCCTTGCATTCGAGCGTTGTACGTCACCCCAACTGAATTTTGTCGAGGCGTCAAACCGGGTTCTCTCCGGGGAGACAGTCCGTGTATCCGGCTGGTACCACGGTCCGGAACGACAACCTCGTTTCATCCGGGCGACGATGTCGCCGAGTGTTCAGCACGACGGACACATTACAGGAGGCGTCGGGATCATCGAAGATGCGACGGAACAACGCCGCTATGAGGAACGGATGGAGCACCTGTCCTCACTCGATCCGCTCACCGAGCTGTACAACCGAAAGAAAGTGAACGACTTGTTGGCGGCGGTCGCTGAAAATCCGAGTCAATCGTCGGATGCGGCCGTCATCATGCTCGATATCGATTATTTCAAGCTCGTCAACGATACGTTCGGTCATCCGACCGGGGACCTCGTCCTTCGCGCCATCGCCCAGCTTCTGAGACGTAACATTCGAAAGACTGATGCGATTGGTCGCTGGGGAGGGGAAGAATTTCTAATCGTCGCCCCCCATTCGACCTTGTCGGAAGGTGTCCGGCTTGCAGATAAGCTCCGTCAAAAAGTGAACGATGAACCGTTCGGTCCGGTCCCTCACGTGACGTGTTCGTTCGGTGTCAGTTCGTTCGATGGAGGGAAGTCGGTCGAGCAAGTGTTGAAAGACGCTGACGAGGCGTTATATGTGGCCAAAAACATGGGCCGGAACCAAGTATCAAGCAAACGATGAAAAAAGCGTCGCGGTACTCCTCTTGCGGAGTCCGCGACGCTTTGCCGTTAAATCGTGAATCGTGACACGAGTTCTTGTAGTTCTTCTGCCATGTCGGCGAGCGCTTTCGCGGATTGTGACACTTCTTCCATCGAACCGAGCTGATCTTCGGTCGTCGCGGCCACTTGTTTCGAAGCGCTCGAGTTCTCCTCGGCGATGTGCGCGATTTGTGTCGCCGCCGCCGATACTTCCTCGACGTTCGCGGCGATTTCCTCGACCGTCGCCGTCACGTCCTCGATTCGCGGCGTCATCTCTTGCGTGCGGGCCATGATTTTATGGAATCGGGCCGCTGTGTTCTCCGTCGTCTCGAGTCCTGCTTTCGTATGCGCCGACACTTCTTTCATCAAAACAACCGACTGTTCGGTCTCTTGTTTGATGCGTTCAATCAAATGGGCGATCTGTTTCGTCGACTGTTGCGATTGTTCGGCGAGTTTTCGCACTTCACTCGCGACGACGGCGAACCCTTTACCGTTCTCCCCGGCCCGCGCCGCTTCGATTGCCGCGTTCAAAGCGAGCAAGTTCGTCTGCGCCGCGATCCCGTTGATGACGTCGACGATATTCCCGATCTCGTTCGAGCGGTGTGACAGTGACTCGATGACATGAGCGAACGACTCGACTGACGTATCGATGGCGCGCATCTGGGCCACGTTCTCGGTGACGGCAGAAGTCCCGTCCTCTGCTTCCATCGCCGTCTCACGCGAAAGTTCTGACACGTCCGTCGAGCTTTCCGCGATACGCATGATTCCCGAAGTGATGGCTTGAAGCGAGACAGCGTTATCATCGAGTTGGCGCTTTGAATCATCCGCCCCGGCCGCCATCTGTTGGACTGCCCCGGCAACCTGTTCGGATGACGCCGTGTTTTGAGCCGAGTTCGCCATCAGTTCCTGCGACGAGGCCGCCACTTGTCCGATCGATTCATCGAGCCGTGCAATGATCGTCCGCAAGGATTGTGTCATCTCATTGAAACTTACCGACACTCGTCCGACCTCATCGTTTGAGTCGACCGGAATCAGCTCTGTCAAGTCGCCTTGTTGAATCCGTTCGGCCCCTTCCGTCAACCGATTGAGTGGACGGACGATGGAACGGATCACGAAGTAGAGGAGGACGGATGCGACGAGAACCATCGCCGCGATGACCGCAAGCGTCGTCCACAATATACCGACCGTTTCCTGCTGAATCTCGGCTTCATAAAGCGTCCCGGCGACTTTCCATCCTGTCAGTTCGTTCGTCATGAAATCCATTTGTTTCGCTTCACCTTCGAACGTATAGGCGAAGCTGTCCGCCGCTTGACTATAGAGCGGCTCGACCCAGTCTCCCGACGCCGTTTCCCCGGCAGCGAGCGTCGGATGTGTGACGAATCGCTCTGTCCGGTCGAGAATTGTGACGTATCCATCTTTCCCGATTTGAATACTTGCCGCGACCGTCGCGATGTCATTGACGTCGACATCGACCGCGATGACCCCTCGCCCATCCGTCGCCTCGCGCGACAAGGTGACCATCATCTTCTGTGACGCGGCGTCGACGTACGGGTCGGTGATGACGACTTGGGCGCCTGCCGCTTCAGCCGCCTCATACCAAGGACGCGTACGCGGGTCGTAGTCGTCCGGTAGAGTCTGTTCCGGATAAATCGTCATCGAGCCCTCTGATGATGCGTAATAAATGTTCGTCACGTCCGGATGCGTCGCTAAATATTCGACGAACTTTTCCGCTAACGCTTCGTTGGCATCGCCTTCTTCATAGAGCGTCGCATCGATGCGATCGGCAAAGAAATCGACATCGCCTTTGATCGGGCCGATCAAATTGTTAATCTCGACGTCCATCCGCTCCACTCCCGCGTGGGCCGATTGTAAGATTTGATCTTTGATCTTCTGCTTCGCCTGACCGTAGGCGACGAATCCAATCAATAAGGACGGGATTAGTAAAACGAGTGAAGACATGATGATCAATTTCTGTTTGATGCTGATCGTGCGTGTTGACTTTCGGTTCATAAAACAACTCCAATCTCGAGCGATCTGCTCGTCACGTTACTGACAATATCGGTCGAAATCACAGTTTTTCCATAACCCTCACTAAAATTCTTCCCGCTATTTAGAATGTTCATAATTGAAACCCTTTTCATTCCAGCTGGCAGTCGACAAACGACAAAAACACCTGCTCGCGCAGGTGTAACGACTGTGTTTGTGGGGCCAAGTTACCCTTTGTCTCCATGTCGATTCATCAATAGCAAGAATGCAGATACGATCTCTTCATTCGAGTAGAGCGATTATTTATCTCTGTTGTTATCCTGAAGAAACGACAAAAGTTGGTCTAACGTCGCTCCTAACCCGTTCAAATGGTCCTCTTTTCGAATGCCGCTCGGTACGTTCTCACAAACGATCGTTACGTTCGTCCCTTTATCAATTTCCTCGAAGTACCATGTTTGCACCATCTCCCCAGAAAAGATAGGAATATCGGTTTCAAACGTACCCGACATGACAATCTTCTGATTCGTCTCGAGCTCGACGAATCGGCCATGCGAAACGTCCGTATGGTTGGATGTCTTCCCGGTGACAGATTCGTCTTCATACGTCAAAACGATACGATACAAGCCACCGGCCTGTGGGTCAAACACGTCAACCTGAGCGGACATCCCCTCCGGTGCCAACCAATTCTCAAGTCGTCTTGGGTCAAGGAACGAATCATAGATTGCTTTAGGTGAAAATGGGATCCATTTTGATATCGTATCGATTCGACCGTTCATAGATAGACTCCTCTCTAAAAAAAGGACGTGACAACGATGTCACGTCCGTTCAAGCCCCGATGATGGCGTCATGGGTCGCTTTCGTCCACCCGTAGGCGACCTCGCGAAGAGCGAGCTCCCCGATGGTCCGCTCTTTCTCGTCAATCACTTCGCCTTGTTTCCGTTCGTAAAACGAGCGATACGGGTTCAGCTCGAGCGCCCAGATGATCATCCCTGAGCTGCACATCGCCCCGACGGCCTTCTCGAGCAGGCTCGAACCGAGTCCGTTCCGTTGATGCTCCTCGAGCACATAAATCGCATATACTTCGTTCGGGTGATCCGGATAGGTCCCGGTCCGTTCTGCCCCGTACAGGACGAACCCGACAATCTCTTCTTCGACGACGGCGACGAATCCGTCCACTTCTCGTTTCGAGAGGGCGTCACGAACCTTCTCGGCCCATTCGATCGCGTTCGATGACAACTTCAATAAAAAATCGGTCGGTACGATTCCGCGATACGTCGTCCGCCAACCGTTCACTCGAACGCGTGCGATCCCGTACGCATCTTTTGGTTCGGCTACTCGTATAATCATCTCGGCCCCCTCCTAGCGCAAGTTTTACAAGTATTTTACCACAAATCGCCATCCTGCAATCCATTAGTCAGGCAAATCCAAAGACAATTTAGCGACAAAAAAACGACCGTGGAACATCCACGGTCGTTCACATCATGCGACTTCTTGTTTCGGTGTAGCTGTCGCAGTCGTAAGTGGTTTTTTCAAGAATGAAAGGAGGAGTGCTCCAATCAAGGCACCAGCGAGAATCGCGAGTGCGTAAAGCCCCATGCTCATGACGACGTTTCCGGCTCCTTCAAGGAGTGGGAAGACGAAGATACCGCCGTGCGGTGCTGGCAATTGGATGGCGAAGAACGCTGACAATCCACCGGCGATGGCAGATCCTAGAATCGCTGACGGCAGAACACGAATCGGATCGGCCGCTGCGAACGGGATGGCTGCTTCCGTGATGAACGAGGCGCCCATAACGTATGCGGTTTTCCCTGCCTCACGTTCTTGTTTCGAGAACTTCTGACGTGCGAACACAGTCGATGCGAGCGCGACGAGAAGCGGTGGTACCATCCCACCGGCCATGACAGCAGCCATGACTTCTTGGTTGCCGGCCGTGAGGGCTGCCGTACCGAAGACGTAGGCGGTCTTGTTGATCGGACCACCCATATCGACGGCCATCATGCCTCCGACGATGACACCGAGCAAGACGGCGTTCGCACCGCTCATGCCATTGAGCACTTCCATGAGCCATGTCATGAACGCGGCGATCGGTTCGTTGACGACGAGCAACATGATCATCCCTGAGATGAATGAACCGAGTAGCGGGAACAAGAGGACCGGCTTGATTCCTTCAAGTGACGCCGGCAAATTCGAAAGCGCGCGTTTCAAGAACACGACGACGTAACCAGCGAGGAAACCGGCGATGAGACCACCGAGGAACCCTGCCCCACCTTCACTTGCGAGGAAACCGGCGACAAGACCCGGTGCGAGACCTGGACGATCGGCGATGGACATCGCGATGAAACCGGCAAGGACTGGAACGAGGAATCCGAACGCGGCGCCTCCGATTGTCATGAGTTGCGCGGCAAATGCGTTGTAAGATGGATCATCCGGGTTCGCGGAGTTGATGCCCCAGAAGAAGCTGAGTGCGATCAACAAACCACCAGCGACGACGAGTGGAAGCATCGCCGAAACACCGCTCATCAAGTGTTTGTATACACCTGTACGTTGTTCTTTCTTCTCGCCGCCAGACTTACCAGTCGACTGATAAACCGGTGCGTCTTGCTTCACGGCACGGTTGATCAATTCTTCCGGCTTCCGGATTCCTTGGGCGACAGGAACTTCGATGACGTGTTTGCCAGCGAAACGATCCATTTCGACCGCTTTGTCCGCTGCGACGATGATTGCCGTCGCTTTCGCGATGTCGGCTGACGTCAATTCGTTCTTCACGCCGGTCGATCCGTTCGTCTCGACCTTCATCTCGACGCCCATCGCGTCGGCTTTTTGTTTCAAGCTGTCCGCGGCCATATACGTGTGCGCGATACCTGTCGGACAAGCTGTGACGGCGAGAATGTATGGTGCGTCTTCTTTCACCGCTTTCGCTTCGACCGGAGCCGCTTCAGCGGCTTCCTTCTCTTCGATGGCACGGATGACATCATCTTCTGACTTAGCCGCGTAGAGACGTTCTTGGAAGTTCGGGTCCATAAGGAAGACAGATAATTTCGATAACGTTTCCAAGTGCTCGTTGTTCGCATGTTCACCGGCTGCAATCATGAAGAACAAGCGGCTGTCTTGCCCGTCAAGCGCCTCATAATCGATGCCTTCCGAGCGTCCGAACGCGATTGCCGGCTCTTTGACCGCTTTTGTCTTCGCATGTGGAATCGCGATCCCTTCTCCGAGACCGGTCGTGCTTTGCGCTTCACGCGCGAGGATGGCGTCACGATAGCCGTTCCGGTCCGAAAGTTTTCCGGCCCGGTCGAGTACGTCGACGAGTTCTTCGATGACGTCGGCTTTCGTACGGCTGCCGAGATTCAATTGAATCGTGTCCTTTTTGAGCAGATCCGTGATGTTCATGTTGTTTCCTCCAATCGAGATAGTGGGGTGACGTCGACTTCGCCGACCAAGCGGTCCACGTCTTGTTTCGTACAGAGGCCAAACGTATAGGCAGACGCGCTGCCGGTCGTCACCGCATAGCGGAACGCCTCCGACGCGTCGTGGTCGAGAATGTTGGCGACGAACCCGGCGACAAGTGAATCACCGGCTCCGACCGAGTTGACGAGCTTCCCGCTCGGCGTATTGGCCGTGAAGGCTCCGCTCGCGTTGACGAGCATCGCACCGTCACCGGCGAACGAGACGATGACGTTCTTCGCTCCCCGTTCGACGAGCTTCTCCGCAAAGGGAAGTGCCTGTTCAAACGTCTCGATGTCCGTATCGAACAGTTCGCCAAGCTCATGATGGTTCGGTTTGATCATGAGCGGCTCGAGCGACAACACTTCGAGCATCGCTTCTTTCGTCGTATCGACGACGAATTCGGCCCCGTTGGCCCGAATCGTCTCGGCAAGCGTCCGGTAAAGCGTGCTCGGCAAGTTGCCCGGGATGCTGCCCGCGAGGACGACGATATCGCCTGCCGTCACGTGTTCGAACTGTTTCGTCAGCTGCTCAAGCTCAGCGTCTTGAATAATAGGCCCGCTCGCATTAAGCTCCGTCTCTTCTTTGGCCCGAATCTTCACATTGATTCGGGTCTCTCCCGTGACTTCGATGAAGTCCGTTTGGACACCCTTGTCTTTTAGCGCTTGTTTAATAAATTCACCGGTCGTCCCACCGACGAATCCGAGTGCGACCGTCTCGACATCGTATTCACGTAAGACGAACGCAACGTTGATTCCTTTGCCGCCTGCGGTTTGAGTCGTCTCTTGAATCCGATTCACTTCTCCTAGCACAACTTCCGGTAACGTGACATAGTAGTCGATCGAAGGGTTGAGCGTTAACGTGTAAATCATTGGGCGTTCACCACCTTTGTAGTAGATTCGATTGAACGGACGTACGCGACATCCGACAGTGTGACGAGCGTGGCCGCCTCGAGCGGCGCGACTCGACTGAATGACCGTTTCCCGAATTTCGAGTCATCCGCCAAGATGTAGGCCGTACGTGCGAGTTCAATCGCTGTTTTTTTGACGAGGGCTTCTTCTGGATCCGGGGTCGTATAACCGGCCTCGAGGTCGACGCCGTTGATTCCGAGAAATGCGAGGTCGACACGATAGTTCATCATGCTCTCGCGTGCGTTGTAGCCGACGAGTGCTTGGGTCGAACGTTTCAGTTCACCGCCGATGACGAACGTCTTAATGTCGAGGTCGAACAAATCGTTCGCAATCGGAAGACTGTTCGTGACGACGATGACACGTTTCCCAGTGAGGAACGGGACCATCGCCTGCGTCGTCGTCCCGGCATCGAGGTAGACGGACATTCCGTCCTCGATGAACGTCGCGGCCTTCCGTGCGATCGCGACTTTCTCATCGACATGCCGGTCACGTTTCTCTTCAAACGTCGGTTCTTCTTCCGGATGGATGACGAGCGTCGCGCCCCCATGTACCCGTTCCAAATAACCTTCCGCCTCAAGATCGGTCAAATCACGACGAATCGTCGACTCTGACGCTTCCGTCAATTCGACCAACTCTTTCAATTTGACGATCCGTTGTTCCGATAACCGTTGCAAAATCAGTTGATGTCGTTGTTTCGTTAACATCGTATTCCCTCCGTAGTTATAATATAAAGCGTTTACATTCAAAAAACAATCAAAAACATTCATATTCGTTCATTATTTTTTTATTTGTCACAATTATAACATAAAAAACGGTCACTTAGTGACCGTTTTTGACTGTTCATTGTTGTTTTCGGAACCATCTGTCGAGTTGTTGAATTAAAGCGGGATGCAACGGCGCCTCGATTGCCTCTCGATATTCTTTATGAAGCTGAAGCAACGAATGCGGTCTCGTCCGTTCGACGAGCAAGTGGTTCATGTCTTTCAGGATGACGTGTTCGACTTCTCCTCGGGTCTGAATCGTATTCACATGTTCTGGCGGGACTTGGACGTCCCGGTCACCGGTGATGGCAAGGACCGGTACACGCACATGTTCAAGTCGCTCGCGCACGTCGTATGAGGCGTGCTCCCGAATCCACTTCGCATTGACGATTTGGCCTCGGAATTTGAATGAGGCGACATTCGTCCGCAATGAACGTTCGAACAATTCATCTTGACGTTTGCGTACTTTCGCGGGGACGCCGGTCATTCGATAAAACATCCCTTTCAATCCTTTGACGGACGCGATCTCCTTGGCGAGCGCATCGGCTTGAAGCAAAAACATCTGCTTCGACGCGTCGTTAAATCCGGCCAGCAGAATCAAGCCCGTCGCCTTCGTCTCGAGTTGGACGGCCGGTGCGATGATCGCCCCTTCGCTATGACCGAGAATGATGACTTCAGTCACTTCCGGTAAACGCTTGATTTGATTGACGACTGCGATTGCATCATCGATCAAGTCGTGCAGCCCGACTTTGTTGAAATCGCCGTTTGATTCTCCGATCCCTTGTTTGTCGTACCGATAGACGTTGACGCCCATCTCAAACAGCGCCTCCGCTAATTTTTTATACGTGCCGAACTGTGACGGCCCCATGTTGCCGTCGCGGTCGCTCGGTCCGCTCCCGCTCAAGATGACGACCGTCTTTCGCGGCGTATCGTGCAATAACAGTGTTCCGACCAAATCACCGTATGGTCTCGAAATAGTTAGGTTTTGTTCCATCGTATCGCCTCCTCCTATATCATACCGAACATTTTGGCGTGTATCGAGCAAAACTGATGAGTGGGCAGGTCAGTCGTCTCCCTCTCTCTTAGATTGATTGCGCAACCCAAAAGGATAATCCTTCCATTTGTCGAAAGAACACATATCGTCATCTGATGGATACGACAAGTCGAATTACGAGAGGAATGAGAGAATGTTCGAAAACATGGTTCGGCATAGCTGGAACGTCCTATCCGGTGTGGTTGTGTTGGCCTGCTCACTTTGGTTGAGCGGTCCAGGCATAGCCGAAACGGACACGCCAGACTATCGCTGGTATTTCATGTTGTGGTTCCTGTTGTGGACAATTGGTTTCTTGTTGCAGTTCAAACAGCAGACGAAATGGCTCGGTGTATTGCTCACACTTATTCCAACGCTGTTTTACTTATTTCTTGTCCTGCGCGCGCTGGAAATTTTCTAGTGAACCCCGTCCATTCAAACATCATCCATTCGGTTTTAACCATGATGAAAGGACAGCCGCATTGCCGGATGTCCTTTCATCATGTCAATGAAGCGAGATATTACGTCAACGCTTGCAGCGCGGAGGAAATGTGAAGTAATGCACGGATCAGGTCATCGATGTGCCAAGCGATATAACCGGTACTGATTGCGATGATCGTGAGCATCGCCAGCTTATATATTTGGATTTTATCCTTCATTTGCCTTATCCTTTCGTCAGTTAGACTTTTGAAGCTCAATCCCTACAAACGAGCGTACCATGTTTCCATTATTATGTAATCAATGCACAGACTTGAATTACGATTTATGCACAACTGCACAAACTTCTGACGGTCACGACGACATATGCTCTCATCGCTTGGGTAACTCGCTTCCCAATCCCTCGTTCCAAGGAGAAGGGTGAATAAATAAGACCGTAGACCATGCATCGTCTACAGTCTGTGCTTCGTTCATTGCGTCGTCAACCATTCGACCAACCAATCTACATGCTCGAGCATCGCTTCTTCAGAGAGCCGGTCGATCGTATCGTCTTCAGTGAAGACGTCCTGGTTCGCCGTCAGGGAATCGTTCAACGAGATGACGTCGATGCCTGCTTGTCGATATTCGTCTAAAATCGACACCCCTAAACTTCTCACTTCGACATCGTCAAACGATGCAGCGTCCATGAACGGATACGACTTCATGCCGTGCGTTTTGACGAATCGGCCCGTATCTCCCGTCCCGATCAAGTCGAGCAACATGACGGTTCTCGGCGTCATGCCCCGCTCATCTAACATGCCAAGGTAATGCGTGCTCGCCTCATACCCTTCCCCATACCCGTTCAAAAAGACGTAGCGGATCGTCGCGTCCGTCTTGACGTCATCCATTGCTTGAATGACTTGATACAGAATCGAGGCGCCACCGAGACCGATCAACGCGTGGTCACCATATCCGCTGCTATCGAGGCGAGCCATCACGATGACTTCCTCATCGGTCGTCCCCGTCTGAACGAATTCCGTGTAGGGTATCTCCGATTCATACGGTTCGATCGTCACGGTTTGACCATCCGTTAGCGCTTCGGCCGCCTCAATCCCAACGCCGGTTCCACTTAAACGAAGCCAAGCCGATACATGGACGAATCCAAACTCGTCCGACGCGTCTTTATGCGGGGTGATGAGGTACCCAGCCGCTCCCGCCTCTTTCAATTTCGTCAAGTAGCGATTCGCCGCCTCATCATTGATGACCTCGCCATAATGGTCAAGGTGATACGCATCATCCCGCGCCTCAAAGGACACGTCGGTCATCGGCAAGACGACGATTTTGTCTGTCACGTCAGGAATCGGTGCGTCCCATTCGATGTGGATGATGTCGCCTTGAATCGGTTCTTCCATCATCATCGACGAGTACCCATCGAACAGCTCATCTTCTATCGTGACGTCCGTATAAAACGTTTGGAGCGGTGCATCGTGCATGATGCGGTCCATGTTCAAATCAAGATCAAAACCGAGCGATTCAAACAGCTCCGCATTTTCCCAACTATCGACGTGACGGTCGTACGAGGCGAAATATTCGGCCGTCTCATACGGGGTATCGAGCGAAAGTGGGTTCAGATGTAAAAACGTTACGAAAAGTGCATAAACTAAACTGAATAAGATGTTCATATTACGTGTCTCCAATACAGATAAATAAGATCGTCCAAGAAATAGTAAAGAATGGATAACTTGGCATTTATTATTATAAATCTACTCCATTCGTAAGTGAATTTAAATTTTATAGACATTCGATATATTTTATCTTTTCATCGGTCCACTGTCCTCTCATTTTACCTATCCATGAGTCAATCGAAAATAATCCATTGCTACATCGTAATGATTACGTTAAGATGTAATTCGTAATCATTACAACTTGAAAGAAGGATGTCATCTCTATGAAATATGTAGCTCCCTTTTTATGTACGCTCGCCCTGTTGTTTTTAACGGCGTGCAACGCTTCGGACGAAGACAATCAACATTTACATTTCGTCTACAACTTCTCGACACAATCGCTAGATCCACACCGCGACTCAAGTTACGTACCGCTCCGTGCCGGTGTGACGGAGACGCTCTTTAAATTAAATGACGAGACATTATCGGTCGACCCTTGGCTCGCAACTTCTTTCGAGCAAGTGAGCGAAACGACGTGGCGCATCTACATACGAGAAGACGTGTCGTTCCATAGCGGGAAACCGCTAGACGCACAGGCGGTCAAACGTTCACTTGACCGTTCACTCGAAGAAAATATCGGTCTTCGAAGCGCGTTGCGCATCGATTCGATTACAGCAGACGCCTCGAGCCTCCTCATCGAGACGACGGTCCCGTATCCAGAACTCGTCAATGAACTCGTCCATCCGAACACATCCATCATCGATGTCACGGCGGATGAAGCCATCGATCATAAACCTGTCGGCACCGGCCCTTATCACGTGACGTCGTTCCAACCTGGCTCGAATATTCAACTCGAACGAAATGACGCCTACTGGGACGGACAACCGAAACTCGATACGGTGACGTTCACGTTCAATGAAGATCCGGGATCACGGACGATGGCGCTCCAGTCAGGCGAAGCAGATATCGTCTATCGCCCAGAAATCGAGATGATCGAGACGCTCGAACGAGATGGGCATGTCGTCGACAAGGCGGAGACGTTCCGTGTCCATCAGTTGACGATGAACCTTGAACGTGAACATATGCAGTCGCTCGCGATGCGCCAACTCATCGACTCGCTCATCAATCGCGAGCAAATCGTCGACGGCATCTTGAACGGCTATGCGACTCCTGCTGTCGGCCCATTTTTGCCATCGTTCCCGTTCGCCCCGTCTTATCCTGACCAAACAGGACAAGACATCCTCGACCTGGTCAAACAAGACGGGTACGAGCAAGTTGACGGCGTATTGATGAAAGACGGTGAGCCGGTCCGGCTCAATCTGTTGACGTATAGTTCACGACCTGACTTACCGCTCATCGCACAGTTGATTCAATCCGATGCGAAACAAGTCGGGATTCAAATCGACATTCAAATGATTGACACACCGGAAGAATATATGGCCGCTGAACGAGACTGGGACCTCGCGACGTATAGCAACTTGACCGCGCCGCGTGGCGATGGCGGCTACTATTTGAACGCCACGTTCCATCCGGACGGTGCCTTGAACTTCAGCGGTGTGGAGGATGCCGCGTTGACAGAAAAAATCGATCGCTTGAATCAGACGGTCGACCGTGACGAGCGTGACCGGATGACCGAAGAGATTGCACGCTATGTCGATGAACGTGTCATCAACTCGTTCTTGGTCCACCCGTCGACGAATGTCGCCTTGAAAGACAACGTTCGTGGTTGGATTACAGAAAAGAGCGAATATTACATGATCACAAAAGATTTGGAAGTGTTGTGACATGACGCGATTCGTGGCACGTAAATCGCTTGAGTGGGGACTAGCTTTTTTAGTCTTCACTTTTTTCAGTTTTTTGCTCCTTCGACTTGTCCCCGGCGACCCTGTCCTCTATTTATTGAAGGTCGACGAACTGCAAGTCGACGTCGCCGAGATTGATCGTCTTCGTGAGGAACTCGGTTTCACGGATCCAGTGTGGGTCCAATACATCCAATGGCTGTCCGAAGTCGTCCGATTCAACCTAGGCGACTCACTCATCACCGGACAGCCCGTGACGCAACTGTTCAAAAATAACTATGCCGCGACGTTCGAACTCGCCATCGGCGGTATCCTCGTCGCCATTGCGCTTGCTGTCCCGCTTGGGGCAATTAGTGCGTTTCGACCGAATTCTGCCCTCGCCAAACTCGCTTCCGGGTTGTCGATTCTCGGCTCATCGGTCCCGAGTTTTTTGATTGGATTGTTTATGATGTATGTGTTCGCCGTGACGCTCCAATGGTTTCCCGTGATGGGGCGCACCGGTTGGGAGAGCCTCATTTTGCCGTCTTTGACGTTAGGGATTGCCGTAGGTGGTGTCTACATCCGACTCATCCGTTCAACCTTGCTTGAGGTGATGTCAACGGATTATATCGTGATGGCAAAAATTCGGGGCATTCGTTCCAAAACGTTACTGACACGCTATATCGCCAGGGCGGCCTTGCCTCCAGTCATCTCGATGTTCGGGGTGAGCGTGGCGAGCCTTATGGGCGGGGTCGTCGTCCTCGAAGTGTTGTTCGCCTATCCCGGGGTCGGCAAACTGATGGTGGATTCTGTATTACGTCGTGATTTCCCGGTCTTACAGGGTTATCTCGTCTTTACGACTTGTCTCGTCGTGACCGTCAACCTCGTGACCGGTTCGCTGTTACGCCTGCTCCAGCCCCACCTTTACCGAAAGAAGGTGTCCCGATGAAAAAGTGGTCGCTTCTATTTATCCTCTTCGTACTTTGTGCAACTGCTTATTGGTTCATCGCTGGCGACCCGTTCGTGACAGATGTGACGAATCGACTTGCCGCGCCATCT
The DNA here is from genome assembly GCF_000798975.1 of Exiguobacterium sp. ZOR0005. NCBI lineage: Bacteria > Bacillati > Bacillota > Bacilli > Caryophanales > Exiguobacterium > Exiguobacterium sp. ZOR0005. The sequence goes on along the minus strand of NZ_JTLB01000023.1, from coordinate 122,269 downwards.
GTGGAGCACCCGCTCGGAACCGACCATCTCGGGCGGGATGTGTTGTCACGTCTCTTGCTTGCTGGAGGGATCACGGTCGGACTAAGTATCGCCATCGTTCTGACGACAGCGACGATCGGTGTTGCGCTTGGCACGTTGAGCGGGTTCGTCAATCGAAGAATTGAACCGATCGTCACAAAAGTGACGGACGCGACGATCATCTTTCCCGATACAGTACTCGCCATCGTACTCGCGGGCGTCATGGGGCCTAGCATCCAAAGTCTCGTGCTCGCCATCAGTTTGATTAAGTGGACGTCTTACACCCGGCTTGTCCATACGCTCGTTATGCAGGAGAGCACGAAAGGACATATCCTCGCTGCGCACGTGAACGGACTTTCGAAATCAAAGATTGCATGTCGGCACGTCCTCCCTGCCGTCTGCCCGCATATTATTGTCGTCATGAGTCTCGACCTTGGAAAAGTGATTCTGCTCATCTCGGCGTTCTCGTTCATCGGATTGGGCGTCCAATTGCCATTACCCGAATGGGGGGGCATGATCAGTGAGGGACGTCATTACCTTGGAACGAATCCGACGCTCGTGTTCTGGCCGGCCGTCTGTATCGTATTTACCATCGTCGGGTCGACCCGATTATCAACAAAATTGTCCCGTCACTTTCAAGTTTAACCGTTAGGAGGAAACGTCATGCTACGTATCGATCACCTCTCCATCAAGCACGAGGAACGCCTCCTTTTACAGGACGTCTCGCTCGCCATCGAACAAAACAAATGGGTGTGTCTTGTCGGTGCGAGCGGAAGCGGAAAGTCCCTTCTCGTCAAATCGATTTTACAAATGCTACCGAACACACTGCAAACAACCGGTACAATCTCGTGGAACGACGAAACGATTCAATCAGCCAGCAACGCGTGTTCCATTTACGGGTGTGAAATCGGCTATATCCCTCAACAGTATACGACGTCGTTCGCCCCGTTTTTGACGATGGAGGCGCACCTTCGGGATGTGTTCGCGAGTCACGAGCAGACGTACGACGTGACCCGTATCCGCTCGATCATGGCCGAAGTCCACCTGCCGGAAACATTGCTCTCCCGCTATCCGGGCGAACTGAGCGGCGGACAGTTGCAGCGATTTTCTCTCGTACTCGCAATCGTCCTCAAGCCAAGGCTTCTCATCGCGGATGAGATCACGAATGCGCTCGACGTGTTGACGGCTCGGCAGGTGACCGAATGGTTGAAGGCGATGATCGGGCAGACATCGAGCATGCTCTGGGTGACCCACGATTTAGCCGAGGCGATGATGTATGCCGACCACATTCTCGTCATGAAAGCGGGACGCATCGTCGACGCGGGAGACCGCGATCACTTGCTCGCCTCGAGCAACCCGTATACCAACTCCTTGCTCAGGGCGGCACCGATTATAAAACGAGAGGATCGACTCGACCATGTTACTACGCGTCAACAACGTCCAAAAATCTTATAATGGCCAGCCGGTGCTACGCGACGTGACGTTCACGATTCAGGCTGGCGAATCGGTCGGTCTGATCGGCACGAGTGGTAGCGGAAAAAGTACGTTGTCCCGCTGCATCCTTGGGCTTGAGACGATTGACAGTGGAACGCTTCATTTAGGTGGCTCGTCTTGGCAAACCGCGTCACGTAAAGAAACGTCATCGATGAAACGACGTGTCCAAGCCGTGTTTCAAGATAGCTCTGACTCGTTTAATCCGAGATGGAGACTAGCCGACTCCATTTTAGAGCCGCTTCGTCATTTCCGAATGATTGAACCGAGTGAGGAACCGACCAAGTTGGCCCATTTGTGTGAGATCGTGCAACTTCCGTACACATGTATGAGCTCGTATCCTCGGGCGTTAAGCGGCGGACAGAAGCAACGGGCCGCCATCGCCAGGTCGCTCAGCATCAATCCTCAACTCGTCGTGTTAGACGAAGCGACCACCGCGCTCGACACGCTCACCCAACATCATATCGTCGAGATGCTACAGTCTTATCGTCACGACCAATCCATGGCGTTCCTATTCATCTCTCATGATTTATCGATCGTATCGAGACTGTGCGATCGGATTCTCGTCTTGTCCGAAGGAACGATCGTGGACGCATTCCGTACCGATGAACTGTTTGATGAGGCACGCCATCCGTATACGATCGCGTTGCGTGACGCTTTCGTCGAGAAAGGACGTTCCTTGAATGGTCTCGGCTAAATCGTTCTGGCTCATCGCCTATCCGCTCGTGCTCGCCGGCTTCTCGACACCGCTCCTCGGTGTTGTCGATACGATCGTCATTGCGAACACGGGACAATTGACCGCGATTGGTGCGGTCGCCATCGGGGCGGTCGTGTTCAATACGTTGTATTGGCTGTTCGGATTCTTGAAAATCAGCACGAGCGGTTTCACGGCGCAAGCGCTCGGTCAAAACAATTTAAACCTTGCTCAAATGAGTCTGTTCCGGCCACTCGTCATCGCTTTTGTCGTCGGAACCAGTTTTATCTTGTTCTTGATCCCGATTCGGGAAACGGCCATCCATTTACTCGTGACCGATGCGTCGATGGCCGGTTCCGTTCGAACGTACATCACGACGCGACTTTACGCCGCTCCCTTCGCACTCGGCACATACGTTGTCCTTGGCTGGTTAATCGGTCATGGCCGTGTCCGGACCGCTCTAGCGATTCAAGTCGGGGGAAATGTGCTGAACATCTTCTTAGACGTTTGGTTCATCCGTCTGTTTGATGACCCGGTCGCCGGGATTGCTGTCGCGACGAGTTTGTCAGAAGTGATGACGTTCGGGTTCGGTTGGTTGTTCGTTCACGGCCATCTTTCGTACTCCGTACAGCGCGTCCACGAGTTGATGAACGTCCGCGCCTACCTCACCTACTTGACCGTCAACCGTGACTTGTTCATCCGGACTGTCTTTTTACTTCTCATGACAGGCTGGTTCACGTCACTCGGTGCGAGACAAGGCGTCGAGACGTTGAGTGCGAACGCCATCTTGTTTCAATTGCAATACTTAATCGCCTATTGGTTCAGCGGAATCGGGCAAGCTTCGACCGTCTTGATCGGTCGCGCGATTGGTCAGAAATCGAAAGCGGCGTATCGGCGCACGGTTCAAATCGGGCTACGGTTTCTTTTATGGTCAACGATTGGGATCACCTTGTTGTTGTCGGTCGCACAGGGAGGGATTATTCGCCTCTTCACAGAAGATTTAGCACTCCGCTCAACGATTGAGACGTACTATATGTGGATTCTTGTCTATCCGCTCGTCGGAAGCTTGGCCATGTTGTATGAAGGAGTCTTTGCTGGACTCGGGGACGCACGGCCCGTTCGTAACTCACTCATCTATGCGTTCATCGTCTTTACGATCGTCATCGTCTTGCTCGTCCCATTAATCGGGAACCATGGGATTTGGATTGCGTTTCTTTGCTTCAGCTTCACTCGATCCATCGCATTGGTGATGAGTGAACGCAGAAAACGACTCCGCCTGTTTTCTTCGTCTCGTCTGTCTGGAAGATGGTATGATGATGAAAGAATCAACATCAAGTTAAAATAGACAGTTGGTGCTCCTGATGAAGCCTCATTATTCGAATCAACAACGAAAGAAAAAACGTTACCTGTACGCGTTCATCTTCCTCGCTATACTCAATACGGTGCAACATGCATATGACATCGGTTCTGACGCGTCTTCCCCATACCGACTCGTCGGCGGTCTCGTTTTTTTTGCGACCGTGCTCTATTTTCGGTTAAAAGAAAAAAGGTGGGCCGAAATCGCGATCAAGTTTGTCGTCTGGTTCAACGTCATCGCTTTATTCGTCATCCTCTTGTTCATGGGACTCTCCGTGATCGTATGAAAAAAAGGCGACCACTCGTTTGAGTGGTCGCCTTTCGTTCGTTATACGCCTTCGTACGCTGCGTACATGATTTCTTTCAATTCTTCAACGAGCGGCATTTTCGGGTTGGCCGTCGTACATTGGTCTTCGAATGCGTCGACTGCCATCTTGTCGACTTTCGCGTCGAGGTCCGCTTTCTTGATGCCTTGTGCTTTGAACGAGAGCTTGATGTTCAAGCGCTGACCAAGCTCGATGACCGCTTGGATGAGTGACTCGACACCTTCTTCCGTCGTGCTCGCTGGAAGTCCGAGGTAGCGCGCGATTTCCGCGTAACGCTCGTCGGCGATGAATGACTCATATTTCGGGAACGCCGCGAGTTTCGATGGGCGTGTCGCGTTGTAGCGGATGACGTGTGGCATGAGGATCGCGTTCGTCCGTCCGTGTGGGACGTGGAACTCACCACCGATTTTGTGTGCGATCGAGTGGTTGATGCCGAGGAACGCGTTCGCGAACGCCATACCCGCCATTGTCGATGCGTTGTGGACTTTCTGACGAGCTTCGGCGTCACTACCGTTTTCATACGCTTTCGGGAGGTAGTCGAAGATCATCTTCATCGAACGGAGCGCAAGTCCGTCCGTATAGTCGTTTGCCATGACCGATACGTACGCTTCGATGGCGTGCGTCAACACGTCCATTCCTGTATCAGCCGTGATTGACGCTGGGACCGTCATGACGAACTCAGGGTCGACGATGGCGACGTCCGGTGTGATTGCGTAGTCGGCGATCGGGTACTTCACGTTTTTCTTCTTATCTGTGATGACCGTGAACGGCGTCACTTCAGAACCCGTACCAGATGTTGTCGGGATGGCGACGAACATCGACTTGTTTCCGAGCGTCGGGAATTTGTACGTCCGTTTGCGAATATCCATGAATTTTTGACGAAGGTTCGAGAACTTCTCTTCTGGGCGTTCGTAGAAGAGCCACATGCCTTTCGCGGCATCCATCGGCGAACCGCCGCCGAGTGCGATGATCATATCCGGTTTGAAGTGACGCATCGCTTCAGCACCACGCATGACTGTTTCAACGGATGGATCTGGCTCGACTTGGTCGAAGATGCGGTACTCGACGCCAGCCGGCAAGTTTTTGATGACTTTATCGGCAAAACCGAGTTTGACCATCATTTCATCCGTGACGATCATCGCCCGTTTCTTCGATGTGAGCGACTGAAGGTATTGGACCGAGTTTTTCTCGAAGTAAATCTTTTCAGGGACTTTAAACCATTGCATGTTCACGCGACGTCTCGCCACCTTTTTCACGTTGAGTAGATGTTTCGCCGTCACGTTCTCAGAGACGGAGTTTTTACCGTATGACCCACAACCGAGGGTGAGCGACGGTGTCATTTCGTTATAGAGGTCACCGATCCCGCCGTGTGCCGTTGGCGAGTTGACGATGATGCGGCAAGCTTTCATCCGAAGTCCGAACGCGAGAATGGCGTCGTCGTCTGTCGAGTGAATCGCTGCCGTATGACCGAGGCCGCCGATTTCAAGCATCTTCTCAGCGATGGCAAATCCTTCTTCACGCGATTGAACTTTGTACGCACCGAGCACCGGACTTAATTTTTCATGTGAGAGAAGTTCTGTCGCACCGACCGTCTCAAGTTCAGCGATCAAAATCTTCGTGTCGGCCGGAACGCTGAGTCCAGCTTTCTCGGCGATCCACGCTGCCGGTTTCCCGACGATTTCCGGGTTGACCGCACATGAGTCTGTTTTGATGACGAGTGTCTCGAGTTTCGCTTTCTCTTCTGGCGAGCAGAAGTAGCATCCGAGTGCCGTCATTTCCGCTTTCACTTCTTCATATACTTCCTGGTCCACGATGATCGCTTGTTCAGACGCACAGATCATACCGTTATCGAACGTTTTCGACAAGATGACGTCCGAGATGGCGCGTTTCACTTTTGCCGTCTTATCGATGTAGGCTGGGACGTTACCAGGACCGACGCCGAGTGCCGGTTTACCAGTCGAGTACGCCGATTTGACCATCGCCGCTCCACCTGTCGCGAGTACCATGGCAACACCCGGGTGGTTCATGAGCGCTTTCGTCGCGTCGAGTGACGGTTTTTCGACCCATTGAATCAAATGTTCCGGTGCCCCGGCTTCGATGGCTGCGTCACGAAGGATACGGGCCGCTTCGCTTGAACACTGTTGTGCTGACGGGTGGAAACCGAAGATGATCGGGTTACGCGTCTTGATGGCGATGATCGCTTTAAACATCGTCGTTGACGTCGGGTTCGTCACCGGTGTGACCCCAGCGACGACACCGACCGGCTCGGCGATGTACGTGATGCCGTTTTGCTCGTCGTCTTCAATGACGCCGACCGTCTTCTCGCCACGGAGCGAGTTGTAAATATATTCTGTCGCGAAGATGTTTTTGATCATCTTGTCTTCAAATACACCACGACCTGTTTCTTCATATGCATGTTTTGCGAGAGCGACGTGCTGTTCGAGTCCGGCTAGCGCCATCGCTTGAACGATCGCATCGATCTTTTCTTGGTCAAACGCCATCAACGTATCGAGCGCTTTATGCGCTTGTGTGACGAGCGTGTCGACCATTTGTTCTGCTGATGTTTCTACTACTGCTTTCTCTTTAACTGCCATGTTGGTTTCCTCCTCATGAATGAGAGCTGATAAGTTTGACTTGATGGAGAGCACGGGGCAATCAGTTAGTTCAAGAAGAGTTTGTGCTTTCCTTCACATTCATAGAATACACCGTTTTCAGGATTTTGTGCGTGACAACAATGTGAACTCTTTCACAATATTTTTTTGAAGAATGAGGATAGGTCTTGCATTTTACTCCGTACCTTCGTAAAATCGAATGCGTTTTCATGAAAATGCTACGCCTGCTTTATGTAAACGCTTACATTGTTTATGGCGTCTGGATGTCGAAATACGTGTGTATTTCCTCACATCACGCTGATTGGTCGTCCAAGCCCTCTTCACTCGTGTATAATGTAAGATAGAACCTAATTAGGAAGTGAATAGACTTATGCCTAGACAAGATGCAGCCGATCAGTTCGTCAAACTGATCCCATTGATTCGTAGAAAATTGCTACGTCGCTCTGACCTCCCGCAAATCCCGAACTTAAACTTCTCACACTTTCATCTATTGATGTTAATCGAGGACGAAGGTGCGGTGACGAACGGGCACATTAGCGAGACGTTGTCGATCGCCCCACCGAACGTGACGCCACTCATCACGAAACTCGTCGATGAAGGATACATCACGCGTGTGCCGGATGAGCGGGACCGCCGTGTCATCTGGAATCAATTGACCGAGAAAGGCGAACAAGTACTCCGGGAACGACGCGATTCGTTCCGCCGCCTGTTCGAAGATCGCCTCGCCTTTTTAGACGATGACGAGACCGAACGATTGATTGATAGCTTGAAGACGCTGACGGAGATCGTCGAGAAGATGGACAAGAGCGAGGGATGAATTTTTCTCGTCAATGCTCCGTTCTTCTTATATAATCGACAGTGAATCAATCGAACTATGGAAAGAGAGATGACATGTAATGGGTCGTAAATGGAACAACATCAAAGAAAAAAAGGCGTCAAAAGACGCCAACACGAGTCGGATTTATGCGAAGTTCGGTCGGGAGATTTATATCGTCGCCCGCCAAGGGGAGCCAGACCCTGAACTGAACCAAGCGCTCAAATTCGTCGTCGAGCGGGCGAAGACGTATAACGTCCCGAAAGCGATCATCGACCGGGCCATCGACAAGGCGAAAGGCGGCGACGAGGAAAACTTTGACGAGTTACGTTATGAAGGGTTCGGCCCGAACGGCTCGATGGTGATCGTCGACACGCTCACGAACAACGTCAACCGGACGGCGTCCGAAGTGCGCGCCGCGTTCGGGAAGAACGGCGGCAACATGGGCGTGAGCGGCTCGGTCGCCTACATGTTCGACGCGACGGCCGTCATCGGCGTCTCCGGTATGAATTCGGACGAAGTGCTCGAACTCATGATGGAGCATGACCTAGACGTGCGCGATATTCTTGAAGAAGAAGACACGATCATCGTCTACGCGGAGCCAGAGGCGTTCCACGCCGTCCAAACCGCATTCAAATCAGCCGGGATCGAATCGTTCGAAATCGCCGAGTTGACGATGCTTCCACAAAATGAAATCACCCTCGACGACGCGTCGAAAGAACAGTTCGAGAAGCTTCTCGATGTGCTCGAAGACCTCGAGGATGTGCGTCAGGTATACCATAACGTCGAATGATGACGAGCAAGCGATAACTTTTCGGAGTTATCGCTTTTTTTCAATACTTGATTTGACAAGCATGGTTTCATATGTTAAATTTCAAAAGTCTTTATCATATTAAAGTGATAATAAGAGAAAGAGTTTTAAGGAAAGGTGTTGGATTACTATGAACGCTGTCTTATTAGCCGTTGTTGTCTTATTCGCTCTCGCCATCAGTCGAGTGCACATCGTGTTATCGCTCATCCTCGCGGCCATCGTCGGCGGCCTCGTCGGCGGTCTCGGGTTTAACGATACGCTCGCCGCGTTCAGCGACGGTCTCGGCGGAGGCGCGTCCATCGCGCTCAGCTACGCGCTCCTCGGCGCGTTCGCCGTCGGTTTGTCGAAGACGGGACTCCCGGACGTCCTCGCTGAGAAATTGATCAGCTTGTCAGGACGCGACGTCACCGGAAAGAACGTCCGCTTCGTGAAAGCGATGCTGTTGTCGTTATTACTATTACTTGCGATCAGCTCGCAAAACGCGTTGCCGATTCACATCGCTTTCATCCCGATCGTCGTACCGCCGCTCCTCGTCTTGTTCAACGAGTTGAAGCTTGACCGTCGCCTCGTGGCGACGATTCTCACGTTCGGTCTCGTCACCCCGTACATGCTCCTGCCGGTCGGGTTTGGCGGCATCTACTTGAACGAGATTTTACTCCCAAACGTCGAGACGAACGGCATGGCCGTCGGCGACGTCAACATCGTCAGCATCATGGCCATTCCAGCTCTCGGTATGCTCGTCGGGCTCATCGCCGCGTTCATCCACTATCGGAAACCGCGAACGTATGAGACGATCGCCCTTGGCCCTAAAGACTACGAACTTCGTCAGTTGAGCCCACTGAAAATCGGGTTGACGCTTGCCGTCGTCATCGTCGTCCTCATTGTTCAGTTGCAGACCGATTCGATGATCGCCTCGGCCGTCACCGGCTTGATCTTATTGACCGTGCTTCGACTCATCCCATGGTCTGAAGCGGACGACATCTTCACGAGCGGGATGCGCATGATGGCGTTCATCGGTTTCGTCATGATCGCGGCGAGCGGCTTTGCCGCCGTCATTCGCGAGACGGGCGCCATCGAACCGCTCGTCAACGGCGCGTCCGGTCTCATGGGCGATTCGCAGTTCCTCGCCGCGCTCATCATGCTGCTCGTCGGTCTCGTCATCACGCTCGGGATTGGATCGAGTTTCTCGACGATCCCGATCATCGCGGCCATCTTCGTCCCGCTCTGCATCCAGTATGGATTCTCGGTCGAGGCGACAATCGCCATCATCGGGACGGCCGGCGCACTCGGTGACGCCGGTAGCCCGGCAAGTGACTCCACACTCGGTCCGACGAGCGGATTGAACGCTGACGGTCAGCACGATCACTTGCGTGAAACGGTGTGGCCGACGTTCCTCCACTACAACATCCCGCTCATCGTGTTCGGTTTGATCGCAGCGATGGTACTGTGATCACTTTCGATTGCGACGCGCGTAGATCGTCCCGAGCAAGACGAGAACGAGTAAGAACCAAATTCCTGTATACATGAGGATCTCGGTAATCATCATATTCCTCCTGTGACAAAAAGATAAGGAGCGACGAAATCGTCGCTCCTTTTCATGATGAAGTTTTTAACTCCGTTTGACAAGCGTTCAAGTAAGCATCGACCTTCTCTGCTACTTCACGTCCTTCTCGAATCGCCCAGACAATCAAACTTTGGCCCCTGCGCGCGTCACCGGCAACAAACACCCCATCGAGGTTCGTCACATAGTCCCGCTTCGATTCGACGCCCAATTTTCTCAATTCTGGTTCCGGTCGTTCAAAGCCGATGGCGACGAGCACGAGGTCGGCCGCATACGTCTCTTTTGAACCTTCAACGACGAAGAAGGTGGCTTGACCGTCGGGTTTCACGACCTTCTCCATCCGTTCCGTTTCAATTCCTACAACCCGGTCCCCTTGTTTTACGATTCGGTTTGAGCGAATCAAGTACGTGCGCGGGTCGATATCCAAATGCTCGATTGCTTCCGCATACGCATAGTCCGTCGACAACGTGTCCGGTTGTAGCGGCCACGGACGATCTGGTGCTCGGAACAATCCTTTCTCAGGATGCTTACCGAATTGCGTCACCGATTTGGCGCCTTGCCGAATCGCTGTCGCGACACAGTCGGCACCGGTGTCGCCCCCACCGATGACGATGACGTCTTTACCGGCAGCTTCAAAGCGCGCCTCGACCGCTGTCCCGCCGAGTTCTCGTGTCGAAGCCGTCAAGTAGTCCATCGCCGCCTCGACTCCGGCCGCGTCATCCCCTTCGATACCGAGCGTCCGTTGTTTTTGAGCGCCTGTCGCCAGGATGACGGCGTCGTATTTATCTCGCAACGACTCGACCGTCACGTCTGTGCCGACGTTCACACCGGTCTTGAAGCGAATGCCTTCTGCCTCGAGCAACTGCACCCGGCGACGGACGACATCTTTATCGAGTTTCATGTTAGGGATGCCATAAAACAGAAGGCCGCCTATCTCATCCGCCTTTTCAAACACGGTGACGACATGTCCGACTTGATTCAACTGATCGGCCGCGGCAAGACCGGCCGGCCCGCTACCGATGATGGCGACGTGGTAACCGGTGCGCATGCGGACATGCCTCGGTTCGACCCACCCTTGTTCGAAGGCACGGTCGATGATCGTTCGCTCGATCGACTTGATCGCAACCGGGTCTTCACTAATGCCGAGCGTGCACGACCCCTCACAAGGGGCCGGACAGACCCGACCGGTAAATTCCGGGAAGTTATTCGTTTCCATCAGCCGCTCGTAAGCACGTCGGAAATCTTGTTCACTGACGAGTTTGTTCCATTCGGGAATCAAGTTATGAATCGGACAGCCGATCGTCTCTTGTCCGATCATGTCACCGACGTGGCAAAACGGGGTCCCGCAGTCCATACAGCGCTCGGCCTGCTTGACGATCGGACCATCTTCCATCCGTGAAGCATACTCTTTATAATCATGGATCCGCTCGATTACCGTCCGCTCTGGGAGCGTCTCACGCGGAATGCTTAAAAATTTGTGTCTCATACTCCCCCTCCTTCTGTCACAACCCGGAACAGTTCGAGTGCCCGGTCCGCCTCACTCAACTCGGGCCGAGATGCCTCGAGCTGACGCATGACGTCAAGCACGTTCGCGTAATCACGCGGCACGACTTTGACGAAACGATGGCGCTCTTCTTCAAATGAATCTAGGATGAGCCTTGCTTTCACACTATCCGTGTGGAACTGGTGCAACTCGAGGAGCGCGTAAATTTGTTCCGCATCCTCATCGTTCAAGCCGTCGACGGCGACGAGTTCGTTGTTGACGAGTTCACCATAGTCCTGGTCCCCATACAAATAGGCGACCCCTCCTGACATGCCGGCCCCGAAGTTGCGACCGATCTCACCAAGGACGACGACCGTCCCCCCGGTCATGTATTCGCACCCGTGGTCACCGACCCCTTCTGTGACAGCGACGGCACCGGAGTTACGAACGGCGAACCGTTCCCCTACATGACCGTTGAAAAATGCCAAGCCATCTGTCGCTCCATACAGACAGACGTTTCCGGCGATGACTTGTTGCGATTCGTCGAACGGGGCATGTTTCTCGGCGATGACGGAAACTTTCCCGCCGCTCAAGCCTTTCCCGACGTAATCGTTCGCGTCGCCGATGACAGACAAGGTGATCCCTTTCGGAAGGAACGCCCCAAGACTTTGACCCGCCGAACCGCTGAGTCGAATCGAGATTGTATCTTCGGCGAGCCCGACTTTGCCATGCACTTTCGTCAATTCATAACCGAGCATCGTCCCGACGGCCCGATCGGTGTTGCGAATCCGACCGACGAAGAACGTCGGCTGCAATGATTTGATCGAACGGGAGACGGCCGGCATGAGTTTCCGATGGTCATATGATTTGAACGCCGGATGTGGCAACTCTTCTTTTGCCGGCAAAGGTGTAGGCATACCGAGCATCGGGTTCAAGTCGAGTGTTTTTGCTTTGACGTGTTGTTGCTTCCAGGCACTTTCTTCTAACAGGTCGGTCCGTCCAATCACTTCTTCGAGCGACCTCGCACCGAGAGACGCCAAAATCTCGCGCACTTCTTCGGCGAGGAACGTCATCAAATTGACGACGTGCTCTGGTTTCCCCATGAATTTCTCACGAAGCGCCGGATCTTGTGTGGCGACGCCGACCGGACACGTATCAAGATGACAAGCGCGCATCATGATGCAGCCGAGGACGACGAGCGGTGCCGTCGCGAACGCGTACTCTTCCGCCCCAAAAATCGCGGCCATGACGATGTCTCGGCCTGTCATGAGCTTGCCGTCCGTCTCGAGCGTGACGCGTCCACGGAGACCGTTCAAGGCTAGCGTCTGGTGGGTTTCAAGGAGTCCGAGTTCCCACGGGAGCCCGGTATGTTTGATCGACGTCCGTGGCGACGCACCGGTTCCTCCGTCATAGCCGGAGATGACGATCGTATCCGCGTTCGCTTTGGCGACACCGGCCGCAATCGTCCCGACACCCGATTTTGAGACGAGCTTGACGCTGATTTTCGCGTTCGGGTTCACGTGTTTCAAGTCGAATATGAGCTGTGCCAAATCTTCGATCGAATAAATGTCGTGGTGTGGCGGCGGAGAAATGAGTCCGACACCCGGTACCGAACCACGGACCTCGGCCACCCAAGGGTAAACTTTGTTGCCCGGTAGTTGCCCGCCTTCGCCCGGTTTCGCGCCTTGAGCCATCTTGATTTGGATTTCGTCAGCGTGATACAAGTATTCAGCCGTCACACCGAAGCGTCCGCTCGCGACTTGTTTGATGCGGCTGATCCGTTCCGATCCGTCTTCATCTGGCACGAACCGGTTGCGGTCTTCGCCACCTTCGCCCGAGTTGCTCTTTCCACCGATTTGGTTCATGGCGATGGCGAGTGTCTCATGCGCTTCTTTCGATAACGAACCGAACGACATCGCGCCCGTCTTGAAACGACTGACGATCGACGCGACCGATTCGACTTCGTCGAGTGCGACTGGTTCTCGTTCTTTGAAGCTGAACAGTTGTCGTAAAAACTGGCCCGAGGATTCATGCAGATGAACGTAAGCGTCGTAATAGCGGCGTTCATTCTCGCGACACGCCCGTTGCAACAGATGGATCGTCTTCGGGTTAAACGCGTGCTCTTCCCCATCAGCTCGCCATTGGAAGTCGGCACCTGCCTCGAGCGGCCGTTCTCGGTCGTAAGCCGCAACGTGCTGGGCGCGGCTCTCAGCCTCAAGTTCTGCGAAGCCGATACCAGAAAGTTGTGACGTCGTCCCCCGGAAATGCGTCTCGACGAGGCCGCGGTCTAAACCGACCGCCTCGAAGATTTGGGCGCCGCGATAACTTTGCACGGTCGAGATCCCCATCTTCGACATGACTTTCACGATCCCGTCGACCGTCGCCGCTTGATAACGTTTGACCGCCTCATCGAGCGAGTAGGACAGTTGATTCGTCTCGATTGCTTCCCGAATTGTGGCGTATGCCAAATATGGGTATACGGCGTCGGCCCCATAACCGATCAACGCCGCGGCTTGATGAACTTCCCGCAACTCACCGCTCTCGCTGACGAGGCTGCATGATGCGCGCAAATTTGAACGGATGAGCCGTTGATGGACGGCGCTCATGACGAGTAGCGCCGGCATGGCGATCCGTTCTGCGCTCATGTCTCGGTCGGACAAGACGATGACTTCCGCGCCTTCTTTAACGGCCGTTTCGACGCGCGCAAACAACGTCTCAAGCGAGTGTTCCAAGCCCTCGACGTACGTCGCATCGATGCGTTCGACACGCAACTTGGACTCGATCCCGCGGAGCGTGACCGCGTCTAAGATTGGATGTTCGAGCCATACCCGGCTGGCGTGACCGCGCCCGGTATGGACCGGATTCGATTGCGGCCCGATCCACGTGAACGTCGCCGTGACGACTTTTTCACGGAGCGCATCGATTGGAGGGTTCGTCACTTGGGCGAAATGTTGTTTAAAGTAATGGAACAAAGAACGCGGCCGCTCTGAGAGGACGGCGACGGGTTGGTCATGCCCCATCGAACCGATTGGATCCTTCTTCTCACGGATGAGCGGGACGATATATTGTTCAATGTCTTCTTTCGTGTAACCGAACGCACGTTGTTTTAACAGAATGACCGATATGACCGGCTCATCTACAGGAGCGTCCTCGAGCGTCTTCATTTGTTTTAGCCATTTGCCATACGGTTCAGCACGCGAGATCGTCTGTTTAATCTCCGCATCGGGGATGAGTCGCTTCGATTCTAAGTCGATGAGCAACAATTGACCGGGACGAAGCCGTTCCTTTTTCAAGACTTTCTCGGCTTGGACCGGGATGACACCGCTCTCTGACGACAAGATGAGCTCACCGTCAGTCGTCTCGATATAACGCATCGGTCTTAGACCGTTTCGGTCGAGGATAGCACCGATTTGGCGGCCATCCGTGAAGACGACACCGGTCGGCCCGTCCCACGGTTCCATAATGGACGAGTGATACTGATAAAAATCTCGTTTTTGTTTATCGATTTTTCCTTCGATGAACGGTTCCGGGATGAGCATCATCGCCGTATGGGCGATCGACCGTCCAGTCCGGGTGAAGAACTCGAACGCATTGTCAAGCATCGACGAGTCGCTTCCTTCTTCCTGTAGCACGGGGAACAACCGGTCGACGTTCTCATACAAGTCCGTCTCAATCACGCCTTCACGGGCCCGCATCGCGTCGATGTTGCCGCGGAGTGTGTTGATTTCCCCGTTATGGACGATCATTCGATTCGGATGGGCCCGTTCCCATGACGGAAATGTGTTCGTCGAGAAACGTGAGTGAACGATTCCGAACGTACTCTTGTAAAATGGCGACTGCAAGTCAATATAAAATCGTTCAATTTGTTCCGGTGTGAGCATTCCTTTATAAACGATCGTCTTCGTCGAGAAGCTAGGCATATACAGGTTGAGTTCATCGACTTTTTCAATGGTGCGGCGCAACTCGTACAGCGAGCGCTCGTTCGCGTGATAATCTAAATACGGGCAAGCGACGAACCACTGATAAATCGTCGGTTTCGTGACGCGCGCATGTTCGCCGATCGCAGAGGCGTCGACAGGAACTTCACGCCACGCGATTGTCGCCAAGTCGATCTCTTCCGCGAGACGCTCCATCATCTGTTGCTTGTCACGCAACTTCGTCTCTTCAGGCTGAAAGAATACCATTCCGACCGCATAGTTGCCTGGTGCCGGCAGATTCATCGTCTGAAGGAACAATTCGTGTGGGATCTCGGTCATGATGCCCGCGCCGTCTCCGGCGTCGATCACACCTTGACCACCTCGGTGCTCGAGTTTGCAGAGCATGGATAGCGAACGGCTGACAATGTCGTGTTTTTTCTCTCCGTTAAGGTTGACGTATAGGCCGATGCCGCAAGCGTCTTTTTCGAATCGTGAATCGTACAAACTCGTCCGTTTCATCGAATCAACCCCTCTCTTTCGTAATTGTTCGTAAGTTTTATTTTGTTCTAAATATTCTGAAAAATCAAGCGGATTGTATACGTTTTTGCATAACAATAGTCACACGTATAAGATTTGAAAGCGTTATCACTAGCTTTACCAAGCCTTTATTTAAAATAACTTATGATAAATAAAGAATAATTATCCATGAAACATATTAAATTTTAAGTTCTTGAGAACGCAAAAAAATGACCGTCATCAGTTGACGGTCATTTGGCTTATTGGATTGTTTTACGAGAGTGATGGAGAAACCCGCGCGGGCGTTTCCAAATGATGAGCCCGACATATCCGAGCGTGAGCAAAATCAACGCACTGACAAGGACGACGTAAAGCGTCGCGTTGTCGATTCGGGCGAAAATAGCGATATAGGCCCACACGAACACGAGTGGATAAATGAAATCGCGGTGCCACCACATAAAGACGAGGGCGAGGACGACACCGACCATGAGCATGAGCGACGTCCAGGCGAGTTCATCGAGACCGAGCACGGTCGTGATGCGTTCTGTTTTCATGACGACGAACACGTTGACAATCGTCGCGACCGACACCCAGCCGATATAGACCGAGAAAGGAAAGCGATCGAGCCAGCTCGTCGATGTCCGGAACGCCACGTGATACAGCCATGCGAGCGTCGTCAAAAAGAGCACCATGACGACGAGCGAGGCGATGAACCATTCATTCGTGAAGGCGAGAAGCCACAAGCCGTTCAATATGCAGGAGACGAGAAACCCTGCCTTCATCCGATTCGCCTGCCGATTCGCGACCGACCCTTTTTTCAATTGTAAAACGAGCCAAACGGCGAGCGCCACGTAAATCAGTCCCCAAATCGAGAACGCGTAGCCGGCCGGTTTGAAGTAAATGTCGATCCGGTCCGACACTGCCGCATTATCCCCGCTCGCAAAGTAGTTGATGACGACGGTCGCCAAAAACGCCAGCCAGTTGATCAATGGCCATTTTGATAAGTCCATAAATAGGATCTCCCGAAGAAGATCTGACACCTCCTTTATTAACATAGTTTTCTATACCCATGAGACTCCGCTCATACACAAAAAGAGACCCAAAAACGGGTCTCAATGTGTTTAAAAATCAATATTGTCAGGATCTGGCCCTAGACGTTCGTTAGTCGCAGCCGCATCAATTTTCGCCATGTCGTCCGCATCGAGCGTGAAGTCGAACACGTCGAAGTTTTCTTTAATTCGATGTGGCGTCACCGATTTCGGCAAGGCGACGTTCCCTGTCTCCAAGTGCCAACGGAGGACGACTTGGGCTGGCGTCTTCCCATGCTTCTCGGCGATCTCCGCGAACACAGGGATGTCGAGGAACTTACCTTGCATGAGCGGGCTCCACGCCTCGATTTGGATACCTTCGTCTTGACAATACTCGACAAGGTCCGGTTGCGGTAGTTGTGGATGCAACTCGACTTGGTTGATGAGCGGTATCATGAGTCCCGCTTCTTTCAACGCCTCGAGGTGATGCTCTTTGAAGTTTGAGACACCGATCGCTTTGATCTTTCCAGCCTCATATAAATCAATGAGGTCTTTCCACGCCTCGACAAAGCCGTCGACCGGCCAATGCAAGAGGCACAAGTCCAAGTAGTCCGTCTCAAGGCGCGCGAGCGATTCGGCGAACGCTTCCTTCGTCCGTCCTTGACGGATATCCTCGTTCCATATCTTCGACGTCAAGAAGATGTCGTCGCGGCTGACTCCTGAAGTCGTAATGCCTTTAGCTACGCCCTCTTCGTTTTTATAGACGGCTGCCGTATCGATATGGCGGTAACCGACTTTCAACGCCTCAGCGACCGCTTGTGGCGCCTCGGTCTCATTATCGACTTGCCAGACGCCGAACCCGATCATCGGGATTTGGACGCCATTTCGTAACGTTGCGAGTTGCATATCATCATTCCCCTTTCAACTGTTCGAGCTGATTGTAACATACCCGAGATCTTATTCCGAAAAACTAAATCGTCAAATCTTTTCGGGTGAAGCGGGCATAGCAAGCCAACGCGGCAAAGAGGAACAATCCACTCAGCACGAGTAGGGACAGCAAGGGAACGTCGCCTCCCACTTGGGCGTTAGCGTCAAACAGCGAAAAGAGCGATAAACGTTCGAGCCACTCGAGCCGCTCGCTGAAACCAGAGAAAATGTTCGCGATCAAGAAGAGAGCGAACAAACTACCCGTCACCATGTAAGAACGGGTGCTGTCATCGAACAGACTCGCTAGAATATAGGCGATGGCACCGAGAACGAGTAAAATGAGACCCGCGTTCAATTGCAACGTCCACATGACGCCGTAATCGATTGCCAAGTCAAACAGCACGTCAGCGAGCGTTAGGCTCAGTCCGTTCAACCCGACGAATAGAATCGTTGCGATGAGCAAGACGACAAGACTCGCCGAGACGTAGGCACGTCGTGAGATTGGTGCCGCCATGAACAGCATGACTTCTCCCGAATCGACCGGTTTCCCCATGAGTCGTGATGCAAACGTGAGCGCGAACAAGATCGCGAGGACGTAAAAGATGAGGCCATAATAGTTGCCTCCGAGTAAGTTGATGACGTTGTCCATTGCGAGAGTCGGGTCGATCTTGAACACCTCGAGCAGCTCAGGGGGCAATGATTCGAGTTTCCCTTCGATCAAGCCTGTCTCTTTAATCGACGGAAAGACAGAGGCCAAGAAGAACAAATATAGACTCGTCCCGATCGAGTATCCTAAAATCCAACTGCGGTTTTGTTTAAACAGCGATGCGATCAATACCATTTACGTCGCCTCCCCATAATATTGCATGAACATGTGCTCGAGCTCGTCGGCCCCGCTCGTGAGCGACTCCACTTCAAATTGCGTCAACATGGCGAGAAATCCGTTCAGTTCTTCTGGACTCGAAATCGAGACGACGACGTTGCGACCGTCGCGTGTCCCGATCTGTGACGCCAGCGCACCCGCATCGGTCTCGCTTTTCAACCCGACCTGATACGTCTTCACACTTCTTCGCTTCAGTTCGTTCATCTCGGACTCAATGATAATTCGTCCGTCTCTAATGAGCGCGGCCCGGTCACACGTCTTCTCCATCTCCGGAAAGTGGTGGGAGCTCATTAAGATGGCTTTCCCAGACGCTTTCTCGGCGAGCACCCATTCGATGAGCCGTTCTTGCATGAGCGGGTCGAGACCACTCGTCGGTTCGTCCAACAAATAAACGGGGGCATCTTTCATGAAGCACGTCACGATTGCTAGTTTTTGTTTCATCCCTTTTGACATTTTTCGGACTTTTAACGTCGTATCGAAGGCAAAGATTTGGCGGAGACGTGTCTCTCGTTCAATACTCGTCTCGTGCAGGCGACTCGTCAGCCGAATGATCTCTTCCCCCGTCATGTCTTGCGGGTAGTTGATCTCGCCGGGCAAGTAGCCGACGTACGCCTTCACCGTCTCACTCTCCCGCCAACAATCATGTCCCATGATCGTCGCTTTACCAGAGTCGCCATGAAGCAACCCCATCAAGTGGCGGATCGTCGTCGATTTACCTGCCCCGTTCGGACCGATGAAACCAAAGACGGTCCCTCGTTCGACCGTCAACGAGACGTCAAAGATACCGTGCGACGCGTCGAACCGCTTCGTCAACCGCTCGATTTGAATCATGCATATCCCCCCTATTTTTGAAATATATGAACATTATCATTACAAAACTAGTATATCACGTTATTTTTTGAAATGGAAATGGTATATTGATTACAAAATAATAGAAGGGAGGGTTACTGATGGACGGATTCACGAAACGGACCGAAGAGAAGCGCCGAGCCATACTCGAGGCCGCTCGGACGCTCATGACAAAAGAACAGTCGCGCTTTACGATCAACGAGCTTGCCCGTGCCGCCTCGGTCTCTCCTGTCTCGATTTACAATTACTTCGGTTCGAAAGAGCAAGTCATCCTGCACGTCCTCACGCACCTGACCGAGCAAGAAATGAATTGGATCGAGCAACGGATCGAGGAACAGATCCCGTTTGAGCAGTTGTTGATTGACATTTTGAGACGAAAAATTGAATCGGCGGGAATGTTCGACGACACGGTGTTGACGATCGTCACGACCGACCCATCGTGGCAACAACTCGCGGCCCGCGGGTACGCCGCGTTTCGGAACTTGATCGAGTACGGCAAGATGACCGGAGCGGTCGACCCGGACATCTCGACCGACGCTTATTTGCGCTACGTTCAATTGATGCAACAAGCCATCTTGTCGGACCCTCAACTTTCCACGGCACAGATGACCGACACGATGCGCGAACATTTTCATTTTTTCCTCCACGGAATCATGAGAAAAAATAACTAAAAAGTCGCCTTCCCCTTCTTGTGCGTGTAGAAGTGATAGGCGACTTTTTATATTCCGGTAACGTAGTGGAGATGCTACTCTTGAAGTTCGGGGGGGATGTACGAATCCACGTCCAATTCGTCTCCGCAGGCGATAATCAGTTCCGAACTTTCCGGCGTCATAAAGACACCCATGCGTTGACAAACCAATCCTTCCATCATCGGTTCAACATGAACGTGTCGGCCGACTTCGAAGCGGTGTGCCATTCGAATCAACTCCGTGCCGAGACCAATCATGGCATTTCGGCTCAATGAGATCATCACCTTGCTTTGCGGGCTGACGTTTTCCCACGACTCATCAAACACCATGACCGTGCCTACATTATCCGCCAGCTGCTCAAACTCATCATTTTCATCGTCGATCAAATCAAATTCGTACCGCATTCGTTCACCGCCTTGCTTCGATTAGTTGTCTTCCGTTTTAAATACCGATTCTGCCATCGGATAGAGTGATAGATCAAGCTCACAGTCCCCGGTCAGAACGAGGTCGGCGAGCACTTTCCCAATGTACGGACCGACTGTCAAACCGGATGACCCGAGACCGTTCGCGACGAGCAACTGCTCCGCTCCCGGCACGCGACCGAGAATCGGAATCGAGTTCGGGGTGACCGGACGGAAGCCGACCCGCGTCTCAATCAGTTCGGCTTCGGCGAGTCCCGGGGCCGATTCTAACCCTTTCGAGAGCACCTCATGAATCCCGATTGCCGTCGGTCGTGCGTCGAACGCCTTCCCCCGCTCATGTGTCGAGCCGATGACGATTCGTCCTGCTTCAAATCCGAGTAAATAGCGGCGACGCGGCGGCATGACGACCGGCCAGTCGGACGCGTCTGTATCTGGCAGCTGTACGTGCACGATTTGCGCTTTTTCCCCGGCGACACGGGCCGTGTAACCAATCGGCTCCATCAATTCGGGCAACCACGCCCCGCAGGCGAGCACGATCTCGTCAGCCTCATAGCGGACACCGTCGCACTCGACATGATAGCCGTCCGTTTCAACGAGGACGGCCGAGCCGTCAATCAAGGTCACGCCGCGCTTCACGGCGACCCGTTCGAGGGCCGCTCGCAACTTCTCCCCATCGACGCGAGCCCCGCCTTCGACGAGGAGAGCGTCATATTCGTCCGAGAGCGGTGGGAACAGCGCTCTCGCTTCTTCTGCCGTCAGCCGGGTCAAGTCACCGATTTCAGGTGCTTCTTCCCGGCGCAGCGCCGTCCGTTCTTGCATCTCGTTCAACTTCTTGTCTTCATGTAAAGCGAGCGTCCCGACACGTTTGTAACCGGTCTCTGTCTCGCCCTCTCGCTTCAAGTCGTCGACGACTGTCGCATAGTGGCGGGCACCGCCTTTGGCGAGCGCGTACCATGCCTTGTTACGGCGCTGGGCGATCCACGGGCAGACGATACCTGCCGCGGCGTCGGTCGCCCGCCCGACTTCTTTTCTGTCAATGACGGTGACATCAGCTTTCCCCGCCAAATGATAAGCGGCCGAGATACCGACGATCCCTGAACCGATGATGATGACTTTCTTCATACGTTTCGCCCTCAACGGATGAGGGCATTCACATCCTTTCCTGTCTTCCTGAAAAAAATCACCGGCCTTGTGGCCGATGATTTTTAGTCGCGCATCGCGAGACGATACAATAAGTCGAGCAACTCGATATAGAGCCAGATGAGCGTCACGATCAAACCGAACGCGGCCACCCACTCGAGATGTTTCGGTGCCCGGTCTTCGACTTGTCGCGCGATATAGTCGAAGTCGAGGACGAGCGCGAGCGAGGCGATGATGACGATCACGAACTGGACACCGATCGCGAGCGGTGATGAACCTGTCATGAATGGTAGTCCTGCTCCGAAGAAACTCATCCCGATTTGGAAGAGATAAAGGAGCATGACCGTAAAGATGGCGGCCATGATACCGGCGCGGAACTTCTGCGTCACTTTGACGAGACCTGTCGAGTAGACGAACCACATCGCGAAAGCGACGACGAACGTCGTCAACACGGCACGACCGACGATGCCTGGCACCATTGATTCAAAGAAGTACGAGATCGTCCCGACGAAGACGCCTTCGACGATCCCGTAGAGTGGGGCGACGACAGGTGCCGTGTGCGGTTTGAACATGATGACGAGCGCGAGCAATAGCCCGAGGATGAGCGACCCGATCATGATCGGGAAGAGAAGGCCTTCTCCGATCGTTGGGACGAGCGACCATGTCACTCCGGCAGTCGCTGTGACGAGCATGAGCAACATGAAGATTTTAGACCACGTACCGGCTTTCGTCATCGGTGCGGTCGCATAAGAAGACGTCTCCATCGATTTGCGGAGAATTGGATTTGATTTAAGGTTCAACGTTCGTAAGCTCCTTTATAAGTTGTTCAGCGCTTCGCCATCACATCGATGAAGGCGCGCATATAATCTGGCAAATCAGGTGGACGACGACTCGAAACGATATGCCCATCGACGACGACCGGCTCATCATGCCAGATCGCACCTGCGTTTTCCATATCATCTTTAATGCCTGGTGTGCTTGTAACGTTGACACCTTTAAGAATGTCAGCGGAAATGAGCACCCAGCCGGCATGGCAAATTTGACCGATCGGACGTTTTTGGTCATGCATATAGCGGACGAACCCTTTCACCGAGTCAAAGCGACGTAACAAGTCTGGTGACCAACCACCAGGCACGAGCAACGCATCGAATGACGTGATGTCCACGTCTTCAAACGCGACGTCGGACTTTGCGGGAACGCCATATTTCCCCGTGTAGACGTGCGCACCTTTCTCCCCGGCGAGGATGACGTTCGCGCCTTCCTCTCGTAAGCGGTGGATCGGATACCACAGTTCTAAATCTTCAAAATCGTCACTGACGATTTGCAGGATGTTCATACCTTGTAATTTCATCGAACCCCTCCCTTTCATTGTCTTTCACAAGTATACCCTATAAGCAACGTGGCGAAAACAAAGACTATCGACGAAACGCACGCCTTTAACCTTTAACTTATTTGTTCAATTAATCCGTTCGTGCCACTGTCACGATGACATTTCCGGCCTTCCCGCCCGCATCCACGTAACGATGGGCCGCGACGATGTCCTCGAGCGGATAAATCGAGTCAATGACGGCTCTCACACGTCCCGAGTCGAACAGTTCGTTCAGAAAAGTCAGGTCCTCCTTCCGTTCACTTGAGACACCTTGACCGGCTACGGAACTAAACTTTCCATGTTCCCCGATATGCTTACGGGCCATTTGTTTATCGATTTTACCGGCCGCATCAAACACGGCGTCATATATGGTCAAGTTGTTATCGTATCCTGCTGTCGTATAATCGACCACAACGTCTGCCCCTAAACTTCTTACGAGTTCAAAATTTCGTTCCCTACAGACAGCCGTCACGTGAGCCCCGTAATATTTCGCGATTTGAACGGCCATTGAACCGACTGCACCGGAAGCCCCGTATATCAATACGGTCTTCGCTTGCTCAATGTTCACTTTTCGCAAAAAATGAAGGGCGGTCGTCCCGCCGAACGGTAGGCATGCCGCTTCGACATAGCTAGCGTTTTGAGGCATGAGTTCGACACACTTACTCTCTTTGACACACGCATATTCGGCGTATCCTCCGAATCGCATCCCGGTCAACGCATAGACGCGATCTCCGACCTTAAAATGCTCGACGCGTCTGCCCGTCTCAACGACTTCCCCTGCCAAGACGACACCTAAAATCGGCTGTCGCGGCGCCGTGAAACCGACGACGACCCGCATCGGAAGCTTACCAGCTGCCGGTACATCGAGTGCTCGTAGGCGACGATCTCCTGAATGGACGGCCGAAGTATGAACTTTAATCATCAGATCAAAGTCTTTCGGCACAGGCTTGTCCACCACTTGAAGCTGTAGCACATCCGGCGGCCCATATGCGGTACAAATTACTGCTCTCATCGTAAACCTCCTTTTCGTACATGAAGTTGTTACTAATGAATTCACCGTTTCAACGAAAGATAATCAAATGGAAAGTCACCTCGTTCATAGGATGTCATTACTTATCAAACGAGCTGAGGAATCGGAACGATTGCTGAAAGAAAAGCTGTTGATTCGAAGGGCCGTCCATATTCCTCTCTATAAGAAGTACCTCATATTGTTTTTGGAAAAGATTCCAACTAAATCGGGTACAATATGATTGATTCCTCAATCATCTGTTGAAGGAGACTTAATATGGCTACGTACTACTATCTAGGCTGGTTCAACAATTTCTTCCCAAATAATTTGGCCCATGCATTATCTCGAGACACGACGACTCGTCATTCGCTCGTGATGATCAGTTCGAATCCTGCCTCCACTTCAGTAAACGGGTTCACCGAACTGTCTTGGTTAGAGGATGCGGGAATTATATTTGACGAGTACCATCTAATCAATTACGAAGTAGGTCAGAAAGAGGCGAAACGCCGGATTAGTGAGGCTTCGATGATTTTTCTATTAGGTGGGGACACCGTAAAACAAAACATGTTTTTATATGAGTACGATTTATTAGAGTCGATTCAATCTAATGGTGGTATTGTCATCGGAGCCAGTGCAGGCGCGATCAATATGTCTTCGAAATGGATTTGCTCCCCAAACTTAGGTTATTCGACTTCCGCAACAACGATTTACAACGGCCTGGCGTTACATGACTTTTCAGTTCTCTCCCACTTCGATCTCGAACATAACATGGGTGTAGTCAAACAAGAACTCGCCCTTTTATCCGAAGAGTTGCCGGTCTATGCGTCCAACAAAGACTGTGCGATTCGGGTTCAAGAAAAGAGGA
Source organism: Exiguobacterium sp. ZOR0005 (assembly GCF_000798975.1). Taxonomy (NCBI): domain Bacteria; kingdom Bacillati; phylum Bacillota; class Bacilli; order Caryophanales; genus Exiguobacterium; species Exiguobacterium sp. ZOR0005. The sequence continues at coordinate 97,489 of NZ_JTLB01000023.1, read as the reverse complement.
TTGAGATTTTTGGGGATGTGTATTTATACTCTCAACGTAACATGACGAAGCTAACAGAGGGCGTCCATTCTGTCACGGACTACCCATCCCCGCTCCAATAACGTTCGTTCCAGAAATCGACGTACTTTCAGACAAATACATCTGCATATAGAATTCGGAACGTTATGTCATCAATATATTGTGTTATAATAAGTGCGTCTTTATGTTAATTTTTAACGAGAAAGGGGACTTCCCACATGAAACAATACCATGATTTATGCACCCATATCCTCGAGAACGGTGTTGTCAAAGAGGACCGGACCGGCACCGGGACGACGAGCGTCTTCGGCTATCAGATGCGTTTCAACCTTCAGGACGGGTTCCCCCTCATCACGACGAAAAAACTACATACACGTTCAATCATCCATGAACTGCTCTGGTTCATCACGGGCGACACGAACGTCAAGTATTTGCAAGACAACGGCGTCCGTATTTGGAACGAGTGGGCCGACGAGGACGGCAACCTCGGTCCCGTCTACGGTGCCCAGTGGCGCTCGTTCCCGAAACCGGACGGCACGAGCGTCGACCAGCTCGCCGAAGTGATTGAACAGATCAAGACGAACCCCGATTCACGTCGCCTCGTCGTATCGGCTTGGAACCCGGGTCAACTTGAAGATATGGCGCTCCCGCCGTGCCATTTGTTGTTCCAGTTTTATGTCGCGGACGGGAAGTTATCGTGCCAGCTTTATCAACGAAGCGCGGACACGTTCCTCGGCGTCCCGTTCAATATCGCGTCATACGCCTTGTTGACTCATATGGTCGCGCACGTCACGAACCTTGAGGTCGGTGACTTCGTCCACACACTCGGCGATGCGCACATTTACCATAACCATCTCGAGCAAGTGAAACTTCAGTTGACACGTGAGCCGCGTCCGCTCCCGAAACTTAACATTTTGCGTGACGTCTCATCTATCGAGGACTTCCGTTTTGAAGATTTTGAGATTGTCGATTATGACCCGCATCCGCATATTAAAGGAGAGGTGAGCGTATGATCATCCACGTCGTCGCTTACGGAACGAATCGCGAGATCGGGAAAGATAACGGCTTGTTATGGAAACTTCCAGACGACTTGAAACAGTTCAAAGCGATCACGACCGGCCAGACGATCGTGATGGGCCGAAAGACGTATGAATCGATCGGCCGGGCCTTGCCGCACCGACGTAACATCGTCGTCACGACGGATGAGACGTTCGAGGCTGAAGGGGTCGAGGTGTGGCACGATCTCGACCGGCTAAACGGGTCAGAAACGTCTGAAGATTTCTATGTCATCGGTGGGGCGACTCTTTATGAGCAGACGATGCCGTTCACGGACCGTTTTTACGTGACAGAAGTCGACGGGACTTTCGAGGCAGACACGTTTTACCCGGAACTCCCTGACGTCGTCATCACGCGCGAGCAATCACACCTTGCCGACGAACGCCACGCGTACGGTTTCACATTTTATCAATACGACAGAAAAGACATCGACTGAGTCGATGTCTTTTTTAGTCTGGTAGCTTTTCGAGCCACTGTTCGATTTTTTCCGTGATGACGTCTTCTCCGTCCGTTTCGGACACATCGTCGTATAATCCAAGCTCCGCGGCGGTGCGTGCCGTCACGGCAAGGATGTGACTATACTTGCCGCGTTGCTCTTTCACCGCGGACATTGTCCGAGCCTCGCTTGACCCGGATTCGTCTAAAATGAACATTTCGACATGGTCATTACAGACGTAGGCGCCGTACGGTCGATAGACAATCTCGTAGCGGCGATGCTGCTTCGGCAACTGGTCGGCCAAAAGCGCATATTTTTTCGAGCTCATCGTGACGTAGGCCAGACGTTTCTCATCCCGGACCGCCGTCGAGTATCGGATGATCCGGTTGCGTCCGTCCCGTTTCGCCTTGTAGAGCGCTTCATCCGCATACGCACACCATTCCCCGAGCGTCATGCCGAGCTGACAGACACGGGTATAGCCGATCGACACCGTCACGTGATGCTCGTACGGGAACGTCATCTGTTCGATGCGCGTCCGAACACGTTCGAGGACGGCATCGACAACGGCCCGGTCCGAGACGTTCAAGATGATGAGAAACTCCTCACCACCGTAGCGAATCAATTCGTCGCTCGAACGGATCGCGAGCCGAATCTCTTCAGCGACCCGGTGGAGCACTTCATCCCCGTATGCGTGACCGAACGTGTCGTTCAGTTGCTTGAAGTGATCGATGTCTAGTAAGGCGAGCGTAAAACTCTCTCCCGAACGTTCGAGCCGGGACATGAAGCGACCGAACGTTGCTTTTAAATATTTACGATTGAAGGCGCCGGTCAACTCATCGATGAGTAGCGCGTTCGAGACGAGACGCGCCTTTTCGATATGCAACCCGAGACGGACAAGACGTTCTTCCATCGGGATCCACGACTCCCAGTAGTCATCAAAGCCATACGAGTAAGCGGCGAGACGATAATGTTCGTTCGTCCCGATGACGATGAGCGGTACGTATAGTTTTTTCATTTTGCTGACAAACGATTGGATGTCACGTTCAAGGAAGTTAGGCCATAGCTCCACATCCATGATGATCGCTTTCGGCACGTCTTCATAATCGTATTCGACGGCTTCTTCCAACGTCTGTAAAAACACCGGTCTCGCCCCAAGTTTTTCGATGCGCGATTTGTATCGGCTGAACGTCGAGAAGCTCGCCGCCAAAACGAGCACGAGATCCTCATCTTCTTGATCGATTCCGAGAATCGTATGTATGTAACGTTTGACCGGTGCAAGCAACGCGTTCGCTTCCGCCTGCGATAAGACGGGTGGTAAATCCCGGACTTCCGACTCGACACGGCTGAATATTTCAAGTAAATGCATCAGCCGCCGCTTCCGGACTTCCGTCTTCACCCAACTTAAAAGAAATTCGATATCGTGTGTCGGAAGCTGTCGTGCCTCCGTCAGTTTCGATAATATATCGTGTACGCGATCTGTTGGTTGATGCTCCATTCCCGACCCCCCAGTTTCGTTCTTCCCGAAATTCGCTTCTGTCTTCGATTATGCGACTTCCTACACGAAAATACAACTATTTCCTCATTTAATTCCTATTGTTTGCCATATCGTTAGTACTTATGTCCTAAAATAAATAAGAGAACAGCGGCTTTTCAGCCGCTGTTCTCTTATTTTTCCACTTTTAAGTTCGGAGACGTCATCTCTTCCGGACGAATCCACTTGTCAAATTGTTCCTCGCTCAACAATCCGGTTTCAAGCGCCGCTTCTTTAAGCGATGTCCCTTGTGTATGAGCCAACTTGGCAATTTTCGCCGCGTTCTCATAACCGATGTGTGGGTTGAGCGCCGTGACGAGCATGAGGGAGCGTTCCACGTTATGGGCAATCACATCCAAATCGGGCTCGATGCCGACCGCACAGTGTACATCGAACGAATGCAGACTGTCCGTCAACAAACGGCACGTCTGTAAGAAGTTGTACATGATGACCGGTTTGAACACGTTCAATTCAAAATTTCCTTGGCTCGCGCCGAACCCGATCGTCGCATCGTTGCCGAGCACTTGGGCCGCCACCATCGTCAACGCCTCGCTCTGTGTCGGGTTCACTTTACCCGGCATGATCGAGCTGCCTGGCTCATTTTCAGGTATCGTGATTTCACCGATACCGGCACGTGGGCCTGAGGCGAGCCAACGGACGTCGTTGGCAATCTTCATCGCATCCATAGCAAGCGCCTTCAACGCACCGTGTGTGAACACGAGCTGGTCGTGGCTCGTGAGCGCATGGAATTTGTTCACAGCCGTCACGAATTGTTTTCCGGTCTCCGCCGAAATTTTAGCCGCGACGACTTCCCCGAACTCAGGATGAGCGTTAATCCCAGTGCCGACGGCCGTTCCGCCGAGCGCGAGTTCCGTCAACGGGTCGAGCGTCCGTTCAATCATCTGTTTTGATAATTCAAGCATCCGGACCCAACCGCTGATTTCTTGCCCGAGCGTGACCGGCGTCGCGTCTTGCAAGTGGGTGCGTCCAATTTTGACGACGTCCATATACGCCTCTGCTTTTTTATCGAGCGTCGCATGTAGCGCCTCAATCGCTGGGAGGACTTTGTCTTCTACCGCGAGGATGGCTGCGATATGCATTGCTGTCGGATACGTGTCATTTGAACTTTGTGATTTATTGACGTCATCGTTCGGATGAATCGTGATCGACTGACCGCGTGCTTTCAACTTGTCGTTCGCCAAATGGGCGATGACTTCATTGACGTTCATGTTTGATTGCGTACCCGAACCTGTCTGCCAGACGACGAGCGGAAACTCGGCGTCGTGGTCGCCCGCCACAATCTCATCCGCGACTTCGGCGATAATATCCGCCTTGTCCTGCTCGAGAACGCCGAGTTCAGCGTTAGCCAAGGCAGCGCCTTTCTTCAAAATTGCGAACGCATGCACGACCTCAAGCGGCATCTTCTCCGTCCCGATTTTAAAGTTTTGCAAGCTCCGTTGAGTTTGTGCGCCCCATTTCGCTGAAGCAGGAACGTTGATTTCCCCCATCGTGTCCCTTTCAATCCGATATTCCATGAAAATTCCCCCTCTTTTTTTGACTACGCTTTCATTCTAGCGAAACTTATGTGAAAAAGAAACGGGCGTGGCGTCAAATCTAAAAAAAGTCGAGACCTTGTCCCGACTTTTTCAATCATTCCCTTAATAACGCCTGTTTGGCGACGCGGTCAGCCTTGTTTTCACTACGTGGCACCCATTTGATGAATGTGACGGGCAACTCATCATAAGCGATGAGCACCTCAAGAAAAAGCGGCTTTACCGAACGATCTTTTAAGAACCGTTGTTCAAGTGCCCGAACGATTGTTTCGGCGTCCGAGTGGATCATGAACGTCGTCTCACCGTGTAACCGATGGGCTTGTTCAAGCGCAAAGCGGAGCGCGGCGAGCTCGGCTTGGACGCTCGTCAGTCCCGATGTTTTGTGTGTATGGATACTGACCGTACCGTCCGACGTCTTCATCCAGACCCCGAGGCCGACCTCGCTCGTCTGTTGATTCGTCGCCGCATCAAAATAGATGTGAACCAAACCGGTACGCCTCCCAGTCTGTCTCGATCGGCGCATGCACGTCGATACGCGACAATTGCTTTGACAACAACGCGATTTCCTCGTGTCCGTCGAGCTTCTTCGAAAACTTGCGATGTGCCTCGAGCAGTTGCTCGTTCTTTAGACGTTCGTACAGGATTTCAACGGTATTATACGATTGAACGAGCAACGTCGCCGTCTTCGGTCCGATACCGCGCACACCGGGGATGTTGTCTGACGCATCGCCTTGGAGTGCCTTCACATCGACGAACTGGAGCGGTTTGATGCCGTATATGGACTCGAACAGCTCGCCGTTCATAAGAACTTCTTCTCCTTTTTTCGGGACGATTTGAAACACCGTATCCGATAACAGTTGGTGCATGTCGCGGTCTGAAGAGTACAAGTATGATTCACCTGGAAACTGGGTCGCGACCGCTCCCATCAAATCATCTGCCTCATAACCGGCAAGTTCAGATTGAAAAATCCCGCGTTCTGTCAACGCTGCTCGCAATTTGACGTAGTCGTCAAATAACGGTTCCGGTAACCCGGTACGCGTCGCCTTATAGTCCGGAAACAGGGCGAAACGATGAGTTGATTCACGGGGGCCGTCCCAGAAGAAGGCGATATGAGTGAAGTCGTTCGTCCACCCATCCACTTTTCGAAGCAATCCTTTCACCGTTACGTCAGGGTCGAGCGCACGGCGACGCTCCGTCGCAAAATAATAACGTGATAGCAAATTAAAGCCATCCACTAGCATGAGTTTCATATTTGATTCACCTCGCAAGCTTTTAATCCACGTTCGAGCGCATCGCGGTCGAGTTCTTTTCCGATCCATACGAATACGGAACGGGAATCGTCGCTCGCCTCGTTTGCGAACGTCGCTCCCATGAGCTGGTTCGTCGCCTGCACGACAAACTTGGACGCCTCACCGTCTAATCGGACAATCGCCTTCAAACGGTACAAGTCCTCCTCATAATGCATGAGCACTTCACGCACGTAACGTGTGACGCGGTCTCTGGCGAGCGGAACGTCCGTCGTTAACGTGATGGCGCGGAGCGAAGCGACCGAACCATGTCCATCCGTCAACTCCGACAGCACGGTTTCGTCGACTCGAGAGAGCTGGAACGTGTTCTCGAGCAAGTCATAATCTCCTTCTGTCTGTACCGTCTCGATGACACGCACGGTCGGATTGATGGTCCGAATCCGCTCATAAGCTCGCTCAAGCGCCGCCCTGTCCACAAGATCTGTCTTGTTTAACAAAATCATATCGGCGTAAGCGATTTGATGGATCCCTTCGATGAACAAATCACGATCCATCTGGCTCGCATCGACGACGGTCAAGATGGCCGTCAATTTAAAGCGTGACCGTAAGTAATCATCATAATAGATGGTCTGAATGATTGGGGCCGGATCGGCGACCCCTGTCGTCTCGATGACGACGCGATCGAACGTCTTGTCACGAGCTGCGAGTTGATAAAACGTCTTGCTCAAATCATTTTGAATCGAGCAACAGATACATCCGTTAGACAGCTCGATCTGTTCTTGGTCCATTTGGACGATCAATTGTTCGTCGAGATTGACCGAACCGAGCTCGTTGACGATGAGCAAAATGCGTTCATTCGTCGCGGCGAGCAATCGATTCATATATGTCGTTTTACCGGCGCCTAAAAAACCGGTCACTAATTGCACGGGAATCATCACGTATACCTCACTTCATAGATTGTCATGGACTCGTGCCCATTTTTCATAGCGGGCGTCGAGCAAGTCGATCAAGTGAAGGAGCCAGCCTTCCGTCGTCACCGGGAGCACGCTCGATCCCCATTCCCGCTTCCCGTGGTGCGATAAGATCATATGCCAGATTCGGTGATGGACGTCGAGCGGCAACACGACGCCCGCGCTGCGTTGGCTCTTCTCGAACAACAGCCCACCATACGGCATATGACCGATCAAACTTCCCATCGGGTTGATCGAGATGCCTGTCGTCTCACTCGTGCCACTGACGGCGAACAACTCTTCGAATCGTCGTGGTGACGATAACAGGTGACTGTACTCGTATAACTTGCCGATATCATGGAACAAGATGCCAAGGGCAAGCTCATCCCAACGTAACGGTTCTTTCAACTCAGCGATCGCCTCACACGCCGCATAGAGCGACTCGAACGTCCCACGGAACGCTTGCTCGACTTTTACACCGTTCATCGTATTCCATACGTCTACTTTGTGCAACTGCTCGGCTTCTTTAATTATACGAAACGCCGTCGCCAAGTAATCGTCTTGTTCTTGGATCCGATAACCGAGCCGCAGCATACACGTCGTATGCTTCAATAGCCCACCGGCGTAGTTGTGATGATGATACAAAGCCGCTGGCGCCAAAACGAAATCGTCCCACACATCTTCGAGCAGCGCATAGGCGATTTTCTGGGCGTCTGATGACAGCGTGGATAGGAGCGCGAACAGCTCTTCAGCGAACTGTTCGATCGTCTCCTCACCTGGCAATCCCGGCAGTAACGACACCGCCTCGTCGCGTGAGATCGGTTGCACTTTGTCGATGGTGATCGACTTGGCCCCGTCCGGCTTCGGATAGACATCGATTTTTCCTGAAAGTTCGACGACGCCCGATTCGTAAATCGGCAACAGCTGATCTTCGTTCCCGCGCAACCAATGTTTGGCGCGAATTAATCCGCTTGCCGTCGTCACGTTCAGTTGGAGCCACTTCGCCCCTGATTTCCCTTCTCGGACTTCGACAGTGCTGACGAGCGCCTTCGTCTGAACGGGTGTCCCGTCCGTAAGATCTGTCAGACGTTCGTCGGACTTCTCCATCGCCGGGATACGATACGTCTGTCGGTCGAACGTTCCTCCGGTGACCGGATCGATCTGTTGATAATATTTCATGTTAGCCCCTCCTTCACATCTGTGCCCATTGTACCGTGTTTTACCCTTGTAGGCGAACATACTTTCGTTATAGGTGGAAAAATCCGCTCGATATATTGAAAGCGCTTACCTTTATTGATACGATATAGATAGTTCGAAAAAGGGGGAATCGACATGATTTCATTAATTGATACGTATGAACGTTTCATCGCGACAGGGGAAGCGACACGTTATGCGAACGACCATCCGACCATTCAACATATTTTAGACGCGGCCGCCTGCCCGGTACCTGAAGCCGAGCTTGAGCAAGCCGTAACCGGTCATGCCGGTAATCCATATACGCACGACTCGGTGCTTGAATCCGTGATCGAGCACGAATTGAAAGGGGCGATGGCAGCCCTCATCGTCGCCGGTTATCCGGTTCAAACGCCGCTCGCGAAAGCGGTCGTCCTATCGGCGTTCGCGCGGACGAACCGCATGAACATCGAGAAGCTAAAAGAGCTCGGCCATGCCGACTTGCTCGTCCGGATCCAATCAGCGGAGCGTTCTTGGAAGCGGACGTTCGCCCATCTGTATCGTTCGGCACCGGCCCAGCTATGTGACCAACTCGAATCGATTCTCGGCGGTTGCGCGATTCATCGCGTCCTCGAAGCGATCGACCGTGATCCGAACGTAAAAACGGCATAAGAAAAGAGCGGTCCCCGGGCCGCTCTTTTCTTATGCGTTAATCAACCTTCTGTCACTTCAACCGCATCCGGCTCATAAAGCGTGACGTTTCGTGCTGGCGAGAACGTCGAAATCGCATGCTTGTAAATCAATTGTTGGCGCCCCTCCGACTCAACGATGACGGTAAAGTTGTCAAACGACTTGATAACGCCCCTAATTTGAAACCCGCTTACTAAAAACACGGTCGTCGGCACCATTTCTTTGCGTAACTGGTTCAAAAAGTGGTCTTGGATGTTATAGCTTGCCTTCATGTTGCATTCCCCCTAGTCTATGTCTCTTTCAAATAATCGGAATTTTCGAAAAAACCCCTCAACCTCATCATAAATATTTTTATACGATAGTTCAAATGATTTTCTTCCCATATCTACCCAAATCCCATCAAATTGATGGCGGAACCACGTTAATTGCCGTTTCGCGAATTGTCGCGTATGTTGTTTCAGCGTCTCCCGCATCCGTTCTTCGGACATACGTCCCTCGACGTAAGGTACGACTTCCTTGTACCCGATCGCTCGCATCGCCTGGGTATCTCCATATCCTGATTCGAGAAGCCGCTCCACTTCCTCGATGAGTCCCGAGGCGAGCATGACGTCCACCCGTTCGTTGATACGCTCGTATAATACGTCACGATCGGCGTGCAAGACGAACAGTTTGTACGCGTAGTGTTCAGACGGCGCGCTGTCCATCGTTTGAACATCTCCTTGTAGCGCCACCTCGAGCGCCCGGATGACACGACGGACGTTATTCGGATGGATGAGTTCGGCACGTCTCGGGTCAAGAGATCGCAACCGCTCATGTAACACTGCAGCGCCTTGTTGTTCCGCTTCTTGCTCGAGCTTCGAACGCAACGCCTCGTCGACCGGACGTTCCGTGAACTCGTAATCATATAATATCGACCGAATGTATAGGCCGGTGCCGCCGACGAGAATCGGCAGCTTCCCACGCGCATATATATCGTCAATCGCCGCGCGGGCGAGTTGTTGGAACTTGGCGACACTCATCGGTTCATCCGGATCACAGATGTCAATCAAGTGGTGCGGGATGCCCTCCGCTTCTTCGACCGTTACTTTGGCCGAACCGATGTCCATTCCGCGATACACTTGAACCGAATCTCCCGAAACGATCTCACCATTGAACGCTTTCGCCAGTTCGATCCCGGTCTTCGTCTTCCCGACTGCCGTCGGACCGACGATGACGATGACTGGTGTTTTTTCCATCTTGCTCACTCCTCAAACGAAAGACCGTTTCGTAAGGAAACGGCCTGTCAAATTCTTCGTTTAATTGTATCATCAAATACGACGGCAAACAGCATCCATCCACATAATAGTAGCCCAAGCAACAAAACTAATCCATCACTCATGTAAGTCCGCCTCCTTTTCTTTCTCATTCCCCCTTTTCACATTTTAGACACAATTTAACCCGCAAAAAAGACGCTCACGGGGAGCGTCTTTCATTGGGTCACTTCGACGAGACGGCGTTGCCGCCAAATCGTGAAACTGAAATAAAGCACGGCCGTGCCGCTCGCGGCCCACCAGATGACCGTATAGAGCGGAGTCGTCAGCCCGGCGAGACCGACCATCGCAGGTACGATCAACGTGAGCCAAGCGAGGACAAAAGCGACGCGCGCCGTCAACGCATCGACAGGACGACCGAGTCCCATGCCGAGGAAAAACAGCGCCCAAAGGAACGCCCAAAACGCCCACATCGCCCCGTCCACAAAGTCGGCACGTCCGAAGCCGATGCCTGCGTAAAACAGGGCCGCAATCGCGACGAAGAGTGAGAACCACCCGACGCCTCGCCCGTCCATGTCAAACAAGAACGTCACGCCGACATACAAGTACGTGAAGGCGAACAAATAAATGCCGGCATACCCGAACACTTCGGCCGGCGCGGCGTTAACGACGAGCCACGTCGCGATGAACGCTTGCAATATACCCGTGAACAAGCTGAACACGCCAGCGCTTTTCACATCGACTTTCCCGAACATGACGAGGCTGTTTAAAAACAACGCCACGCCGCCAAACAATAAACTAATATTCCCCACGAGCATTACTCCTTTGTACAGATGTCAGACGTCTTTCGATATATCCACTGTACTGTGAATTCGCTTTCAATGCAAGAGGGGAAATCGCTGTTCACGAGAACGCCTTTATTCACTCGTTCTCGAGCGTTCGAATCGCTTCGTCGATCCTGTCTTGCTCTTCATCTGTGAACGTCGGGAACTCAGGGTCGATCTGTTCTAACACATCGATCATGACCGAAGAGACTATGTAGCGGGCGTACCATTCATCGTCGGCTGGCAACACATACCACGGCGCATGTTCGGTCGCCGTATTCGACAACACGTCGGCGAAGATGGCTTGATAGTTTTGTATGCATCGATATCAATCACTTGGATACACCTCGCTTTTTTTCATACCTTTCCTTTTACCCATAAGTTCATAGCCAGTATCGCCCACAAAAAAACACCGACTCCTTTCGAAGTCGATGTCTGTCTGTTAGTTGATGCCGACCGCGTCGAATGACTTCGCTGCCGCGACCGCTTCCGGGCTCGTCGCACCGTACAAGTCTTTCGCCGACTGCACGACCGCCTGACGGAGGCTTGAGAAGTTCGAAGTAGGTGTCAAGTATACCGTGAGGGCACGGTAGTAGATGTCCCCCATCTTCATGACGCCCACGCCTTGGACCGAGATGCCGTAATGCGTGCCGCCGTTTCCAAGCAGGTAGGCCGCCTTGTTGACGATCCCTGAGTTGATATGGACGCCACCGTTATCTTGTGTGCCTGTGTAACGTTTCGAGTAGTGGTCCGGGTCGCCGTAAGCAGCCGGGTTCGCCATCGAACGGAGTCCATCGCCGGCGACGCCAGGCGTGTAGATGTCTTCCCCGATCAACCAGTCAAAGTCCGTGCCGACGCTGTACTCGGCGACCGTCCCGAAGATATCCGAGACCGCTTCGTTGATCGCCCCGGACTCGTTTTGATAGATGAGCCCTGCCGTGTACTCCGTGACGGCGTGAGACAACTCGTGGGCGACGACGTCAAGCGCACCAGAGAGGTACGTGAACGTTTGGCCGTCCCCGTCTCCGTAAACCATCTTACTGCCGTCCCAGAACGCGTTGTTGTAACTGCGGCTATAGTGGACCGTCGAGTTAAGCGCGGCCCCGTTGTTGTCGTAACTGTTCCGTCCATACGTGTTCTTGAAGAAATCATACGTCTTCGTCGCGTTGACGTGCGCGCTGACAGCGGCCCGGTCGTACGTCGTGTTCAAGACGTTATCGAGGTCGGCCCAAAGCGCACCTGGAAGTGTCGTGCGGTTTTTCGCGTCATACGTGTAAATCCCTTTACCGCGAGTCGAGTCTTGAAGATAGTAGTACGAGCCGCTCTTCGTCGTCTTGAACGTCTGGCTCTGTCCGAGGACGTCAATGCCCGTTCCCGTGTACGTCGTGCCGGTCACCCCGTTCGTCGGTTTCGCATGCGCCAGCTGATTGTATTTGTTCAACACTTCTCCGCTCGCCGCGTCGATGAAATACGTCCAACGTGACGGCTCGTCCGCGTCAAGGATCGTTCCCGTCACTTCATACGCATATACGGAAGAATCTCCTTGTGGATAGACGACGAGTTCTGCTTTCGGTTCAAGCTCATACGCGCCTTGATGACCGACGAGCTCTTTATAGCGGTGGATCGCTTTTTGTTCGTTCAACTTGATCGATTTATGTAACCCTCTGACTTCTTTCGTATCATCGACAACCGTCTTCAATTGACCAGACTCATCGACGACACCGACGACGATTCCACCGAACACCGGTACCCCGTCAACGGTCTGTTGCAATTTGACGACTTGACCGACTTTGTCTTGCTTCGATTCGAGCGTCTTGAACTGCCCTTTCGCTTTCGCATATTCTTTGACGATTGTCGTCGGGGCCTCGTTCGACGGTTTCGTCAACGTGCCCGATTTGAGTTCGCTCGCACCGACGAGTTGCGGTACGAGCAAGACGCCGGCGATGATCGATGTGGATAATACTTTTTTCATTTGTGTGTCCCTCCTTATGTGGTGATTCAAACTTTACATAGTTTCACACAATTAAGATATCCAACTTTTTAATTATTTTGATAATTTGAAATATTAAGTCAATAGAACTAGTTCTTACTTCCCGATTAGCCCTTTTAACCGCACAAAAAAACGTCGCCCGTGAAGGCGACGCCAAATCAATACACATCTTTTTGCGTGAAATGATAAAACGCGAATGCAAGAGCAGCTAGTGACCAGAGCGTGATCACGACGAGCGAGAACGGTAACGTCATCCCATCGATCGGGGGTGCCTGCCCTTCGAGATAGGTATGAAGGCCGAAGTTGACGTTGACCAAATACTTCGAACTGTCCCAATTCGACCCGAGCGACGTCAAAAGCGGACCCGAGATGAGGACGGCCATCATGATGCCAATCCCGGTCGCCGTATTTTTGATGACGACCGACACCATGAGTGCGATCGTCCCGACCGCAGCGACGACGAACCAAGCGAGCCCGACGGACATGAGCAAATATTGCCACATCGGCAACGTATGCACGAAGTCGGTCGAAAACGTTCCAGTCGGCGAGGCTTGGAAGCCTGTCAAGATCGGCGCGGTCCATCCGTCCCAGCCGAGCACGATCCCGGAGATCGCATAGCTGACGAACGCCGTGATGAAGATGAGTAGCGACGTGTACAATAACGTCGTCATCCATTTTGCAAGTAAAATCTTAAAGCGCCGGACCGGTCGAGACAAGAGCGTCTTAATCGTCCCGTCGTTATGCTCGCCGCTGACGATATCGGCCATCAAGACGATAATGAAGAGCGGCAGGACGAGCGTCGTCCCTTGTGAGAAGAAGACGCGCATGAACGTCGGTGCCCCCGGGTAACTCGGGTTAATGTCGTTATCTAAGTAATATTGGTTCTGTTGCACCCGAAATTCGAGGATTTGCCGGAACTCGTCTTGGACGTTCGCCGAGGCGAGCCGGTTTTGCGTGTCGATAATCTCTTGCTGCAAATCGACGCGCCAGTCAATCGTTCCCTGTTCTTCCCGCTGCTTCTCGATCTGTCGATAGTTCGCATACGTGAACATCGAGACGAGGACAACGAGAATCGTCGAGACGACAAGCAAACGTCGTTTGCGATGAATCTTTAACACTTCATTTCGAATCAGTCCGATGATTGAAGGATTAGACAATGTGGTCACCCCCGGTCAACGAAATAAACAACTCTTCGAGCGTTTGAACGCGTCGCTCTAGACCGGAGACTGCGACGTTCCGCTCGAGTAAATAGCGGTTCAAGTCGGCGGTATCCTCCAAGTTCATCGAGACGCGAATCGTCCGTTCATCGATGACGTCGGCTTGGGTCACCGAGTCAAATCCGCGCACAATCGGGAGTGCCTCGAAGCTGTCCGGTACATGAACGTCGACCGTCGAGGCGAGCTCGTTGATCAAGTCCCCGACCGTGCCGACTTTGACGATTTTGCCGCGTGACATGATGGCGACGCGGTCGGCGAGCAGTTCAATCTCGGCTAAAATATGGCTCGAGACGAGCACGCTTAAGCCCGTCTCTTCGACGAGTCGGCGGATGAAAAGGCGCAAGTCACGGATCCCCATCGGGTCGAGTCCGTTCGTCGGCTCATCTAAGATCAAGACGCGCGGGTTGTTGAGGAGCGCTTGGGCGATCCCGAGCCGTTGCCGCATCCCGAGCGAGTACGTCTTCACTTTGTCATCGATGCGCGCCGTCAAATCGACGAGGTCAATCACTTCTTGGATTCTCGCCTCAGTCACATCCGGCAACATGCGGGCGAACACTTCCAAGTTTTCTCGGCCGCTCAAAAACTTGTATAGCTCCGGGTTTTCGACAATCGCCCCGATTTGGTTCATCGCTTGGACGAATTCTCGTTCGACGTTATAGCCGCAGATCGAGACGGTCCCGTTCGTCGGTTTGATCAAACCGACGATCATTCGTATCGTCGTCGTCTTCCCGGCTCCGTTCGGTCCTAAAAAACCGAACACTTCACCTGGGAACACATCGAACGACATATTGTCGATAATCGTCTTTTTCCCAATCACTTTTGTCAATTGATCAATCTTCAATGTTGGTTGCATCGTCTCACCTCTTTTCCATTCTAGCGGACGCAGGCATGATCTGTCCTATTCGAACATTCACATAGGGCAGGTTCGGGAATATTTGATATGATAGTGGCAACGAAAGCGAGGTCATCAGATGAAAAATCGAAAATGGTATGCCTTTTTGATTGGTACGCTGTTTCTCACGGGGACAGCATTATATGGACTATGGATCGGTTATCAGGACATCGTTCATCCCCCGGAACGGACACTCTCCGTGAACGAAGACTCCCGCCCGGCCCCGGAAGGCGAAGTGTTCGTCGCACTCGGTGACTCACTCACACGCGGTGTCGGATCAACGTCCGGCGCTGGTTACGTCCAGCCGGTCAGTCGAGTGTTGCAAGAAGACGGCATCCGCTCACAAAACTTGGCCGTCTCCGGTGCCAGAACCGAAGACTTGCTCGCCCAGCTCGAGCAACCTGAAGTACGACGTACGATTGCGAACGCCCGGTACATCACGTTGACGATCGGGGGCAACGACTTGTTCAACCGCGGTGAGAACGTCGACAATTTCGATTCAGTCGATATTGAGCAAGTTGTCACCGACGCGAAAACGAATTTGAATGACATCTTCGCTGAATTGCGCGCTTTAAACGATAACGCCCAAATCATTTACATCGCCCTCTATAATCCGTTCCAAGACAATGAGAACGGTCAAGCGTTCAACCAACTCATCCTCGATTGGAACGCTTCCGCCGCGAGTTTCGGCAATACACATCGCATCGACGTCATCGACCCGTTCGCCTATGTGTCCGACGTCTCCCGAGACTTAGCGACCGACCAGTTCCATCCGAGCGACCGGACGTACGAGAAGTTTGCGGAAGACGTGTTGTTCGTCCTCGATTAATAAACAGGCCTGATCAAAAAATGATCAGGCCTGTTCGCGTTCATAACGGACGTACCAGCTGTCTGCCTCTTGACGTATCCCTGTGCCGTACCATCCTTCTTCTAACCGTTCCGCCTGCAACGACGTGTCTGCCATGTCAATCCATTCCGTCTCTCCGCTCGGTCGCCAGCCGGTATGGAGCTCTTTCATGAAAATATATCGAAGCTTGCCGCCGTACTTCCACTTCAACGCTCCAACCCGTAATCCAAGGGCAAACTTGTCTTTTAGACTCGGAATGTTGAACGGGGCGACGGTCGCGCAGACGAGGTCGAATCGGCTATCTTGGCTCAACTCCTCCATCAACAAACGGCCAAGATGTTGTTGCAGCCGATATCCACGAAAAGATGGGTGCACGTTCGTCACTTCTTGATAGATGATCCGGGCGAGCAAATGCTCGGGATAACCGATGTCCCGTCCGAGATGTTCGTCGTCGATCGGAGGGATGAGCAGCGCTCGAAACGCGATCAACGTCTCGTCATGAAACGCTCCAAGTATCGTCTTGTCCCCCAACAATTTTAAAAACTCTTCAGTCGAGAGCGACTCATACTGGCTCGCGAACGCCAACTCGGCCACGACAGCGTCTTGAACCGCTTCGATCGCCGGGAGGTCATGTTCCGACAAATAGCGGACGTTTAGAGTGAGTCCGTTCCATACCCCGGTCCATACGCCGTCCCCCATCAGCCGCTCACCTCATAACGTGCCGTCGTCAATCGCTCGAGCACGGCTTCATCGACCTCGATCCCGAGACCGGGTTGATCGTTCAATCGAATGTGTGGCAAATCATACGACAAGTTGCCGATGTCTTCAGAGAAGCGGAGCGGCCCCGTTAATTCGACCGAATGGACGATTTTGCTCGAGAAAGCGACGTGGAACCCGGCGCTCGAGGCGACGGACGATTCGACCATCGACCCGATTTGACACTCGATACCAGACATCTCAGCGACGTGTAATAGTTTTTTCGCCGGATAGATGCCCCCGCACTTCATCAGTTTGATGTTCACTTTGTGGGCCGCCTGCATCATCGTCAATCGACGCATCTCGTTCATGCCGCGGACGCCCTCGTCGATCATAAGCGGCACATTGATCTTCGATTTCACTTCGACCATGCCCTCGAAATCATCGGCACGGACCGGCTGTTCGACCCAATCGATGTCGTAACCGTCGAGTTGCTTCATCGCCTGGAGTGTCTTCCCGGCATTGACCCAACCTTGGTTCACGTCGATTCGAATCGGCACACCGGGCCCTACCGCTTGACGTACCGCCGCGACGCGCTCGACGTCTGAAGCGACGTCGACGCCCACTTTCATCTTGACCGACGTGTAGCCCGCCTCGATTTGTTGCTTCGCCTCGCGCGCCATCGCTTCCGGCTCTCCGATGCTTAAGACGTGTGTCACCGGGAAGGCGTCATGGTAGCGGCCACCGATCCATTCATAGACCGGGAGCCCGAGCTTCTTCCCGACAAGGTCGTGACACGCGATATCGAGTGCCGCCTTAGCGGCTGGCACGTCACGGATGGCCCGATCCATCGCCTCATGGATCTGTTCGAGATGCATCGGGTTTTTACCGATCAACATCGGTCCGAGCAAGTGACGGATGACACTGATCGTGCTCTCGAGCGACTCGCCGGTGACGTGTTCGTCAGCGACGGCTTCGCCATATCCGACATGGCCGCATGCGCTCGTCATTTTGACGATGACCGACGGCATGTCGTCATAACGATGATAACTGACGATAAATGGCACTTTGAGTGGTAACCGAATCGCAAATAATTCAATCTTGTCTATTAACATGTTGTTTGCTCCTTTACTTATAACGTGTCGTTAGTTATATTGTCGTTAAATAGTCGCTATATTGCAAGGAGGAGTTTTCATGACCATCCACATCGCCATCGTCGGTTCGACAACATTTGTCGAGACCGTTTCACACGCCGCGCCGAAGTTTGACGACGTACGCTTCTCCCACTTCACGTATGCTCATCCTCGCGAAGCGGCCGACATCGCGACACAGCTCGGGTCTTTCGACGGCGTCTTTTTTTCTGGATCGTTCCCTTATGCCTACGCGTCGCCTTTTTTGAACGAGACGATCGCCCATCACGTCGTACAAGATGAGACCGTCCTCTTGACGACCGTCTTATACGCGACGCTCACCCAAAAGCTTGCCCTCGATGAAGTGACGATTGATGTGAACGAACCGGAACGGTTACACACCATCTTCACGTCGTTCACCGATTTGACGCAACCTGCTGTCATGAAGATCCATCCAGATGTCGATTTCTCAGACGTCTTTCGTTTCCACGCCTCCCATCAACAACGTGACACCAAGTTGGCCGTAACGAGCATCGAGCGGGTCCATCGGCAACTGCTCGAAGAAGGATTTAACAGCCAACTTATGATCGAACCGGTCAGTACGGTCATCCGCCACCTTGAAAAACTCATCGATCAGGTCCGGAGACATCTCGCCGACCTGTCCCAGTTCGCAGTTGTCCTTTACGCCTCGACGAGCGCTTCGTTACACGAGTACTTGCGTACGATGCGTCATCAAGGTCACGTCGAAATTCAAGACGATACAATTTTGTTGCTCACGACGAAAGGCGAGATCGTACACGCCCTCGAGGAAGCGACGTTGTCCCCTCGCGATGACGACTCCTTGATCGGGATCGGGTATGGCACCGACTACAAGATGGCTTTCGAGCATGCCCGCATCGCCTTGTCCGCTTCAACCGAACAGCAGCTAAGAATCGTCGATGCGGCGAAACGGTTGTCGTTCCCGGCCAGCGGCGAGACCGTCCAGTATCGGGTGACCGACGAGATCGCGTTTGATATGGTCAAACGAATCGGCATCAGTCCGGTAAACGTCGGTAAGATCCTCGGCTTTTCGAAACGAAAGCATGAGTTCACCGCCAAAGAACTGACCGACTACCTCGGGGTATCTCGACGGACGACGGAACGGCTCATCAAAAAACTTCATGATGGCGGATTCGTCGACGTGATCGGCGAGGAGATGAGTTATGCCCAGGGACGTCCCCGCGCCGTCTATATCTTTAAGTTACCCTCCTGAAGAAAGGCGCATCGCTTATGGGCGACGCGCCTGTTCTTATTGTGCTTGCTGTTCGATAGGCGCTTCTGCCTTTAACACATGAAGCTTCGCAATCGTGAAACCGGTGAACGCGTAAACGATCGAGATGACCGGTACGATGAAGTTCAAGATGGCGTATGGCGCATATTCGAACACCCCGACGCCGAGCGTACCGAGAATGAACACCCCGCACGTGTTCCATGGAATGAACACCGACGTGAGCGTCCCGCCGTCCTCAAGCGCACGGGATAGGTTTTTTGACTGAAGTCCCATTTTCTCGTAGGCACCGGCAAACATGCGTGCCGGGACGACGATGGATATGTACTGTTCAGAACACGTCGCGTTCGTGGCAAAACCGGCTAAAATGGTCGACGCGATCAGTGAACCGGCCGACTTCGCAAGTTTCACGATTTGATTCATGATCGATTGGAGCATGCCCGAGTATTCCAATATTCCTCCGAACGTCATCGCGACGATCGTCATCGAGACGGTGTACATCATCGCGTCTAAGCCGCCCCGACTGAACAAGTTGTCGACGAGTTCGTTTCCTGTATCAATGACGTACCCGCTCTGCAACGCCCCGACGCTATCAGCGAGCGAACCGCCTTGGACGACGACTTGAGCTAGGAAACCGAGCGCAATCCCGACGACGAGCGCGGGGATGGCCGGCACTTTTTTCGCGACGAGCACGATGACGGCAAGCGGGACCAACAACAGCCATGGTGAAATGAGGAAGCTGTCCTTTAAAATCACAAGCGTCTGCGTGATCTCAGACGAATCCGTCGACGTCTCGCTAAACCGTCTGCCAATCCAGAAATATACTCCGAGCGCAATCAACAATCCCGGAATCGTCGTGTAAAGCATATGACGAATGTGTTCAAATAAATTCGTGTGTGTCAGTCCGGCTGCAAGGTTCGTCGTATCTGATAGCGGCGACATCTTGTCCCCGAAGTACGCCCCCGAAATGACCGCCCCCGCGACCATCGCTGCCGGAATCCCCATGCTGAGGCCGATCCCCATGCCAGCGACCCCGATTGTCCCCATCGTCGACCAAGAACTGCCGATCGATAAGGCGACGACCGCACAAATCAAACAAATCGTGACGAGAAAATAGGCTGGCGAAATGATCGTCAAACCGTAGTAAATCATCGTCGCAACGATGCCTCCCCCGATCCATGCGCCAATCGTCAAGCCGACGAGAATGATAATGACAACGGCCGGCAATGCGAGCCGAATCCCTTTGTACATCATCTCCTCGATCTCTTTCCACTTGAATCCATGTTTATAGGCGACGATCGATGCGACGGCCGTCCCGATGATGAGCGGGATGTGCGGTCCTTGCTCGAGTAAGACGATCGCCACGAGCATGACCCCGATCATGACAAGTAGCGGTAGGATCGCCCACCCGAGCTTCATTTCTAGTTTGTTCCCCTGTTCCATACGTTTTCCTCCCCGATAGCGAAAAATTCAGAATTGTCGTTATATTGTCGCTAATAGGAATATGATAACGCTTACATCAATTCTTGGCAATAAAAAAAAAGACGAAAGCGTCATGCTCTCGTCTCAATCCCGCTCTACCGCTCGCCGTATCGCTTCAGCGAGCAGAAGCGCA
This sequence comes from Exiguobacterium sp. ZOR0005, assembly GCF_000798975.1. Classification (NCBI taxonomy): domain Bacteria; kingdom Bacillati; phylum Bacillota; class Bacilli; order Caryophanales; genus Exiguobacterium; species Exiguobacterium sp. ZOR0005. The sequence continues at coordinate 77,107 of NZ_JTLB01000023.1, read as the reverse complement.
CCTTCTTGCAGGACGGACCGATCAAACGTCATCTCGGGATGATGGAGGCCTGGTGTCAAGTTCGCGCCAATGCCGATCATCGTCGCGTCAAGGTCCGGCTGTTTCACCGTATAAAAATGAAAGTCATCGCTTCCGGACGTGACGATGCGCTCGACGAGTGCCGATGGGCCGTACCGTTCCAAAATCGCCTCGCTCGCCTGACGGCTCGACTTTGGTCCGACGACGGCGCCTGGCGTGAAATCTTCCCATGCCCAGTCGATTGTCACCCCATGAAGGCTGGCGATTTGCGCCAGCATCACTTCGACCCGGTCACGTAAAGCGAGCAATTCATCGTTTGCTTGCGCACGCACATCGATCGAGAACGTGGCGTTGCCCGGGATGATGTTCAAGTTATCACTTCCCGCCTGCACGCCCGTCAACTTGATCGAGTGCGGCTCGAACGGAGACAGATAGATACTTTTCAACTGTTGCTGGATCGTGAATATGACGTCGAGCGCGTTTTGGCCTTGATGCGGACGCGCACCGTGGGCATCGGCACCGATGACGCGTCCTCTTAAAAAGATGGCGGCCCCGTGTTGAATCGTCGCCGCGAACTGACCGAGGGCGAGTTCTTCTGCCGGGCGCAAATGAATGCCAAACAGCTGGGTCACGTCGGCAAGTGCACCTTTCTCAATCATCGCGAGCGATCCGTTCCCTTGTTCTTCGGCCGGTTGAAAGATGAACCGAATCCGTTTGGTCAATGCCTCACTTCTCAGCACGTCGAGCGCACCGAGCACCATACTGATGTTGGCGTCGTGACCGCACGAATGGTTTGCTTTGAACGTTCCGTCAACTTGTTGCCATAAGGCGTCAATGTCTGCTCGGACGGCAATGACTTCCTCCCCTGAACCGATTTCGGCGATGACGCCGGTGACGTCGTCAAACGTCTCATGACGTACTCCCCATGTCGCCAAGATATTCGCGATCGTCGACGTCGTTTCAACTTCTTTCCAACTCACTTCAGGATGAGCGTGAAAGTGTTCGAACCACGTCAGTACGTTTGTACTCATGTAGCATCCCTCCGTATGTACATTATATTTTCTTGACTCCTTTGATCAGCACCCACTGCAGCGGCAGACGTGCCCATGTCACCCAGTTCGGGATTGGCTTTCCGCCGATACGCGTCGGTTTCAGCGCCATATTGATGTTTGCCGGGAACACGGCGAGCAAGAAGGCCGGCAACGTCTTTTTGACGAAACCCGTTCCGCGGTTCATGAGCAACAACGCCCCGTAGACGATTTCAATCACACCGCTTGCCTGAACCATAAATCGCTTGAACGGCCAAGACTTCGGAATGATGGACATAAAGGCACGCTCTTGGACGAAATGCATGATTCCGGCTCCTAGAAACAACATGCCGTATAACGAACGGATCATATGAACTCCCCCTTTTTTTAAGCATACCAAAAAAGGCGGGCAACATGCCCACCTTTACAATGCCGAACCGTTCACGTTTTGTATCTCGACGTCAACTGTATCCGTCTGACCGTCTCGAATATATTCAATCGACACCGTCCCGTCCGTATCACGGATCAATTCGCTCCGGAGGTCGATGAAAGAAGACACGTCTTGGTCGTTGATTTTGACGATGACATCGCGTGCCTGTAGCCCGGCCCGTGCCGCTGAACTGTTCGCCTGTACATCGATGATAATTGTCCCGTTCGTCACCGATTCTGGCAAGTTGATCTGTTCCGTCAAGTATCCCGGAGGAAATTCAGACACGTCCCGGAGCGACACGCCGAGAGATGGATGGTTCACTTCCCCCGTCTGCTCGATTTGATTGATGAGCGGCAAAGCGATATCGATTGGAATCGAGAATCCGACACCTTCCACGGAGTCGGTCGCGATTTTCATCGAGTTGATACCGATCAATTGACCTGCTTCGTTGATGAGCGCGCCGCCTGAGTTACCTGGGTTGATGGCAGCGTCGGTCTGGATGACCTCGGCGTTGAAATCGGCTTGTCCGTTCTCGTCCGTGTCGACCGGTACGAGACGGGACGTCGATGAGACGACGCCGCGCGTCACTGAGTTCTCAAACTGACCGAGCGGGTTACCGATCGCGATGACCGTTTGCCCCGGCTTCAACTCACCAGACTTGCCGATATTGATCACGGCCGGCACGTCGGCCGCATCGACTTTCAAGACGGCCAAGTCATACGTCGCATCGCTGCCCATCAAAGTCGCATCCGCCGTCTTTCCATCGTTGAACGTGACCGTCAAGCGGTCTGCGCCGTTGACGACGTGATGGTTCGTGACGATATATGCGGCGTCGCCTTCTTTTTTATAGATGACCCCGGAGCCGACACCTGCCTCGACCGATTGGCTAGAGAAACCTTGCGTCGCGAAATTGTTCACGGTCACGACGGCCGGTTGCGCGGCAGCGACGGCATCCGTCACGGACGTATCCCCGACGTTCGAAGACGTCTGAAGCGGCGTCCCTTCCGATGTGACCGCCGTATCGTTCACGTTGATCGGTGTTTGATCCAAGAATGGTAACGCGACCGCCCCCGTGACGAGCGCGCCGATGACCCCGCCCACAAAGCCAGGGAACATCCGCCCGACAAAAGACGGTTTAGCTTTTTGCTCGACACGTGGCTGTTCCGGCGGACGGGTCGACGAGCCGAGCTCCGAGTCGAGCCAATCTTCGCGTCGTTTGTCTTCAGGTGTGTGATCGTTTCGTTCCATGTTGATTCATCTCCTCAATGATGTTTCCTCTAATCTTTAACCTGATTATAATCGGAACCAATCCGTTCATCGAGAATTGACGGAGCGTTTACAAGATTCTTCACAATTTGCGTCAATGTCAGTTTAGACGATGACGTTCCGCAACGTCCCAAGCCCGGTGATCGATACTTCGACCGTATCACCCGTCTGCAAATAGACGGGCGGCTTCATCCCATGGCCGACCCCGGCCGGTGTGCCCGTCGCGATGATGTCGCCCGCTTCAAGCGTCATCCCTGTCGATAACGTCCGGATCAGTTCTTCAATCGGTCGAATCATCTCGTCTGTCGTTCCGGACTGACGTTTTTGTCCGTTCACCGTCGTCTCGATTGTCAACGGGAACGATAGCTCGTCCGGAGTGACGACGTATGGACCGATCGGACAAAACGTATCAAACGATTTACCACGGAAAAACTGGACATGCTGCTTTTGGACGTCGCGCGCGGTAATATCATTCAGGATGGTATACCCGAAAATATGGTCCGCGACGTGTTCAATGTCTCGACCGGACTTACCGATGATGACGGCGAGTTCACCTTCATAGTCGAGCTGGTCGGTCAGTTCCGGATGCCGCTCGACGACCGCCTCGGGGCCGACGACCGTCGTCGGTGCCTTCGTGAAGATGACGAGTTTCCCGGCGCCGGCCGTGTCCATCTCTTTCACGTGCTCTTCGTAATTCTTCCCGATACAGATTACGTTTTTAAGCGGACGGTACGGCGCGAGCAGTTTGACCGAATCGAGTGGATAGACCGGAGCGACATCGAGGTCGATGTCCGGCTCGAATTCGCGAGCGATCACTTCTAATAACGAGTTCGTATGTAATTGATTGCTGACGTCATAGACGTTCTCACCTTCGACGACACCGACCGCCGCTTCCCCGTCACGTTCATATGTACACCATTTCATGTAAATTCCTCCTTTTTATCAGTATACAAAAAATCGGGGCGGTGTCGCCCCGATTAAACTTTGTTCAAAAAGATGATGCGCTGATTGCTCGAACCTCTAAAACGAAGCGAGCGGTCGAGTAATGTTTCGACGAACTTGCCGTCGACGAGTACGTCGGCATTGTCGAGAACGTCCTTGACCTGTTCATCTTCTAGTTGTTCGAGCGCCTCGAGCGTATATCCGGTATACACCCAGACGTTTTTCCCAAGTGCTTTGCAGCCACGGACAAGTCGTGACAGCTCGCGCGGTTGCAAAAACGGTTCACCTCCCGACACCGTGACGCCGTCCCAACCGGACGCTTCGACCCGTTCGAGTAACGACTCGACCGTCACCTCTTCCCCGCCTCTCGGATTCCATGACTCCGGGTTATGGCAGCCCGGGCAACGGTGCGGGCAACCGGCTGTAAAGATGACGGTCCGCACGCCCGGTCCGTCGACGACCGATTCATCAAGTACGGATAGGACGCGCATCATGCTTCACCCTCGCTTTTTCTTCTTCTCGTTTCGCCGAGTTCCATCGGTCCATCGTGCCGACCAAATACCCAGTGATCCGGCGGATTCGCTCAATCTGCTCGACCTCGCCGCACGTTGGGCACGCCTCATCGATGATTCCTTCGAGTCCGCAACTACCGCAACGATCGACCGGATGGTTGATTGATCCGTAACCGATATTATACTGACGCATGAGCCTGACAATCGACTCGACCGCTTCCGGGTTATGGGCGAGTGACCCGTCGACTTCGACGTACGTGATATGACCGGCGTCACAAAGTGCATGATACGGGGCCTCTAGCCGAATTTTCTCTCGGATAGACACGTTCTGATATACGGGGACGTGATACGAGTTCGTGTAAAAGGCCCGATCAGTCACTCCTTCGATTATCCCGAACGACTGTTGATCTTTTAAGACGAACTTTCCGGACAATCCTTCCGCGGGCGTCGCCAAAAGCGAGAAGTTCAAGTCATAGCGTTCTGCCGCCGCTTTCATCCGCTCGGCCAATCGCGCAACGATGTCGAGACCGAGCCGTTCAGCGTCCCTCGACTCTGCATGCGTCGCTCCGACGAGAACACGTAACGTTTCAGCGAGTCCAATGAAACCGAGCGACAACGTCCCTTGTTTCAACACTTCCCGCAGCTCATCGTCAGGTGCGAGCGTCTCACTACCGCGCCACACGTGTTGGGCGTATAAGAAGCGGAACTCATCGGCACGACGTTTGCATTGATACTCAAATCGCTCAAGCAACTGTTCGATGGCGATGTCGATATACGTATCGAGCGTCTCATAAAATGACTTCAAATCCGATGATACGAGCGCGATTTTGACGAGGTTCAACGTCGAGAACGACAAGTTCCCTCTTCCAATCGACGTCTCTGCACCGTGACGATTGCCCATGACCCGGGTTCGGCACCCCATGTAAGCGACTTCTGAAGCAGGTGTCCCGTCATAGTATGCTGCATTGAACGGAGCGTCGATAAAGGAGAAGTTCGGGAACAACCTCTTTCCAGTAACACGACACGCCAACTGGAACAAGTCAACGTTCGGATCGCCTTCGTTAAAGTTGACCCCCTCTTTCACTTTGAAAATTTGAATCGGGAAGATCGGCGTCTCACCGTTCCCGAGTCCCCGTTCTGTCGCCTGTAACAGTTCCCGAATGAAGACGCGGCCCCAAGGTGATGTGTCGGTCCCATAATTGATGGAGACGAACGGTACTTGACCGCCACCGCGGGAATGCATCGAGTTCGCGTTATGGATGAACGCCTCACACGCTTGGTACGTGGCCGTGACCGTCTCTTGCTCTGCAATCGCTTCGATTTGGCTATCCGATAAATCGACCGGAAGCGATTTCAAGCGTTTAACATGTCGCTCGTACGTTTTCTCGACGTATGGGGCGAGGTCGGCATCGAACGTCGGAAACGCCTGTCCACCATGCTGCATGTTTTGATTCGCTTGAAGAATGATCGATGCGAGCGCCATCGCCGAACGGATATCCTGGGGTGATCTTATCGTCCCATGACCCGTATGGAATCCGTTCGCAAGCAAGTCCCCGAGCGGGATTTGACAACATGTCGTCGAGCCTGTCACATAGTAGTCCGCATCATGGACGTAAAGGAAATTGTCCGCAATTGCCTGCCTCGAGCGCTTCGACAACAAGTATGTTGTGGCCAATTCTTTTGATACTTCAGACGATAGACGCGCCAGTTTCCCGAGCGGCGATTTCCCGTCGACGTTGGCGTTTTCTTGTACTAAATCTTGATCGGGCAGGACACAGACGTCCTCGTACAGCTGAACTAAATTCACTTCGCAACACCTCACTATATATTGATCCATAGTTCGTAATAAACGGTTGAACCACCTATATATTGATTATGTCACGTTTATCAAATCGAAGGCGGCACGAAATTGTGACAGTTGAAACGAGCGGACATGGAAAAAACAGCCGAATCCTAGGCGTGGACTCGACTGTTCGATATCGTGATGTATGTCATACCTCTTTTGCCGGTTTGACGATTTTCAGTTCGACTTCTTCCGATTCTTCCGCTTCACGCAATCCTTTCGCGTTCAACCATGTGTAAATCGCTCCCATGAATAACGCCCCACCGATGATGTTCCCGAACGTCGCCGGGACCAAGTTGTGGATCGCGCCAGCGAAGCTGATTGTCTCCGGATGCGGGACGACGAGCGTGAGCGCGAACAAGACGAAGTTCGCGATGACGTGATCGAACCCAGAGGCGAAGAAGACGGCGACGAGAAAGATCATCGAGAAGATTTGGGCGAACTCATTTTTCATTTGTTTCGGTAAAAAGATCGCAAGACAGACCATCCAGTTACAGAAGATGGCACGGAAGAAGATCTCGACCGTCGTGTGGTGCATCTTGCTCTCGACGACCGCGAACAACCAGTTGTTCATCCCGAGTTCTTGAATGATTCCGGTCGGTGCGAGCAATAAGGCGAACAAAATCCCGCCGACCGCGTTCCCGACAAAGCATAACAACCAGACGAGCATCGTGTCGCTCAGTGTCGTATACCCACGCATCGTCGATGTCGTGAAGTACATCGTGTTCCCGGTGAACAGTTCGGCCCCCCCGTAGATGATCATGACGAGCGCGATCCCGAACGAGAAACCGCCAATGAGCGTCGTGAACGGCGAATCGAGCAAATACATGCCGTTGACGATTTTTAATGTGAAGATAGAGGCGAACCCGATAAAGATCCCCGCGAGCATCGCCCGTAAAAAGTATTCCATTGGCCGATAATGAATCATTTGCGAAGACGCCTGTGCTTTCTTCCGCAATGATTCAAGTGCATGGATTTCCATTGATGCCATGTCACAAACCCTTCTTTCTGTTTGAATAACCTATTTAAATAAGAACAATGTATGTGAAATCATTAACAATATAAGCCCGGGCGTGACAAAAAGCAAGGTTCATTTCAATCTGTTGACACATTTTTCACATCGTAATCGTTTACATATGGCAAAGCGGTGACAACAAAAAAACGGCCCTCCGAGAGGACCGCTTAAATCGCTTATTCTTTGTCTTCAGACTTCTCTTTAGACTCTTCAGAAACTTCGTCAGCTGACTCTTCTTCAGTCGCTTCAGCTTCACTTTCTGTTGTTGTGTCTGTGTCTGCTTCGAGCTCTTCAAGAGAGACCGGCTCATTGACCGATGCAATTTGAAGCTCGCCGTCCGAGACAACCTCGTAGTCTTTGTTTTCTGGAATGTCCGCGACCGTCACCGACTCACCGATGCCAAGTTCAGATACATCGAGTTCGATGCGCTCTGGAATGTTGGCTGGTGTTGCTGATACCGTGACTTTATAGAGCGTTTGAGCCAAGAAGCCACCTTCTTTGACACCTTTCGCGTCGCCGACAAGTGCGACGTCCGCTTCGACTTCTGTCGCTTCGTCCATCTTCACGGCCATGAACTCGACGTGTTTGTACTCGTTCGTAAACGGGTCAACTTCCGTCCCGTGCACGAGCGTGTTCACTTTCTTGCCGTCGATGTTCAATTCGATCAAGGCGTTATCGCCATGTTCGCGCAGAATTTTACGGAGCGCCATCTCTTCGAATGCGACCGGTGTGCTCTCGACTTTGTAGCCGTAGACGACACCTAACACTTTACCTTCTTTGCGCAAGTTAGCGCGGACCGAACGTGGTCGTAATTCTCGTTTCGTTACATTAAGCTTGTCTGCCATAATCTTATCCCCCTACTGGTTTATCGATCATGTCTACATCTTGAGGGTGAGGCAGTGAAAGAGCCACCTCTCAACCTCGATGCGTTGAGCGACATGTGTATATTGTTCCCAGTGGCCGGTCAAGATAAACGTTACAGCCCGTTAAAAAAAGATTACAGCGGTGTCACATAACGCGCTTGAATAGCTTCTCAAGTTCATACGTGCTCCACTTCACGAGAATCGGTCGTCCGTGCGGACACGTATACGGGGAAGCGGTCTGATTCAAATCGTCGATCAGTTGGCGCATCATCTCGATGTTCAACGGATGGTTCGCTTTGATCGAACGTTTACACGCCATTAAGATCGAAGCCTCTTCGCGGTACTTGGCAATATTAATGGACCGGTCCCGAATCGCCATCTCGATCAAATCCCGGACCGTCCCTTCGAGGTCATGTTGCGGATACCACGTCGGAATCTCACGGACGAGGAACGTGTTGCCACCGAACGGTTCGAGTTGCAGACCCGCCTCTTCTAATAGCGTAGTGACTTCTTCGATGGCGAGCGCTTCTTCTTGCGTGAACTCGAGCGTGAGTGGAAGCAGCAACAACTGATATTCTTTTTCAGGACGCCCGAGTTGTTCATAAAACAGCTCATATTTGATACGTTCTTGGGCGGCATGTTGGTCAATGACGTACATACCGTCCTCGGCGCCACAGACGATATAGCTCGCATGCAGTTGACCGATGACGTCGAGCGACGGGAGCCGCTCCCCTTGTTTCTTTTTAGGCGTGGTCTCAAACTCACGTTTAGGCGTGGCCTCTTGCGAGTGCGGCGTCGGCGCCCAATTGCTCGGTGACGTGATTGGCTCACGAGGGATCGGATAGTTCCATTCAACGTCCTCTTTCACTTCAGGCGAACGTTCCACGGTGAAGTCGAGCCGTTCTTGCTCAGACTGAATGCGCTCCGGTTTCGGTTTTGGCTGAACTGACGGGATGAGGCGTTGCTCGCGCAACGTCAGCTGGACCGTCTCTCGAATCAATTGGCACAGTTCTTTCTCTTTGGAGAGCCGGACTTCCCGCTTCGTCGGGTGGACGTTGACGTCGATGAGCATCGGATCCATATTCACCTCGAGTACGGCAATCGGATAGCGCCCGATTGGAAGGAGCGTATGATACCCGTCGAGCACGCTTTGGGTCAAGGCAAAATTTTTAATGCTCCGTCCGTTCAAGATGAGCGTCACGTACTGTTTGTTCGAGCGGGTCACTTCGGGACGGACGAGATACGCGCTCAAACTGTAATCGTTCGTCTTGCCCGTCGCCGTGACGATTTGCGAGGCGACTTGCCGGCCGTAAATGGCGAGCATCACTTGTTTGACGTCTCCGTTTCCGTTCGTCCGAAGCAGCTCTTTGTCTTCATGAAACGCGGACAGACGGACTTCTGGATGGGATAGCGCGATTCGGTTGAGTGTATCAGTGATGCTTGCGAGTTCTGTCGCCGACGTCTTCAAATACTTCAGCCGAGCCGGTGTATTAAAAAATAGCTGACTGACGGCAATTTCTGTGCCGACGTTGGCCGCTGTCGGCATCGTCTCGGTCACGACGCCGCCTTGGAGCGTCATTTCAAACCCGTCTTCTTCTGTCCGTCGAGACTTGAGTGTGACGTGACTCACCGAAGCGATCGACGCGAGCGCCTCGCCTCGAAAGCCGAGCGTACGAATGCGGAATAAGTCGTGTTCATCGCGAATCTTACTCGTCGCATGCCTTAAAAAGGCGCGCGCGGCATCGTCTTCATAGAAACCGTGGCCGTTGTCACGAACTTTGATCAACCGAATCCCGGCTTCTACGAGTTCGACCTCGATTTTCGTCGCACCGGCATCGATTGCGTTCTCGACAAGCTCTTTTACGACCGAGGCCGGGCGCTCGACGACTTCACCGGCAGCGATCCGGTTCGCTAACTGTTCTGGCAGTTCTTGAATGATGCCCATCGTCTCATCCTTTCTTCGCAGACTGTTGTAGCGCATAAAGCGCCTGCATCGCCTCGATTGGGTTCATGGCGAGCAGATCAAGCTCGAGCAGTTGTTGGCGGACGTCATCGCTCGTCTCGAACAACGACAGTTGAGCCGCCTCGTCTGTCGCCTCCTTTTCGATCGGCGACCGTGGCGTCGTGACCGGTTCGGCTTCAAGTGCAGACAAGATCGTTCTCGCCCGGTCAATCAGTTCCTGGGGCAGGTCGGCCAGTTCGGCGACATGAATCCCGTACGACTTATCCGCTTTGCCTGGGTGTACCTCATGCAAGAAGACGACGCGCCCGTCCCGTTCGATCGCACGCACGTGGACGTTTTCAAGCGCCGGAATCGACTCTTCTAAGACAGTGAGCTCATGGTAGTGGGTCGAGAACAGCGTCTTCGCCCCGATCGAGGCCGCGATATATTCGACGATCGCCTGGGCGAGCGCCATCCCGTCATACGTCGACGTGCCGCGACCAATCTCATCGAGTAAAATCAGACTGTTCGCTGTCGCTTCTGTCACGGCTTGACGCGTCTCGGTCATTTCGACCATGAACGTCGACTGACCGCTCACGAGGTCATCGGCCGCACCGATGCGCGTGAATATACGGTCAAACAGCGGGAGTTCGGCCGCTTCAGCCGGAACGAACGATCCGATTTGATGCATGATCGTGATGAGAGCGAACTGACGCATGTACGTCGATTTCCCGGACATGTTCGGTCCCGTGATCAACAACATACGCCGACTGTCGTCAAGCGTCAAATCGTTTGCGACGTATTCGCCGCGCGGGAGCACCGTCTCGATGACAGGATGGCGGCCGCGGTCGATTTGAACATGTTTAGACGTCTTTGCTCGCACGTAGTCACGTTTCTCGGCGACGAGGGCGAGACTGAGCAACACGTCAAGCTCGCTGAGCGAACGGGCGAGCTGTTGCAACGGCTTCGTCTCTCGTTTGACCCGGTCACGGAGTTCGACGAACAACTCATATTCGAGCGTGCAACTTTTCTCTTCGGCTCCAAGAATGAGGGCTTCTTTTTCTTTCAATTCTGGCGTGACATAGCGCTCGGCGTTCGTAAGCGTCTGTTTGCGCTCATAACGCCCCTCTTCGAGCAAGCGTGCGTTTGCTTTCGTCACTTCCAAGTAATAGCCAAAGACGCGATTGTAGCCGATTTTGAGTGATTTGATCCCAGTCGCGAGTCGCTCTTGTTGCTCAAGGTTGGCAATCCACGTCTTTCCGTTCGCTTTCGCCTCGAGTAGCTCGTCCAACTCACTCGAATAACCGGCACGGATCATCCCGCCTTCTTTTGTCGAGATCGGCGGCGCATCAACAAGCGCTGAATGAAGCAACTTCGTCAATTCGTCAAACGTGTCGAGGTCTGTGTCAATTTGACGGAGACGTGACGCCGTGACCGATTGTAACAAGTGCTGAACGTCAGGGATGCGGGTGAGCGTATCGCGCAATTGCACGAGATCTCGGGCATTCGCCGTCCCGTATCCGACTTTTGCAACGAGACGTTCGATATCGTACACGTGTTTCAACTGTTCACGGAGTTGGTCACGTAACATGAAGTCGTCTAACAAGTTCTCGACTGCGTCCAATCGGTCTTGAATCGTCGTTTCTGTATAAAGCGGTTGTTCGAGCCAACGCTTCAACAACCGGCCGCCCATCGCGGTCGTCGTTTCATCTAACAAGGCTAGGAGCGATCCTTTTCGTTCTCCGGACCGGGCTGAACGGAACAACTCTAAGTTTCTAGCCGTATTCGCATCGAGCTGCATATGTTGCTCGACTTCATAGGCGATGGCAGGTTGCAGGTGGTCGAGGGAACGCTTTTGTGTCCGTGTCAAATACGCGTACAGCAACGCGAACGCATCCCGTTGCGCCCCGTCCTTCGCGCCGTCGGCAAGGTCGGAATCGGTGCGCTCCGATTGAATGGAGAGCGGGATGCCTAACGGCGCAAGCGCGTCTGCTAATCGCTCATCATCGACGAGCACCTCGTTCGGGAGCAACCCTTCCATTTCCCGAAGGACGGCTTCTTTTGTCGGAAGCGTCGTCAGCCACGATTCGCCGGTCGTCACATCGCCACGGGCCACCCCATACACAGCGCCGTGCTTCGAGACGGCGACCAAGTAACGGTTCTCTTTCTCACCGAGTGACGCCATATAGGTCCCTGGTGTGATCACTTGAATGACTTCCCGTTTGACGAGACCTTTTGTCGCCTTCGGGTCCTCCATTTGTTCACAGATGGCCACGTTGAACCCTTTTTCGATCAATTGCTCGATATAGATCGCTGCCGAGTGATGGGGGACCCCGCACATCGGGATCGGATGCTCCGCGTTTTTCCCGTTTTTTGCGGTGAGTGTCAATTCGAGCTCTTTGGCGACAATTTGTGCATCATCAAAAAACAGCTCATAAAAATCACCGAGCCGATAGAATAAAAAGGCGTCTGGATAGTCCGCCTTGATTGAAAAATATTGTTTCATCATCGGGGTTTGATGTATCGTTTCCATTCGTTTTCACCTCTAGAAATTAGAACAGCTGACCAATGGCCAGCTGTTTGTTAGTATCCGCAGCCGCCGCGTGATTTCTCGGCCGCCATGCCACTTCCTGTTTTTCCTGCGAGGACATCGCCGTCCGTCGCTTCGATGATGCGATCGGTCACCGAGTTGGCGAGCGTCACCGTCACGTATTGAAGTAAGTCGTTCACTTCGACTTGTGTCTCTTGAAACGCTTGGACGACCGGAATCGCGTCAAGCTCATCCATCGCTTTATCGATTTTCTGTTCGACTTTCGCGAGGGCTTCCGTCTTCCCGTAGTGCTGACAATTGACCGCTTCTTTTTGCAAGAACTTGATGCGTTTGATGAGCGTCTGTACGCGCTCGCTTTCATTCACTTTCGTCTCTGCTTCTTTGAAACGCGCCACTTCAGGCGTCTTCGCGAGAAGTTCGGCCAATTCTTTTGCTTTTTCAATCACTTGTTGGTCAGTCACGTTCGTAAACCCCTTTGCTGTCTATAATGTTATCGCACGAATCGTGCGCGAGTGTTCTCCACCATTCTACCATGAACGAATTCGGAAAGGTACATCATGGCTTCAGTTCAAGCGTCGCTTTTTCGGACCATGTCGACGTGGGGAATCCCATCCTCATCGTATTCATCGCTCGTCCGCTCGAATCTGAAACTCGCATAAAACGGTTCGACGTATGTCTGGGCTTGCAAATAGAGGTCTTCTGCCCCGAAATCTTCGATGGCGGCCTGCATCAGTTGACGCGAATAGCCCTTTCCGCGATGCCCCGGGCTCGTCACGACTCGCCCGATCGCAACGGGGGAGGCATGGATTAAAATCCTTAACGTAGCGACAATCTCGCCCCCTTCTTCCATCCAATAATGGACGGCATCGAGGTCTTTCCCGTCGACTTCCTGATACGCACATTGTTGCTCGACGACGAACACTTCCGTCCGAAGTGCGAGTAGCGCATACAGTTCATGCGTCGTCAGTTCACTAAATTGTTTTTTTCTGATCATCGTTCATCGTCTCCTTATAACGTCACACCGAGCGCCCGGGCCACGTGCAACCCGCTCGTCATCGCCCCGACCGTGCCCGCCCCCGGAAAGACGGTGTCACCGCAGACGAACAAGTTTGGAACGTCCGTCCGATAGCTCGCGGCGTGAAACAATGCTTGTCCCGGCGTTTGCGCATAGCCCCCGACGGCGCCGTGCGGCCGTTTCGTATACTTCACCCAGGCACCCGGCCCCCCAGGCAAGACGAGTCCAGCGTCCCCTGTCCAATCGGGAAAGCCGATGTGCACGGCTTCGACTAACCGCTCGGTCCATTCACTCTCAAGTTTCTCATAGACGGCGCGCTGTTTCCAATCAATCCATTCCGAAAGATCGAGATGGGTCGATACCGTCACGGTCCGCTCCGGCTTTTCGGTGCGCAACACGTCGCCACCTGCAGACATCGACAGGAACGCATGGCCGCTCGGTAAATGTTGTGTATACACTTGTTGAAACAATGGCCGGTTCACACAGACGTGTTCCGGGAGCGTGATATAGAGACTGAACGTCCCCCACTGCGAACGGCTCAAGTGGCGCCGATATTGTCGCATGAACGATTCGGCATCGTTACCAGTCAGTAATCGACTCGTCGCTTCGAGCGGGATGGCCGATACGACCGTATCGACGATGTCGAGTCGACCGCGCCGATCTGTCAGCAACCAGCCATCACTCACCCGTTCGACAGAGGTGATGTGACGACCGAGCAGCGCCGTCCCACCGTCGTGACGCAGTGCCCGCTCGAGCGCATGGGCGAGCTGATACAGTCCCCCTTCGACGTAAAAGGCCCCCTCATGGTAAATCGACAAGGCGACCGCGGCGAGCAAATGGCTCGCATCTTTTGATCCCGTCTGCAGACTGTCGAGCAAGACGCCGTCAATCAATCGTTCGAACATCGTCCCGCTCAGCTGATGACGGGCGAGCGTCTTCTGTAACGGACGATACAACTTCGGCGCGATGGTGAGAGTATTTGGCCGAAGTCCTTGCAGGGCGACGAGGACGTCTTGAAGACTACGAAACGGCAAGGCTGGTAGTCGTTCGAATAAAGGCCGGAGTGTCTCGAAGTCACGCCACATTTCCTTCATGAACGCGCGGATAAGGTGCGCTTCCGTCGGGAACTTCGCCTCCAGTTCAGCTAGAAAACGACCGCGGTCCTGATAATAGATGACGGTCCGGTCGAACAAGTGAATCTGCATGACTTCCTGTAACGGCCGGAACGGGACGGCCTCCTCTAAATGGCGAAGCACACGGTCATGAATTCCGCCAGGCTCGAAGCCTATGCCGAGTGTCGCCCCGGCCGGGAACAAATAATCCCCCCGCTCGAACTTGCCGGCGCAGCCTCCCCATTCACGTGACGCTTCGTATACTGTCACGTCATGTCCGTTTCGTTGTGCGAGCGCGGCCGCAGTCAATCCTGCGATGCCGCCTCCAATCACCCCAATTCGCATCGATATCGCCTCCTTCTTTCATCATACCTCGACACGTCTTTTTCGTGACGATGTAACCTGTTTTTCTGAGGTTTTTGGACAAGGAGGCAGGGTTCTCGCGGACGATGGCGAAAAAACGAATAAAGGACAGGTGAAACCATATGCGAAGTCGGGTCATCATTTATTTGCTCATCCCAATATTAATTTTCATCGGCATACTGATCACACCTCCATCAGAGGAATCGCAAAAAGTGGCCACGATGACGGCCGTCAACATTCAAGAAATGATTCCTTATGAGCGAGAGTACACATCCCAAAAACTACTGCTCGAAGAGACGTTGCACGATTATGAAGCGGTGCTTGAAGAATGGCAACTTGAACGTGGTGCCCGTACATCGTATAGTTACGTCCTTCGATTGCGCGGTTTTGAGACGGTCGTCCAAGTTGATGCTGGTGCGGCCAATACGCGCTCGGACGGTTACTACGCCATGCAGGCGCACAGTCCGATCTATGAGGCGGATAAACCGCTCTCGATTGGTTATCCGATTATCCTCTTCGCCACGGAACAACGGCTCGTCCTCAATCAAATGGAGGTACGAGTCATTTATGAAGAGAACGGAGAGTTAAAAAAGTGGCGCATCACGAGTCAAGAATCATGACATGTGAAAGGAGTTATCCATGCACTTCAAACTTGAACCTGCCGTAGCGGCAAGGACGTTCGTCGCTACGCACTTCCCCGGCTGTCGAGCCGCGCTGCTCGCCGGGAGCGTCGTCCGTGGTGAGGCGACCGAGACGTCAGATCTTGACATCATCATCTTCGACGACAGACTCGTCTCGTCTTATCGGGAATCGTTTATCGAGGCAGGATGGCCCATCGAGCTGTTCGCCCATAACTTGACGTCGTATCGCGAATTCTTCGAGCAGGATTGCCGACGCGCCATTCCGTCGTTGCCAAGAATGGTCTCCGAAGGCATCGTCTTGATCGATACGGATGTCGTCGAACACATCAAACGTGAAGCGAGGGCCTTACTCGACATCGGGCCGGAGCCTTGGTCAGATGAGACGATTGAGATGAAGCGATATTTTCTGACCGATGCGCTCGATGATTTGACCGGATGTACGAATCGCGCAGAGGGGTTGTTCATCGCGAGCACCCTCGCTACGTCAGTCTGTGAGTTCATCCTGCGTACGAATCGGCAATGGACGGGATCCTCCAAATGGACGTACCGCGCTCTCGATCGCTATGATGCCCAAGCAGCCCGTGAGCTCGCCGACGCACTCGAACGCTATTATCAAACGAACGAAACCGACGCCCTCATCCGTTACGTCGATGAGACGCTCTCCCCGTTCGGCGGCCGGTTGTTCGCCGGATTCAGCCGCGGAAAATCAAACGAAATGTGAGGTTGCCCCATGTTCTTTCTTCAACTGTCCGGTTTCCCCGGATCCGGTAAATCGACGCTGTCTCGCGAGATCGCTCGACGACTGGATACGGTCATCGTCGATCACGATGTCACGAAGACGGCACTTCTTGAATCGACGGCACAACATCCGCTTGACCCGGCGCTGACCGGAAAAATCGCTTATGACATCGACTGGGCGCTCGTCGAGTTCAATCTATCTTTAGGGAGAAACGTCATGTTGGATAGCCCTTGTTTATATGACGTGATGATTGACCGCGGCTTGGCGATTGCGGCAAATAGCGGAGCCACCTATCGTTACATCGAGTGTCTCGTCGATGACATCGATGAAATCAATCGCCGGTTGCGTGAGCGCGATCGAAAGCTCAGCCAAATCGAACACGTTTCCCCATCTGATTTTCACCGAACCGTGGCGAACAGCAAAAAGCCACCGAATATGCATACGCTTACAATCGATACGAATCGTCCGCTCGAGACGTACATTCCCGCAGTCATCGCCTATCTTCAACAAATTGATTGAATACCTGATGCATCCGGCGGCTAGGAAGCTGGATGCATCTTTTTTTATTTATTTGAATTTTTATACTTTACAATTAATAATTATGCAATTACACTTAGTCTCATATCTTGAAGGAGGAATTCATACATGAAGAAATGGATCGTTACAGGGGCACTCGTCATGAGTGCCATCGTACTTGGGGCTTGCAGTCAAGAGACAACGGGAGAAGAAAAAAAGACACTCGTCATGGGGACGAGCGCCGACTACTTCCCGTATGAATTCGTCGACACGGCGAACGGGGACGCCATTGTCGGCTTTGACATTGAAATCGCTGAGACGATTACGGAACGTCTCGGTTATGAGTTAAAGATTGAAGATATGGATTTTGGAAGTCTGCTTGGCGCTCTCAACGCTGGACGTGTCGACTTTGTCATGGCGGGCATGACGCCGACCGAGGAACGTAAAGAGAATGCGGACTTCTCGGACATTTATTTGTCTGCGACGAACTTGATCATGTCGAAGGATGAATCGCTACAATCGATTGAAGCGCTTGCTGGCAAAAAAATCGGTGTCCAGACGGCTTCGATTCAAGAAAACATCGCCAAAGAGCAAGCACCGGACGCGGAGCTCGTCTCATTAAACAAGATTCCAGAAATCGTCCAGGAATTGAACACAGGTCGGATCGACGCGATGGTCATCGAGGATACGGTCGCTCAGAAGTACTTGGACCAAGATCAAGGGTTCTACACGTTCGCGTTGAAAGAAGACGGCGAAAAGGGATCGGCGGCCGCCTTCAAGTTAGACGATGAGTTGCGCGACCAATTCAATGATGAGTTGAAAAAGATGATGGAGTCAGGCGAAATCGATGAATTGACGAAGAAATGGTTCTCGATGGAGCCGACAGAATGAGACAAGTCTCACTGCCGATTTATCCCGTCACCTATCCGACCGGATTTCGATTAAATCAAAACGAGAGCCAGTTCCCGGTGCCGACACGGTTGCACGAACAGCTTTCAACGCTCTCGTTTCACGATTTACATGAGTATCCGGTGCAACCGATCGACGAGTTGTTCAGGCGTTATGCGGCGTACGCTGGCGTGGAACCGAATCAACTACTCGTCGGGTGTGGCAGTGACGAGATGATTCACGTCGTCACGCAGGCGTTGTTATCGCCGGAAGACGTCGTCTTGTCACCGAATCCCGATTTCGCCCTTTATCCGATTTTCACGACGATCGCACACGGACGTCACGTGCAAACTGACGGTTTATCGTTCGATGCCCTCGTCTCGTCGGTGGAATACTATGCACCAAAACTATTGCTGCTATCGAACCCGAATAATCCGACTGGAAAGCTATGGACGGTTGCCGAATTGAGTGACCTCGCCGCACGCGTTCCGTATCTCGTCGTCGACGAAGCATACATCGATTTCACACCGGACGCGAGCATGATTTCACATCTCGATGCTTTCCCGAACGTGATCGTGCTCCGAACGTTATCGAAGGCGTTCGGTCTCGCCAACGTCCGTCTTGGTTTCATGGTCACAACGACTGAACTAGCTGCTTACTTCCGGCAATTCGTTCCTCCGTTCAACATTAGCGGTGTCAGTGCAAAAATTGCCAACGTCTTTTTACAAGATTCATCTTATCTTGACGAGGCGATCGCTTGGCATGCCGAGATGCGCGACAAGTGGTCATCGTTACTCGCCACGATCGGTCAAGTTCACCCCGCTAAAGCGAATTTCCTATACGTGACGCTCGACGAACCGGAATCGATATGGTCCCATCTCGCCACGAACGGGATTCACACGTCGCGTCAATCAAACGGGATTCGAGTGACGCTCGGAACCGAGCAAGCTCTGTTAGCGACAAAACGTGCGTTGATGACGTGGTCGCCCGTTTCTCAACCATAAACGGCACGCCCTTTGAAGTTCGGTACTCTTCCGACTTTATAGGGCGTTTTTGATTTAGGTCAATATTTTTTAGGAAGTGCACGTCTTTCGTTGACAAGATTAGAAAAGGCCATCAAAATTCATCTTACTGCGCTAACTTCTAAGTTGATTGGCTTTTATCGATTTATTGACGATTCGGCCTCCACCAGTCGCAGCTTATACTTTACAGATATGGAGGAAACAGCATGGTTTCACGCAACGAACCGGTCGAGACGAAATGGGGACGAAAGCGCATCGGGAATCGCTGGTATTGGACGATTTTAACGCGTTTTTGGTTGTCACACGGTTTCTCACTCGCCTGGTTGCTCTTCTCGATTTACATCTCGCTTCCTTGGCTCATGGATTTAGCCAAATTGACCAATCTCCCACTTGCACTCTTCATTATCGGTGGCATCGCCTACATACCAGGATATTTGATGGCCTTTTTACTCGCCAGTCTCGTCCTCGATCGCCAACCTCCGTTCAAAGATGAACATCCAAATGAGGCCGTAACGGTTATGATTGCCGCCTATAATGAAGAGGCTTCAATCTATGAGACAATCCGCTACGTTGCAACGCAAGATTATACAGGTCCCCTTCACTTACTTGTCATCGATAACAATTCAAATGACAATACGTCAGCGGAAGTGTTACGAGCTAAAGAAGATTTTTCGCTTCCGATCACATTATTGCATGAACAAAAACCAGGAAAGTTCCAAGCACTTAATTTCGGCTTAACCCACGTGACAACACCGTACGTCATCACCCTCGACGCCGACACGTTGATTCATCCGTCCGCGGTTCGATTTTTAGTGGCTCGACTCGTGAGCAGTCCGAAAGATGTGTGCGCCGTCGCCGGCAGCATGCTCGTCCGGAATAGCCGCAGCTCGTTTTGGACACGCCTTCAAGAATGGGATTATTTCTTAGGAATCGCTTCAATCAAACGGCTTCAAGGACTTTATCAAGGAACGCTCGTCGCACAAGGGGCGTTTAGTTTATATGAAACGGCGGCCGTTCAAGAAGTCGGTGGTTGGCCCGACGCAATCGGTGAAGATATCGTGCTCACTTGGCGCTTGCTTGAGAAGAAACGCCGTGTCTACTTTGAACCGCTCGCGGTCGCCTTCACCGACGCCCCGGAGTCGTTCCGCCACTTTGCCCGCCAACGCTCGCGCTGGGCCCGAGGCATGGTCGAGGGATTGCAGGAAGTGAAGCCGTGGCGTCAGCCCCAGCTGTATACAAAATACTTAACGGGCGTCAACTTGATCATGCCTTATCTCGACATCGCTTATACGTTCTTTTGGATCCCTGGTCTGATCCTCGCCATGTTCGGTCATTTTTGGATCGTCGGCCCGATGACGTTGCTCGTCTTGCCCCTCACCGTCCTCAGCTACGGTCTCCTCTACTTTTATCAACGCGATTACGTGTTCAAAAACTTAAACTTACGCGTCCGTAAAAACTTGTTCGGTTTCATCTTTTTCGTGTTGAGCTATCAGCTGTTCATGTCCCCGATTTCAGTGTGGGGCTATGCACAAGAGACGTTCAAACTAAAACGTGTTTGGGAATGATCAAAGGCCCCGCAACTATTTTGCGGGGCCTCCTTTATTATGTGATCGTCTTGATGACGCGCGCCGGGTTGCCCCCGACGACGGTAGAGGCGGGCACGTCTTTCGTCACGACCGCGCCGGAAGCGATCACGGCATCATTCCCGATTGTCACACCAGGATTGATGATGGCGCCACCGCCGATCCAGACGCGATGTCCGACCGTGACCGGTTTCCCATATTCTACGCCGGAGATGCGCTCCGTCGGGTCGAGCGGATGAGTCGCCGTGTAAACGTGCACGCCCGGTCCGAGCATACAGTCGTCACCGAACCGGATTGGACAGATGTCTAAAAACACACAATCGAAATTGGCGAAGAACCGCTCCCCGATGTGGATATTGAAGCCATAATCACATTTGAACGTCGGCTCGAAGTAAAACGACTCCCCTGTCGACCCGAACAGCTCGCTTAATGTCTCTTTTCGAATGGCGAGGTCATCGATGCCTGATTGATTGAACTGCTCCATCAATCGACGCGCATGGCGCCGTGCGGTCACAAGCTCTTCATCTCCGGCAAGGTAGCGCTCGCCTCGAACCATCTTTTCTTTTTCCGTCATCGTCTTTCCCCCTATTCTTTTTCAGTATAGAGGATTTTCAGCAGAATTGGGGAATAGGATGTTGACGAACTTGAGGAGGAATTGACAGATGAAACGTATTCTAGATTGCAGAGCCAGCGACTTTTTGACGTTCAACCGCAGCGATTTGATTGAGTCCATTCGAAAAGCCGAAGGACGCACCGTCCTCGCGGAGGTCATCCCGACCGTCCAACCGTTGTATCCCGAGGTGACGAATGCGGAACTTGCCAGAGCCTTCGGTGCGGATATGATCCTACTCAACATGTTTGACGTGTTTCACCCGTACGTGAAAGGACTGGAAAGTCACGCCTTGTTCGGTAACGACCCGGAAGAAACGATGTCAGACAATCCGATTTTAGAGTTGAAACGGCTCGTCGGGTTGCCGATCGGTGTCAATTTAGAACCGGTCGACTTCTCCGAGAAGTCTTCTGAAATGCATGACGTCAAGCACGGACGGCTCGCGACACGTGAAGCGTTCGCGAAAGCGTCTGAACTTGGCATCGACTTTATTTGTCTGACCGGCAACCCGAACACCGGCGTGACGAATGAGGCGATCGAGCAAGCCATCATCAGCGCCCGTCAAGAGTTTGCCGGAGTCATCATCGCCGGCAAGATGCATCAAGCCGGTGTCGGCCGAGTGCTCGACCGCGAGGCTTATACTCGCTTTGCTGAAGCCGGGGCCGATATCATCTTGATTCCGGCACCAGGTACCGTCCCTGGTGTTCGCGAAGACGAGTTTTTCGAAGTCACCCGCGACATTCAAGCGCTGAGCAAACTCGTCGTCGCCGCCATCGGGACCTCACAAGAAGGAGCCGACGAGGCGACGATTCGGGAAATCGCCTTGTCCTCGAAACGTGGTGGGACGGACGTGTTTCATATCGGGGACGCTGGACTGTCAGGCATCGCCACACCGGAAAATATTCAAGCGTTATCGATTGCCATCCGCGGTCGGCGTCATACGTATATCCGCATGGCCGCCTCGGTCAATCGCTAAAAAAAGGAACGGAGCCTTGAGGCTTCGTTCCTTTCTCGTCTTACCAGTCTTCGACGTCACGGCGTGGTTTCGCCGGTGTTGTCGTCCCATGGCGCTCACTGAGAAGCGTCTCGACGTCTTCAAGCGAGACACCTTTCGCCGCGAGCAAGACGAGCAAGTGATAGATCACGTCCGCCGCCTCTTCGACGACGTCCTCATCCTGCAATGCCGCAATCACGACCTCGAACGATTCCTCGCCGAACTTTTTGGCGATTTTGTCGACGCCTGACTCGAACAAATATGTCGTATACGACCCGTCTTTCGGTGTCGTCTTCCGTTCCTGAATCAACTTCTCTAACTCGTGAATCATCCTTCCACCTCCGTGAAAAAGCAACTTCGATTACCCGTGTGACACGTCGGCCCATTGGCCCGGACGCGGACGAGGAGCGCGTCTTGATCGCAGTCGACATGAATGCTTTCAAGTTCGAGCGTGTTCCCGCTCGATTCGCCTTTCATCCAAAGCCGCCCTTTTGAGCGCGACCAGAACGTGACCGTGTTCGTCTCAAGCGTCTGTTGAATCGCTTCATCGTTCATATAGCCGAGCATGAGTACGGCGTTATCTTCCGTCGACACGATGATCGCCGGGATCAATCCACTGTCGTCGTAACGAACCGCATCGGCAAGTTGTGTTCGCTGCATACGTGCTTCACCTCTTCCACTGTCGTTTTCCGGTCATGTAGAATCGAAGCGAGCAGCGCCGCATCGACACGTTCGAGCGCATCGACGACGTGACTCGCGTTGCCGGCCCCACCCGAGGCGATGATTGGTATATCGACCGCGTCACGGAGAAGCTCGAGAATGGCCAAATCATACCCGCTCTGTTTCCCGTCTTGGTTCATCGACGTGACGAGCAGTTCCCCTGCCCCAAGTTCGGCGACTCGTTTCGCCCAGTCGATGGCGCGCAGTTCCGTCTTCTGTTTGCCTCCATACGTGTAGACGAAGTACTCCCCGTCCTCGAAGCGAACGTCGATGGCGACGACGATACATTGAGACCCGAAACGTTCGGCCGCCTGTTTAATCAAATCAGGCGATTCGACGGCGAGCGTGTTGAGTGAGACTTTATCCGCCCCTGCCTTCAAGAGCGAAGAGATGTCCTCTAACGAACGGATACCACCACCGACCGTGAGCGGGATGAACACTTTCCGGGCGACGGCGCTAACGACGTCGAGCATCGTCTGGCGCCGCTCGGTGCTGGCCGTGATATCCAAAAAGACGAGCTCGTCGGCCCCGGAGGCGTCATAATATTTCGCGATTTCCACCGGGTCACCGATATCGCGTAGCGCCACGAATTCGACGCCTTTGACGACACGTCCTTCTTTTACATCAAGACATGGGATGATGCGTCGTTTAAGCATGGCGCGCCTCCCACTCGATCAACTGGTCGAGACTGACTTTTCCTGAAAGCAACGCCTTGCCGACGACGGCCTCATCGATCTGCGCGTCGCTTAGTGCCTGGACGTCTGCCTCTGTCGTCACCCCGCCTGAAGCGATGAGAGTGACCGTGACCGCCTCACGGAGCGCGCGCATCCGCTCGAGGTTCGGGCCGTTCAGTTTGCCGTCCGAACCGATATCTGTGTAAAGGATCGTCTTCACGCCACGGGCGACCAAATCATTCGCGGCCTCGATATCACGTAACGTCGTCGCCTCTTGCCAGCCGTTGACGGCGACCATCCCGTCATACGCATCGAGCGCGACGGCAATGCGGTCGCCGTATTTGGCGAGCGCCGCATCCAAGAAATCGGGATCCGTGAACGCCTTCGTCCCCAGTAGGACGCGGTCGGCCCCGGTCTCCATGACAGCATCGAGTGCTTCGACTGAACGGATGCCCCCGCCCGTCTGGACGAAAAATCCGCATTCTTTCGCGAAACGGACGACGTCAAGGTGTCTCGGCTCGCCCGCCTTTGCTCCCTCGAGGTCGATCAAATGGAGCATCGGGACACGCCCTTGCCACTCTTTCAACTTTTCGTATGGGTCACCGTACTGTTCTTCTGTATTAAAATCCCCTTCTGTCAGACGGACGATTTTACCATCGATTAAATCAATTGCCGGTAGTAATCTCACGCTCGACCGACTCCTTCCATTCTTTTAGTAAACGTAATCCGAACGTCCCGCTCTTCTCTGGATGGAACTGCATCCCCGTGACAAGACCGTCCTGTACGATCGCCGGGACGCGCTCGCCCATATAGTCGGCTGAGGCGACGATATTCGCCTCAGCGGTCACGACGTGATACGAATGGACGAAGTACACGTCCTCATCGCGTAAAATCGAGTTCCATCCGACGTGCGGCAACCGCTTCGCTCGCATCCGTTCGACGCGTCCTTCGATGAGTCCGAGTCCTTCGGTCAACATTCCTTCTGTGCTCGAGTCGAACAACAGTTGCATGCCGAGGCAAATCCCGAGGAACGGTTTCTCCGTCGCCATCCGTTTCAACAACGGCACGAGTCCCGTCGCATGGAGGGACGCCATCGCTTGCGGGAAAGCGCCGACACCTGGTAGCAAGATCGCATCGGCCGCCTCAATTTCCGTCGCATCGTTCGTGATGACGACGTGACAACCGATTGCTTTCAGCGCCCGTTCGACGTTGAAGACGTTCCCCATCCCATAATCAATGACCGCGACGTTCATCCTTCGATCCGTCCTTTCGTTGAAGGCAGGCGGTTCGACCCGTCCTGTCCAATCGCTTCGGCGAGCGAGCGACCGAACGCTTTGAATAACCCTTCGACCATATGGTGTGAGTTCGTGCCGTATAGCACCTCAAGATGCAGCGTCAGTCGGGCGTTCATCGCGACAGCGCGGAAAAACTCCTCGGCAAGCTCTGTATCAAAGTCACCGAGCTTAGGATTTTTGATGTCGGCGTTAAACACGAGGAACGGCCGGCCCGACACGTCGACGACACTGCGTGCGAGCGTCTCGTCCATCGGGAGGTAACTCGTACCGTAGCGGCGAATCCCGACCTTGTCACCGAGCGCCTCCAAAATCATCTGTCCTAAGGCGATCCCGACGTCTTCGACCGTATGGTGGGCATCGACCCACGTATCTCCTTCGACGTGAACCGATAAATCGATTTGGCTATGGAAAGCGAACAACGTCAACATGTGGTCGAAGAAGCCGACGCCCGTTTGAATATCGCTTTGTCCCGTCCCGTTCAAATCTAACTTCAGTTCAATCTTTGTCTCGTTCGTCTCGCGTTTCGTTTCAGCTGTTCTCAAGTGAACTCACCTCTTCTATCGTTTGTTGAATCAATCGATACGCCTCATCCGTCCCGGCACTGACACGGATGCCATCGGAGAAGGCCCGGACGTGGACCCCGTTGGCAAGAAACCGACTCGCCCACGCTT
Organism: Exiguobacterium sp. ZOR0005; assembly: GCF_000798975.1. NCBI lineage: Bacteria > Bacillati > Bacillota > Bacilli > Caryophanales > Exiguobacterium > Exiguobacterium sp. ZOR0005. Next base: position 51,854 of record NZ_JTLB01000023.1, on the reverse strand, counting down.
CACTGTCTCGTGTCACGACGTATAAGAAGTTGGCCCGACTCGGGAGGATTTTCCCGACCGGTGCCAGTAATGGTTTCAGTTTTTCACGTTGTTCATTATGGTACGCGACAGCGTCACGAATGTAGGCCACATCCTCTAAGACGACGGCCGCAACGGCCGCGCTCAGTCCGCTCACGTTGAACGGTGAGCGAAAGCGGTCGATGTTCTCGATCAATGCCGGGTCCGCAATCATGAAACCAATCCGTAAATTCGCCAACCCGAACGCTTTTGACAACGTTCGAAGAATGATGACGTTTCGATGATCAGCGAGACGGGGTTTGAACGAATCGTCCATCGTGAAGTCAATATACGCCTCATCGACGACGAGATATGGCACCCGTTCTGCGACCATCGCGAGCTCGTCAAGCGTCCACATTTTCCCCGTCGGATTGTTCGGGTTTGAGACGAGGACGAGTTTCGGATGGTTCTCCTCGATCGTCTGTACGAGTGATTGGAACGATAATCCGTCCTCATCCGGCTGCACGAAGTTCCCTCGAGCGATGTGTGCATAAATGCCATACATCGAAAAGTCCGGAAGCGGTGCGACGACGACGTCATCGACGTCGAGAAGTGCCTGGCAAAGTATCGCGAGCAACTCATCGCTGCCGCTGCCGACCATCAATTGGTTCGCTTCAACGCCCGCGTATTCGGCATAACGTTGTTTCAAGCGAATCAACTCTTCGACCGGATAACGGCTTAAACCGGTCAAGTCGATTGAACGAATCTTGTCTTGGATTCGCTCGGGAAGTTCGTATTGGCTCTCGTTTTGATTTAACGCATGTCCCTTGACCGCATGTGGGACGTAACGCGGAATCGTTTCGTATCGTTGTCTCATAGATCCTCCAATCGGGCCGCCATCGCTCGAGCATGCCCTTCTAACTGTTCTTGTTTGGCGATCCGGATGGCGGCCCGTGTCACCGTCTCGTCGAGTTCCGTCATTTGCAGGAACGTCTGACGCCGATAGAAGTCATCGACCGACAGCCCGCTCGAGAATCGAGCCGTCCCGCTCGTCGGCAGGACATGGTTCGGTCCAGCAATATAGTCACCGAACGCTTCGGCCGCCTCGTGACCAAGGAAGAATGAACCGCCGTGACGAATTTGTCTCATATAATCGTCCGGATTCTCGACGGCGAGTTGGACGTGTTCGGCCGCCATCTCATTCGCCTGGCGAATCGCCTCATCTTTTGACTTCACGACCACACCACCGCGTTCGAGCGCCTCGATGGCGATGTCTCGTCGGGGGAGGTCGCTCAGTTGACGTGCGAGCTCTTCCTTGACGGCGCGAGCCATCCGGTCTGTCGAGACGAGCGCGAGCGCCGTCGCCTCGACGTCGTGCTCGGCTTGGGCGAGGAGGTCGGCCGCGACCCATTTCGGATTAGCCGTCTCGTCGGCGATAATGAGCACTTCGGAAGGTCCTGCCACCGAATCGATTCCGACGATGTGAGAGACGAGCGCTTTGGCGGTGGCGACGTAGGCGTTCCCTGGCCCGACGATTTTATCGACCGGCCGAATCGTCTCCGTGCCAAACGCGAGCGCCGCGACCGCTTGGGCGCCACCGACGAGATAGCATTCATCGGCCCCGGCGATTTTAGCGGCAATCAATAAGGAGACGTCAATTCCATCCGGTTTTGGCGGTGTCACCATGACGACACGATTCACGCCGGCCACTTTTGCCGGGATGACGTTCATCAAGACGCTAGACGGATAGACAGCCGTCCCACCCGGAACGTACACCCCGACCGAGTCGAGCGGCATGTAACGGCGGCCCAGTCGGAACATCTCGTCTTCGAAGACGTCGTCGTCCCGGCGTTGGCGTTCGTGGAACGCACGAATCCGCTCTGCGGCGAGCGTCAACGCGTCCGTCAGCTCGTCATATTCCGTCGGTGGTGTGAACGTAGTCAAATCGACAGCTTCGATTTGGTTGACGCCATCAAACTTAACCGTGTATTCGAGGAGTGCCTCGTCTCTTCTCGCCTCGATGGCCTCAAGGATCGGTTTGACCGCTTCGGCCCAAGTTTCACGTCGTGTCCGGTTTTGTGAGCTCATGCGCCTTCCTCCTTGCTGAGACGACGAATCCATGCCTTCAATTCGTCCGGATCGTTCGCGAGCGCCGTCTCACTCGTGATGAACTTGGCGTTAATATCAAAAATCGTCTCATATTCTTCAAGGTCGTTCGCCCGAAGCGTCGCCCCCGTCTCGACGATGTCGACGATGCAGTCGGCAAGGCCGGTCAATGGAGCGAGTTCGACGGACCCGTTCAATGCGATCACTTCGACGTTTTGTCGTTTCGATGCGAAGTGCGAGATGGCGATGTTCGGATATTTGCTCGCGACTTTCAACTTCTTCGTCCCGTTCTTCCGTTGTTTCGGACCGCATACCGCCATGCGGCAACGGCCAAACGGCAAGTCGACGACTTCGAGGACACCAGGTGTCTTCTCACGTAAAATGTCACCGCCGACGATACCGACGTCTGCCGCGCCGTGCATGACGTATTTATAGACGTCGTCGCCTTTGACGAAGATGAACTCGTGCCCGTCGACTTCGACCGTCAACTCACGGCCGCGTTTCTCCGGCCAGACGGTCAGTCCGACTTGTTCGAAATAGTCTCGTGCCGCTTTTTCGATGCGACCTTTCGCGATTGCTACTTTCATGAAATCACCTCACCTAACTGTTCTAAATCGAGTGATAACCCGAACGCGCGACGCGATTGACCGAAGTGGCCATAAAGCGAGTCGTAGCGTCCGCCAGACAAGACACGGCGCCCGTCCATCGTTCCAGTGACGGTCAGTCCCGAATAATAATCGAAATCGCCAGTCTGTCCAAAATCATAGGAAGCGTTCAATCCGATGGCCCGCAAATGCAAGACGGCACGCTCGACGTCTTCAATGTTACCCGTCAGGCTCGAATCGGCTTCTTGTTTCAATTCTTCAACGGCCGAATCGCCAATCAAGAATGGCAATTTGGCGATAAGTGGATAGTCATACGTCACGGCAAGCTCGCGAAGCGACTCGAGGTTTCGGAGCGCCAAATATTGTCTGAGCGTCCGTTCCGGTATGCCTGCCGCCTCGGCGATTGATGCGACGAGTGCGGCCGAGCCGACTTGGATGCGCAATCCTCGGCGAGGCATGATGTCTTTTGTCATCGATAAGAACGATTCAATCAATTCCGTGTCGGCCGCCTCACCGTCAATCCATTCAAGTCCGAGTTGTTGCCGTTCGTGCGGCTGGCCCGAATGTTTTGGGGTCCTGCGGTATACGGCACCGGCATAGGCAACACGCATCGGCTCGCTACCATCCGCTAGTTTCCGTGCGATTTGAAGCGTATAGTCCGGTCGCATGACGAGCAACTCCCCATCGTTGCCGAACAACCGATAATAGGCCGATTCATCGAATAAAGCGAGATCTTGGTAATGCGAATAGTACTCGACAAGCGGCGGCTCGATGACGCGATATCCGTTCGTCGTCGCCTGTTCGAGGAAAGAGAGCATCCATTGTTTCGGACGTACGACGTCCTTATCTTCTAATTCGTGCCATCCTTCCGGGATGGAACCTTTCGTATTGAACCAAATCATCTATATCACCCTTTATCTTGTTATCACTTTACCAAACTAAAGTAGTGTGTTAAATTTATCAAACGAAGCCGGTGCTGTCAACCGGCGAACTCGAAAGGAAGGTTGCTCGATGATTGACTTTACCCATGATGGCCACATCCATACCCCCTTTTGTCCGCACGGCTCGAGGGACGCGTTAGAGGCGTACGTCGCGGCTGCCCGTGCACGCGGTTTGAAGACGATCACGTTCACCGAACACGCCCCGTTCCCGAAACGGTTCACCGACCCGGTCCCGGATCAGGATTCAGCGATGGCACTCGATGTCCTCCCTCGTTATCTTGACGCGATTCAACAACTCAAACAGTCGTATGCCGGTGAGCTCGATATCCGTGTCGGCCTAGAGATTGACTTTGTTCCCGGATTCGCTGAAGAGACGATTTCCTTATTAGAGCCGTATGCCGCAGCCCTAGACGAAACGATCTTGTCGCAACATTTCCTTCTCATAGAAGACGAGTACTTCCCGGTCGATTTCTCGCTCGAGACGTTTGATGTGCTCGTCGAGCGTCTCGGCTCGTTCGAGGCGGTCGTGCGTGCTTACTATGAATCACTCGAGGCTGGGCTTAAATTTGAATGGGAACGATTGAACGTGAAGCGGATCGGACACTTGGATTTGCCGATCAAATACGAAAAACAGTATGTATGGGAGCGTGAACACGTCAAAGACGTTGAGAAGCGCCTGTTGCGAACGATTCAAGCCCACGGTTTCGGTCTTGACTTGAATACGGCTGGCCTTCGAAAAGTGGATTGCGGCCGAGTGTACGCGGAAGCCGTCGCCACAGAAGCAATCACACTCGGCATCCCGCTCGTCCTCGGTTCTGACGCTCACGTCGCGATGGATGTCGGTCGTAATTTTGAAGATATACAAAAAAAAGCCACGTTCCGTTGAACGTGGCTTCTTTAACAGCGATCTAGCTATCTAGATCCCCATGTTTGGTTGTCGATAACGATATGGCGTTCCATTTCTTCATCTATTGATTATAATACCACACTGATTACGTGTTGCAAGTATAAAATGAAAAAAGATGGCACAGAGGCCATCTTTATACCGTCATCGCTGCATACAACTCTTTCAACTCTTTCGTTGCGGCTTCGTCCATCTGTAACGCCACGAGTTCGACGAATTGTAAGGCCGGGTCCGTGTCCCCCGACATGCGGACAATCTCTGCTGCCGCATCGTCGAGCGCGAGCAAGATGCCCGACACACCGAGCGTCGGATAGTAACGGAGCAGCGCGCGGACGTGCTTCATCTCCGAGATGTCGTTCCCGTTAATCTTGAGCGCTTTGACCGCCAATTCTTTATGCGTCCCGATCGCGAATTTATCTTCCCACACTTCCTCAAGTGTGATTACTGCTTCCACTTCATAGGCACCGTCAGTGAAACGAACTAGTTTTTCCATGTTCCATATCCCCTCTCGTTTATCTACTTTTATTATAAAAGACGATGACGGGAATAGTTTGTGAAATATTGAACATTATGTGTAAACTTTGTCTCACCGGATGGACACAATTGAATAAGTGACAAAAAAAGGCCCCTCCGAGGAGGGGCGAATAATGGAAGAGTAAAACACCATTGGCAGTACATTAATAATATAACACCGAATGTAAACGTTTACAATGTGTTTTTATAACTTTTTTCAAGTGGCATGTGAACGACTTCAATCCCGCTCTCTCGCATCAAATCAAGCCCGTCGCCGTGCTCATATCCGACTGCGTAGACGACGCGAGCGACACGCGACGCAATCAGGGCGAGAGAACAAGCGTGGCAAGGCGAGTGTGTGACGTACGCCGTCGCCCCGAACGCGTTCGTCGAATCGGCGGCGAGTTTCCCGATCGCATTGATCTCGGCATGAATCTCATGTTGTTTCGACCAGTTGTGATGCTCATACGGGTCGTGACATTTAACAAATGTCACACCTTCATGGACGAGTTGCACTGCGGGCTCCATCAAATCGATGGTCTCGTCACGTACATATTCCGCTCGTTTATAGAAACCGTCGTCTCGTTTCAAAAAAATCTCATTACAGTTCGTGTGACCGGACGGCGTACCGTTCAACCCGATTGAAATCGGTTTCTCGTCTTTGACGATGACACAAGCGACACTCTTTGAGGCACACTTCGAGTGACGCTCGGCCATCATGTCGGCGAACTGTAACCACGTCTCATCCCATAATCGTTGTTTCTCCATATGTATCCTCCTTAAGGAAAAGGAAAGTCCGATTGCTCAGACTTTCCCCGGTCAATACCCTGTATCTTTCGGTAACTCTTTGTTTTTTGCTGCGATTTCGATGACTTTTTCTTTCAACTCATGTTCCATCCGGTCGAGTTCACGCTCGGCCTCACGACGTTTCTGCTTCCCTTCTTGCTGGATGCGGAGCGTCTCGTCAAGCGTCGACAACAAGTTCTCGTGTGCGACTTTCAATGATTCGACCGAGACGATGCCTTTCTCGTTCTCTTTCGCAATCTCAATCGAAGAGTCTTTCAACATCTTCGAGTTTTGCTCGAGCAATTGGTTCGTCGTTTTCGTCACGTCTTGCTGCATCCGAAGCGCCGTCTTTTGACGCGTCAGGCTGAGCGCGAGGACGACCTGGTTTTTCCAAAGCGGAATCGTGTTGACGACAGCGGACTCGATCTTTTCGGCCAAGATTTGGTTGTTCTGCTGAATGACGCGGATTTGAGGCGCCATTTGCAAGCTGATCGTCCGACTGAGCTTCAAATCATGCAACTTCTTCTCGAACCGGTCGGCCAATTGAATCATGTCGTTCAGTTGTTGCAGTTTCACTTGGTCTCTCGACAGCTCCACTTCTTGACGAAGCGGCGCGATCTCGTGGTCGCGGACGTGATCAAGTTTCGTCTCCCCCGCTGCGATATACACGTTCAACTCTTCGAAGTACCGTTTGTTTTTGTCATACATCTGGTCGAGCATCGTGATATCTTTCATGAGACCGAACTTGGCACGATCTAAATTATGGATGACCTCTTCGAGATAGACGTTCATCTTCTCGAACTGGAGCTTATAGTTCTCCGCCTTTTTCTTCGCTCGTCCGATGAGCGGCAAGTTGTCGACGAAGCTCTTTTTCTCCGGTTGAAGCATGTCCGGGTCCATTTTACGGACGTTTTGCATCAAATCGGATAACAGTTTGCCGGCGTCGCCGCCATCCTTCATCCGGACTTCAGTCAAGATTTGATCAGAGAATTGGGACAGCTCGCGCTGTACGCTCGAACCGAACAACATGACGGAATCCGTCTTTTTGATGTCAATCGACTCAGCGAGACGTGTGATTCGCTCACGGTGTTGGTCTGGGACGTCAGGCTTTACTTGGATGGCTGGCACCTCGTGCTTCGCCGTCATCGCCGACCAATCCATCGACGGGTCAGAAATCGACTCCGTCTCGGTCTCTGTTTTTGTCTTCGTCTCCGAAGTGAGTTCTTCTTCTGGCCATGACTGCCAGTTCGTTTCATTCGATGAAGTCATGTTTTTTTCTCCCTTCTGGTTGATCTGCCAATACGCGTTCCATCATGATCAATTCCCGTTCAAAGTCGACAGCGTCGTCTTCTAATAGACGGCCGCGCTGTTCTTTGAACTTGTCGACGATGAGTCGCATATTCGTGATCAGCTGCTCTCGTGTCTCTTCTTGAATGACGACACGTTTTCCTTCTAATTCTTTAAATTTCAAGACGACCGATACGAGCGAGTCCAAGTAAAATGTGAACAAGTCGCGGACGTGTTTGGCGTCTTGCGGGTTCTCGAACAGTTCGGCGAATAGGTCATGCGCTTCTTTCGATACCGCCTTCATCTCACGCCGGACCTCGATGTCTTTAATTTCGGGAAGAACGCGGTCGATTTGTTGCAACTTCTCGTATCCTTGCTCGATCGTTCGTTGCAAAAATTGAAGTTCTAAGTCGTCGGTCGCCTCGAACTGACGGGCCGGAGCCGGTTCCTCTATCGGTTTCAAGATGCGTGACCCGACGAACGTCTCTTCCTCGTCGAGTAACAGTTTCTTTTTCGCTCGTTTGGCTATCGGGGCCGGATTGCGATTCCGTCGTTTGTTTGTCGACCACACCTCGTTCAAAACGAGTGCCCCGACGATGATGAACAGCCAAGAAAAATCAAACACACTGATGGCAAAATATAAAACTGCGCCGGTTAAGGCCCATTTCATCCATGTCTTCATTCGTTTCACCTCGTCTCGTGATACTTCTATTGTACCTTACGTCACCCGTCAAAAAAAGTTTCGTCATCTTTCTAAGCTTAGCACAACGATTCGCCTCACTCTCTCGGTCGCAAGTACGAAAAAAAGCAAGGGGAGAGCCCCTTGCTTACGTGTTGAGCCACGTCGACACCATAACGATGGCAACTGTGACCGGGATGACATAGCGAATCAAGAAACGCCATACCGGATATAGTTTCTTACCTGTGTCTGAAGTTTGAATTTCTTCTTGCAAGATGCGTTGGTCGACGATATATCCGACGAAGATTGATGTGAGCAACGCGCCTGTTGGCATTAAGATGTAACTAACGATGTAATCCATCGAATCGAAGAACGTGCGCCCATTTAAGAATTGCATCTCGCTCATCACACCGAACGAGAGCGCGGACGGAATTCCGACTGCGAACACGACCGCAGCGGACAAGAGCGTCACGTTTCGTTTTGACAACGTCTGTTTCTTCTCGTTCAAGCGGTCCGTCACACCAGCAACGACGACTTCAAGCATCGCAATCGATGACGTGATCGAGGCGAACGTGAACAGTAAGAAGAACAGTACCATGAAGAAGCCGCCGAGCGGCACTTGGTTGAAGACGGCAGGTAATACGACGAACAGAAGCGCCGGGCCTTCCGCCGGGTCAAGCCCTGACGCGAACACTGCCGGGAAAATCGCGAGACCGGCTAGTAGCGATACTGTGATGTTCAACAGGACGATCATGTTGGCCGAGCGGTTGAGCGTCCCTTTCGTCTGAATGTAAGACGCGTACGTCAGCATCGCCGCCACACCGAGCGAAAGCGAGAAGAACGCTTGCCCGAGCGCGAACAACACCGATTCTCCTGTGAGTGCCGAGAAGTCAGGTTGTAAGAAGAAACGGACCCCTTCCATCGCCCCGTCTAGCGTCAAGGAACGGATGACGAGCACGATGAAGCTGACGAACAGAAGCGGCATTAAAATCTTGCTCATACGCTCGATTCCGGCTTCAACACCTTTTAAGACGATCAAGAGCGTGATCAACAAGAACAAGAACTGTCCGAACACCGCGATGCCCGGCGTCGAGACGACGTCCCCGAAGACGGCGCCGAATTCATCAGGTGAACGACCGCTGAGCGTCCCGCTCAAACCGAGACCGACATAAATGAGTACCCAACCGCCGATGACGCTGTAGAATGAGAGCAATAAGAAACATGCGATGACACCGAGGTAACCGATCAACGTCCAGCGACCGTGGCCAAGCTTTTTAAATGCGAGCAACGCCGTCCGTTGTGTCGAACGTCCAACGATGAACTCACCGATTAAAAGTGGTAATCCGAGCAAAAGCGTAAATGCCAAAAACATGAGCAAAAAGGCGCCGCCTCCACTTGTACCGGTTACGTATGGAAATTTCCATATCGCTCCGAGACCGATTGCCGACCCTGCGGCCGCTAAGATGAATCCAATTTTTGAGGCGAACGAGTTTTGCGCCATTCCTATCCCTACTTCCTGTTTTCATTTCATTTTCATAATAATAGTGAAATACTAACACGGTTCAGAATCGAGGACAACAAAAAAAAGAGAAAAGTCTGAATTCTTTTCTCTTTAAACGGTTTCATGGGTCGGCACGAAGAAAGCCAGCTCGTTCGGAAGGACGTCAATATGCAATTCATCGGTTGTGAAATGTTCCCCATCGACATCGATGAGTTGTGGCTCTTCCAATCGGATTGTCAGATCGCTCATTTGGAGATGCACCCATTCGTCGGACGATTGTTCGAGCCCGAGTTGTTGCGCTAGCAACTGACGGATCATCGGGAAGCCGATCGCCGAGCTATGGACGACTTCCACGAGCCCATCGTTGAACGATTGGGTCGGTAGCTTCGTCGGAACCGTGCCCAAGTAAGCCCCGTTCCCGATATATAAAAAGCTGACCGCCCCATCATGGACGATGTCCCCGTCCCGTTCGATTCGAACGTTGAACGGGTCAAGCTCTCGAAATTGGCGAATCGTCGCCAAAAAATATCCGATGGAACCGAGCGTCTCTTTTTGAATCGGGTCGATCTGTCTCGACGCATCGGCAATCAAGCCGACACCGACAAAGTTGAGACCAAAACGTTCATTGATGCGCATGACGTCGACACTTTCCGTATGGTTCATTTTAATGATGCGGGCAGCCTCCACCGGTTCGACCGGGAGCGCGAGGGCACGTGCGAAGTCGTTGCACGTACCGCCTGGAATCAACCCGATGCTTGGCCGCTCGTCTTTGGCGAGATGCATCAACCCGTTGACGACTTCATGGAGCGTCCCATCTCCCCCAATGACGAGTAAATGATCATACGATTTACTTGCTTGAGCGAGTCGTGAGGCGTCCCCTTCGGCTAACGTCTTTTGAATATGGATTTCATCGTACAGTGACTCGACCGTGGCGACGACCTCCCCGAGCATCGTCTCGGACGTCCCAGATGACGGGTTCGAGATGACGAGTGCCTTCATAACAACCCTGCTTCCTCTAAGAAGTCTTTCGCCACGTCATAGGCGCGTTCATTCCCGTAGGCGACGCGTCGATTCAGCTCGGACATTTCTTCATCCGTAATGAGACCGGCCAACTGATTGAGGGCGTCCTCGATTTCAGGATGTTCTTCGAGCGTCTCAGCTTTCAACAAAGGCGCACCTTGATAAGGTGGGAAGAACTGTTGATCGTCCTCTAAGACGACGAGATCGTTTTCGGCGATATCCGGGTCGGTCGCATACGCATCGACAAGATTGACGTCTCCACGGGCGATGGCCCGGTAGCGGAGCTTTTGCTCCATCGACGTCACTGATGGGAAATCAAGGCCGTAAGCTTGCTGTAATCCTGGATAGCCGTCTTCACGGTCCGTAAATTCAAGCGTGAACCCGGCCTGAATATCGTTTTGGACGTTCCGTAAATCAGAAATCGTCGTGATGCCTTCTGCTTCCGCGTAATCTCGCGGAATGGCAATCGCGTACGTGTTGTTGAACTGCATCGGTTCGAGCAAGACGAAACCGTCTTCAGCCAAGGCGTCACGCGCTTGTTCGTATACTTCTTGCGCATCGTTCGAGTTCGGTGTCTCGTCAACGAGGCTGGCGAGTACCGTCCCGGTGAATTCCGGATAAATGTCGACATCGCCGGAGCGGAGCGCCCCCCAGACGAATGTCGTCTCGCCGAAGTTCGGTCTGACTGAGACGCTTAAATCCGTTTCTTCTTCGATGAGCAGTTTATACATGTTCATTAAAATCTCTGGTTCTGGTCCTAGCTTACCGGCGACGACGAGGTCCGTCTGTTGCGTCCGGCCAAACGCGAGCGGGGCCGCGATAATCAACGCAAGGATAGAGGAAACTGCGATGAGTTTCGTTCGATTACGTGTCGCAGTCGCGCCTTCCATTTGACGAAGCAAGAAATCAAACAATAGGGCGAGAATGGCAGCCGGGATCGCGCCGAGCAGGATTAAGTAATTATCGTTCCGGTTGATCCCTAGCAAGATGAGTGTCCCGAGACCACCGGCCCCGACGAGAGCAGCGAGCGTGGCCGTTCCGACGATGAGCACCATCGCCGTCCGTATCCCCGCCATGATGACAGGCAGTGCGAGCGGGAGTTCGACCTTCAGCAAACTTTGATTCGGTTTCATCCCGCAGGCACGTGCCGCTTCGAGCAATGACTTATCGACCTCGTTCAATCCCGTGAACGTGTTGCGCAGGATCGGCAGGAGTGCATACAAGACGAGGGCGATTGTCGCCGGCAGCGCCCCGATCCCAACGAGCGGAATCATGAGACCGAGCAAGGCCAAGGACGGGATCGTTTGAATGATTGCTGTGACACCGATTGCCGTCTCTGCGACTTTCTTACGGCGTGTGAGCCAAATTCCAAGCGGCACAGCGATCAACACCGCGATTAAAAGAGAAACGACAGAGAGCTGTAAGTGTTCGATGAGCGCTTCAACGAGCTCTCCGCGGCGATTTTGAAACGTTTCAAGCATCGACCTCACCTCTTCCGCGTTGTGTGAATTCAAGGACGAACGGGTCATCACTCGCCCGAATCTCTGAAGGCGTCCCGACGACGACGAGCTTCCCGTCTCGCATGAGGGCGATGCGATCGCCGAGCTTCATCGCCTCCTCAATATCATGGGTGACGAACAGAATCGTTTTTCCAAGCTCGTCGTTCAATCGTTTCACGTCATCTTGTAATTGACCGCGACTGATCGGGTCGAGCGCTGAGAACGGTTCATCCATCAAGATGACTTCCGGGTCGGCGGCAAGCGCGCGTAATACCCCGACGCGTTGCTGTTGGCCACCGGACAGTTCCGTCGGTTTCTTTTGACGGAGCACTGGGTCGAGCCCGGCAATTTCCATCAGTTCGGTCACGCGATCTTTCGTCTTTTGCTTCGGCCACTTCAATAATTCCGGCACGACCGAAATATTCTCTTCGACTGTTAAATGAGGGAATAAGGCAATTTGTTGCAACACATAACCGATGTTGCGACGAAGCTCATAAATATCAAACTGATAAATCTCACGTCCATCAATCAAAATTTTCCCGTCCGTGTGATCGATGAGGCGATTGACCATTTTCATCGTCGTCGTCTTCCCGCACCCGGACGGTCCGATCAATACGAAGATTTCCCCTTTTTGGACCGTCAACGTCAACTCTTTGACGGCCAACGTCCCGTCGTCGTAACGCTTGGAAACGTTTTGAAATTCTATCAACACAATCCCTCCTCGGCGCATTCCATAATGGAAAGTCAAATAATAATTTGCCCGATTTTTGACTTTATTAAACAACAAAAGGTTCTCCCTCTCGGAAGAACCTTGGTCAGTAGACAGTTACTTGAATATGGCGTCGGCCCCATTGAATGGCCTCTTGTTTCGTATCGACGAGCAAATCGACGATGTTTCCTTTAATGCGTCCGCCTGTATCGAGCGCGATCGCATCACCAATCCCCTCGAGATGGACTTTCGAACCGAGCGGGATAACGGTCGGATCAACGGCAATGATTCGCATCCCGTTGTAGAAGATCGAGTCTGTCACGTCATGCCCGGTCGCAGTCAAGACTCGTCCGCCATACGTACCGTTATCGGCCGCATCGTTCGTATAAGCTGTTGACTCGACTTGAATGACCCGTCCTGTCGATTTCGTCGCCATCGGCTGAGCGACCGGAGCCTCTTCGGCACGGCGTTCCGCTCCTTGAGCCTGCTCGTCTGCGAGACGTGCGGCTTCGGCTTCTTCTGCCTTGCGCTTAGCTTCGAGTTCGGCGAGGCGTTTTGCTTCTGCTTCAGCTTTCCGCTCGGCTTCTTGTCGCGCTGTTTCTTCGGCAAGGCGTTTCGCTTCCGCAATTCGTTTTTCTTCGGCAAGACGTTCCTGTTCAGCGAGACGTTTTTGTTCCGCCGCCAGTTCGATTGCCTGTCGTTCTAATTCTAGTGGATTTTGGACAATTTTTTGTTCCGTCCCGATTCCGATTTGGGCGGCGTCAGCGGTCGTCGTGACGACGAGAGCACCGGCAATGGCAAACAAGACGGTCAACATATATTTAATGAGTTGCTTCATAGTAGGTTAGCACCTTTCGCGTTATGTAACGAACAGGTGTTAATTTACCATGATAGAACGGCTTAAAGTAGCTGTTCGCTTGAAGTGAAATATTTCTGACATATGACCGTCAATCCGGTTACAGATTGTAATATTTAATAAAAACGTTGCGGTAGTGCTCTTTTCGAAAAAAATTACAGACCCGTTACAACATGTCGTGTAACGAATCTGTAATCTGTTTGTCAAACTTAATTGGCATCAATCGGACGCAATTCGTGGGCCCGCACCATTCCCCACGGGGCTACATCGACATCGACTTCAAATTCTTTCTTGCCTCGAATATTTTCGACTTTGCTCTCCGGGACCCTGTATGAACTCAAGTCGTCGACATACACTTGTCGATCGAAATAGTTCGCCCGCGTCCCGCCAAAGAACGGACGAGAACTGACCCGGTCGACGGTCGCAAATCCATCTTCATCGGTCTTGAACGTGACGTACACCGTTCCGGGGTCGACGTCTTGTCGTCCTTTGAACGACTCATACTCCAAATAAATCGAATCACTGAAAAATGGATCATATGGCTCGTAAGAGGTTGCCTTGAACGTGTATGTTTGTCCAAACCACGTCACGGCATATACGAGTAAAACGAAACCGACGGCAATAAGCACTTGAACAATCGGCAACAGCCAAGGTGTCATGCGTTTCATGTCCGTACATCTCCTCTCGTCCGGCTACGCCACCACAATGCAAGCGACAACGCGAATACGATGAGCGCACCAATCAAGAAGAAGAGCGAGATGTCGAGACGGTCCCACACATAGATGAAGTAAATCGTCATTTGAACGAGCAAGAAATAAATGAACGCAAGCACGATCGGTTTTCGATTGTGGTCTTGCCAGACGAGATAGCCGAGCGCCACCACTTCTAAAAAGATGGCGAGTAAGATGCCACTATCTTCGAACAACGAGAATGGGACGACAGCGAGCAAACTCACCCACACTAATTCCGGACGTCGATGCAACAAATACACCCCGACGAGGATAGCGGACAAGGCTGTCGCTTCGAGCACGGACGGTTGGCGTTGTGACAACCATCCTTCCGTCGCATTAATCAAATAACCGATGGACAGGACAGCCGCGACGAACAAGTACAAGTAATTCCACTGGGCCCGTTCACGATAGACGAGAAACAGCACGTGAAGGATGACGAGCGCCCAAATCGGCCAAAATCGGCCTTCGTAATTGGCATATTGACCGACCGTGATCAAAAGCCCATAAAAACTGAACCAGGCGAAGATTCGGTCAATCTCATTGTCCACATAATGAAACCACACCCATGTGATCGCAAAACCTAGGATGATCAATGTCAGCCCGACCCCTTGAAAACTATTCGTATTCGCTAAAAACGCGGCCAAAGCGGTGATGAACGTAAAAATCGGATGTTGATAAATCAGTTTATGCAGGACGGCCACAGCGAACATGAGCCAAAATAAGAGCGGGATTTGCGAGGATAAGTTATACGTGGTGAAGATGACAATCATCGTGGCGACGAAAAATACGATGCCGAGCACACGAAACAGTGTCACGTAACGCGGAGCCCGTGTCTGAAGTTGTTCTGCTGTCACATACATGGCGACCATAAAGATAAGGAAAATCGATACTTTAAGCAGGTCCGGAATCGCTTGCCAATTCGCGGCGACGAAACTAAACAGACTGAGAGCGAGCAGAATCGACCCGATAATCACGAGAATCGGCGGTTTGTGTTCGCGTTTCTCACGCACCGCCAATCGCTCATGTTCGTAATCGACGAGCCGTTGACCCGTCACTTCGTCTAGCAAACCCGCCTCTTTCCATTCACGTACTTTTTTGTCAATGGACACCTGAATCATCCCTTTCTAAAAAAAGGTCAGCTGGCGCGTTCGATTAGTTCCAATTCTGTTTTTAGTAAAACTTGTTTCTCAAACTCGAGACCGAGTTGTTGAAATTCTTCCATTATGGAAACGTCTCCGATGACCGTATTCGTCAATACGGCAGTCACTTCAGCGACCCATCCTTCACGAGTAGACTTGACGATATCACCCACAGCGAATTCTACAGACACACCCATTCACTTCCAATCTTAAATTTGTTTCTATCATTATAACGAAATTATATCGGTTTGAATACGTTTTCTTTTATGTGTTTAATGAATTGTGACAATATTTTTCCAGTCAACCCCCAAATAATGTAGTCTTCATGTTCATAAAAAGGTTCTCTCATTTTAATTACCCGTTTTTCGTACGCTTTAGCGTTCGCCATGCGATCGAATGGTATATTTTGAGCCGGGTTCATCGTCCACTCCATCTCACCGTGGAACGGGTCCAAGTAGAGTAACGTATCGACCGGTACGGTGAACAAATGATCGACTTCTTCCGTCATGTGCACGTCCGGCAAAGTCGAGATGATGCCGACGAACGGATAGATGAGTTGACGATGCGGGGTGGCGAGTGGTTGCAGTCGACCGATGACTTCGATTTCACCAATCTTCATCTCGAGCTCCTCACTCGTCTCCCGCACTGCCGCCTCGACCGGCGTCTCTCCAGGATCGAGTCGTCCCCCGGGAAAAGCAATCTCCCCTGGTTGACGTCGCATCGTATGGGCCCGTACTTCGAAGATGACGTGCCAGACCCCTTCTCGCTCGATCAACGGGATCAACACGGCAGCGGACTGCTCGTAGTTCTCTTCCATGGAAAAGCTGTTGCGAAGCTCTGCTTCATTGATTGACGAATATTTCATTCGTTTCACCTCACTGTTCTTCTTTTCTACACTTCCACCGTTGTCTCCTCGTTTAAACGTGGCCGATGACGGAAATATCAATATTAACGATAGGAGATGGTAGATGTGGACCAACAAGTTGACGTATTGATTGTCGGTGCCGGACCGACGGGGCTCACCCTCGCCCTGACGCTCGCCCGATACGGCATATCGTTTGAAATCATCGATCGCAAGACGACACCATCAAACAACTCACGCGCGATCGGGATTCAGCCACGGACGATTGAAGTCTTTTCCCGGCTCGACGTCGCTAAAGAAGTACTCGACCGGGCCCGGACGATTGAAAAAGGAAATTTATATTTTTCTGGGCAATGGACAGCCAAACTCGAGTTTTCTCGTCTCGTCACCCCGTACCCGTTCGTGACGCTGCTCCGGCAAAACGAGACGGAAGCGATTCTCGAGCGCGCCCTCAACGCTCACGGACATGAAGTGAAACGCGGTGAATCGCTCATGTCCTTGACCCATTATCCGTCACGTGTCCTGGCCCACCTTGAATCGGATTCCTCGCGCACCCGGACGGTCGAAGCGAAATACGTCGTCGCGGCTGACGGGGCCAACAGTTCGATTCGACGCATGCTCGCCCTACCGTTCAGCGGTAAATCGTTCAAAGAGTCGTGGGTGCTCGCCGATATGAAGGCGAGATGGAACATCTCACGCGAAGAAGTGCATATCTTCTTCTCGGACCGCGGCGTACTAGAAGTATTCCCACTGACCGACGATACGATTCGGATTACCGGTAACCTCGCCAACGACGAGGCGTTCAGCGAATCAAGATTGCGCGAACTCGTCGAGCAACGCAGTCACATGCCTGTCGACATCGATGAAGTCGAGTGGTTCTCGCTATTCCGCGTCCACAATCGGATGGTCGATGCGTTCATCCATAACCGCGTCATCTTAATGGGAGATGCCGCCCACATCAACTCACCGGTCGGTGGACAAGGCATGAACACGGGCATCGCCGACTCGTTCAATCTTGGCTGGAAGCTTTGGCTCCATCTCAAAGCCGGCGCCCCGTTCCGTGTCGTCGCGACATATCGTGATGAGCGTGAGCACGTCGCCAGGAATGTGCTTCAAACGACGAACGTGGCGACCGAGGTACTCCAGACGACGCTGCCGGTTTTATTACCGTTTCAAGCGCTCGGAGCCGACGTCTTCACCCGTGTCAATTTGATCAACCAAAAAATCACCGAGCGAATCGCTCAGCTCCACTTGTCCTACCCGTCTCATTCGCGTGTCCCGTTCCAACGTGTCGCCGAAGGAAAGATATTCCCGGAGATTGAAATGATTCGTACCGACGATGGCATGCGCCAAAAGATATCGGAAGTCGCTGACGGCCGCTTCCAAGTGCTCGTCCTCGACGACGACGCCCGTGACTCGACCGAGCTTTATGATTATTTAAATACCCATCAAGCATACTTTCAAATTATCACGTTATCGAAGACGAGCCGTCCGTTCTTTGATCAAGGCAACGAACTCGCCAAATCGCTCTTCATGCGACGCGGTGTGCTCGTCATCCGTCCAGACGGCTACTTACTCCATAAGCAACGACATTTGCGGGTCGCCCCGCTCCGCGACACGATGCGTGAATGGTTGCCATACGCGTAGACGACAAAACGCCCGACTCTCATTTAGAGTCGAGCGTTTCTTTGTTGTAATACAAGATGCCTGGCGAGGAGAGCGTCAAATCATAGAACGCCTCGAACGCCTCGATGTCTTCAAGTTTTCGGAAGTCGATCTTGTTCGTCTCGCTGTTCGGGATGGCGACGATGATTCCTTCAGCGGTCGACCGGATCATCCCCGTCTGCCCGTTATGGATCCGGATGTAGAGCACATGCTCACTTTCAAGTAGTTTCACGGCCTCACGGCGTGATTGAATAGACGTTTTCACAGTCATCCTCCTCTTCCTTTTGAGTATAACGGGCGAAGTCGGTTGCTTTCAACTGTCCACATCGATAAAATTATGTAAAGAAGGGGTGGAACGATGTGGATATTGTATGGAATGATTTAAAAACGGTGATGATCCTTGCGCTCGGTGCGCTATTCGTCATCCTCGTGACGATTCGAACGATTCGAAACGTCCGCTGGGTTCGTTTTGGCGAAGCGTTCGGTAAGCAAGGCGAGTCGCTGCTTGAAGATTATGCGTATTTGATTGAGAAAGGCATTGAATGCCGGGTCGAGCAAGGATTGCCGACCGGACGACTGTTTCGTCCGCTCGCAAAAAACTTAGATGACCGTGTCGCCCTGTTCGTCCATCGTAAAGATGAGGCCGCGGCCAGAGAACTATTAAAATAAGAAAAGGTGCCGTGTGGCACCTTTTCTTATTTATGTAACTGACGCTCCGAGCAGTAATAAGCGACTTGCTTGATGATCGGCTCTGTCAGCAGTTCGAGCTTCGTGCGGGAGATGACATCATCGATTATCTCAAACGACGACGCACAGTTGGCCCGGACGCGTTCGACTTTCAATCGACTCGTCTCAGGGAAAATTAGGAACGAGGTGACCGGTACGGCCTGTCCGCATTCTTTCTTCAACCGGTTACGCACTTGCTTCGTCACCGACTCGAGTTCCGTGACCGGATGCGGATGAATGGTTTTCCAACCGAGTGATGTCTCAAGGCGACACTCCCGATTCGAGATGTGAACGGCCGCTGTCGTCCGATTGATTCGAACCAAAAATACACCTTTCGGGCCGACGAGTACATAATCGAACAAAGTCGAGGCAATCTCCACATGTTCAATCATCATCCAATCGAATCGACACGTATGTCGAACGATCTCTACAATCTCATCCGTGTATGATTTTGGCGGGTCCACCACTTCCACTTTCGTACGGAACAGCCCTTTTGTCTGTCGTTTCACCGGTTCTTTCGGAACGGCCGTCAACACTTGCAACATCCCATCCACCCCCTCTCGTTATTCGCTCGGTCCGACCTGTTTGCCAAAGACGGCTTTTTCTAGATTTGAGATACGTCGTAACATATCATAGTTCGAAGCGACCGGTTGCACTTGTTTCACCGGCTCAGGCTGATCCGTTGCACCGCGTCGCAAAGAATCGTTCTCTTGCTGTAGCCGCTCGATTTCTTTTGCCATCTTCTCATAGTCGCGGATGACGACATCTAAAAACTGGTCAACTTCTTCTTGTGAATAGCCACGGAGGGCGGTTTTGAATTCTTGTTTATAGATAGCTTCTGCTGTTAATTCCGTTTGCATCATCTTCACTCCCATTGTTGTTCCCATTGTTTTTCTTCTTCGATGACCCGTAAGTCCTCAGGTGAAATCATGAATAACTCCATTTGATGTTTCCGTTTCGCCCCTTCGACGAGAAAACGGGGGCTTCCTCCCGTCTCTTCGTCATAGAGCGTAATGAGTCCTGCTGCTTTATCCAAAAAGAACGCGGTTTTTGCCCGAAGTTGACTCGGGTCTTCGTACGGACGCTGCGTCAAAGGCTCAAAGAAGTCGGCCTCGAGCTGAAGTTGGATATACAACTCTTGTTCGTACGGTTTATAGCGTTCCTCCATTTCCAAAAATGGCGGGAACACCGCAATCTTGATGGGGTATGTTTCTCTTAACTCTAACAATACTTGTCCGGCCCACAATTCACAACCGTTCGTACCACTAAAAATGAACCATTCGCCTCCAAGTTCGATCGCCTCGAGGATTTTGCGACGATACGCTTCTTGAATGATTTCGATTCCAGGATGATCGGCTTTGAAGATGCCGAGCTCGTGCGGACGGTAACCGGTGATTGCAACGACTTTCATAGACTCTTCCTTTCTAATCGTGCCAGACGATGCTTCAATTCGCGTTGTTCTTTAAAGGCGGTCTGCTTTAAGACGGTCCGACGCTGTTCAGCCAACTCGAGCGCCTGTTTTGTAAAGCGGATGGCGCGGGGAATGTCTTTTTGCCGATGTTCCGCATGCTTGGCGAGTTCAGTCAACGCCTCAATCGTCCCGATTTGTTCAAAGATCGGTAACGCTTCCTCGATGCGACCATTTCGCTTCAACAACATCGCTTGACGGAGACGGGCTCGTTTCGACGGATTCTCGAGCCGTTCATACGTTTGCAGAGCGGCTGCTTCGTTGCCGAGATCGTTCAACCAATGCGCACGCTCCTCTCCGAACGACATCCCCTCCCCTTCGACGAGATGGGTGAGTCTCGTGTAGAGGGAGACGAGGCTCAAGCAATCGGCATGGTGGTGCTCGATGACCGGTCGTAAAATCTCGGGTTCCCGGTCTTTGACGTACTGAAAATAATGCATCGGTGCCAAGAATCCAGGCAAGTCATCTGTCCGCTCATGTCCGAAATGGGCCTCGACCGCTTTGAGCGATACCGATTCGAGCGTCGGTTTCAACAGACGTCTCGACGCATGCAACAAGTCGACGTGTCCAACAGCGGGGAGTGCCTTCACTTTCGATTTCACGAACGTGTGGCGCGTCTTGATTTGCGGCCAATCAAACGACTTTCCGTTGTACGTCACAAAACGGACCTCGTCCCCGATATCGTTCAGAAAATGATAATAAAACGCCGTCTCGAACGCCGGATGGGGCAAGACGTACTGCACCATTTCAAGATGGTCATGCTGTACCCGCGCGAAGCCGATCAAAAAGATGGACGTTCCGGACCCACGAAGGCCGGTCGTCTCGGTATCCATGAACAGCACTTGCCGGGCTGGGACGTCGACAGCGAAAAACGGATGTTTCGCCACGGATAGCGCTTGTTTTGCCGCGGCGTACGTGAAGTCATGATACGACGTCTCGAGCGGATACACTTCTTTCAGGCGGACACACCACTCGCGCTCGAACGTCAAAATCTCACCGCCTAACGCCTTCCACTTCTCTTGTTCGACCTCATCGGGTGATACGGTCACTTGTTTCGGTTCATTCGTTTTTATGAGTCGTGCTAATTTTGCTTTCATATCGTTCCTTTCAAGGCGTGCAACTGATTGATGACCTGCTGTTTAAAGTCGCCATAGCCGACCATACCGACACAGCGAGGACAACCGCTCACACACGGACAATCCTCGACAGTTCGAATCGCGGCATCTAAGATGGTCGAGGCGTCACGATAGAGCGCCTCACTTAAACCGATACCACCCGGGTAACGGTCGTAGAGAAAGACGGTCGGTTTATTCGTATGGGTCGCTTTCATCTGAAGCGTCGTGAATAAGTCGTGACTGTCACACATAAGATAGAGCGGGGCAAGGCGGCGCAACAAATCACTGACCGCCTCGAGCTGATCTTCCATGTCGGCCTCGGAGTAAGCGAACCGTTCGTCGAGGGTGAACCACGTCGCCGTCGTATGAAGCTCGCGTTCCGGCAAATGGATCGGACCCGACCCGATGTTCTCATGCGTGCCGAACTTGATCTTTTTGAACAGCGTCGCCATCGCGATGACCGACACTTCACCGAACGTCTTGACGCCATCCGACTTGTTCTCTTCTAGCACTTTCAGCTCGACCGCCAAATTCGCGTCCGTATAATAATCGACATCGACTTGCCGGACGTACGCTTTCTTTTCCTCAAAATCGAGTTTTTCAACTTGATATTGTTCAGCGCCGTGCAAATAGATGGCCTCGTCATGCAACAGCGTCATCGCGCTGAACGTGTCCATCTCACCGATGACCTCGTGTTTAGCCGTCTGATCAACGATGACGACGTTTTCCTGATCGCTCGTCCGGAGCGAGATCTCATGAGCCGGGAATGAATCGGTCATCCAATAATACTTATCGGCCCGTTCGTGTAAGACGTGAGCGTCCGTCAAGAACTCAAGGACGTCTTCCGTCTCCACCGTGCCGAACCGTTCACCTTTATGAAACGGCAATTCGAAGGCGGCACATTTTATGTGATCGACGAGAATGATCAAGTTGTTCGGGTCAAGTCTCGCCGCCTCGGGCGACCGGTCCAAGATGAGATCTGGTTGGTCGACGACGAGTTGGTCGAGTGACGAGGACGAGGCGACAAAGATGACGAGCGCTTCAGAGTTCCGGCGCCCGGCCCGGCCGGCTTGTTGCCAAAGTGACGCCACCGTGCCCGGGTATCCGTTCAAGACGCACGCCTGCAGTTGCCCGATATCGACACCGAGTTCGAGCGCGTTCGTCGAGACGACCGCCTTGATCTCTCCGTCACGAAGACGACGTTCGATTTCTCGCCGCTCTGATGGCAAATACCCGCCGCGGTAACCGACGATTGATTTCGGGCCAAGTTCACGTCGGGTCAGTTCCTGTAAATACGTCAACAACACTTCGACCCGAACGCGCGAGCGGGCGAAAACGATCGTCTGGATGTCAGCCTCGACGAGCTTGGAAGCGATGCGTTTCGTCTCGAGCGTGGCGCTCCGGCGAATTCCGAGCGCCTCATTGACGACAGGCGGGTTGTAGAAGATGAGATGCTTCCTCCCTTGCGGCGCACCGTTATTGTCGACGAGCACGACGTCTTCTTCCGTCAACAGCTCGGCGAGTTCGACCGGATTGGCGATCGTCGCCGATGTCATGATCCATTTCGGATGACTCCCATAGTAGGCGCATATTCGTTTTAAACGACGGAAGACGTTGGCGACGTGACTTCCGAACACCCCGCGGTACGTATGCAGCTCATCGACGACGATATACTCTAAATTCTCGAATAAACGAATCCACTTCGTATGATGCGGCAGTATGCCAGAGTGGAGCATGTCAGGGTTCGTGATGACGATATTGCCAGCGTCTCGAACTTTTGTCCGGGCGGCTGGAGACGTATCCCCGTCATACGTAAAACAGCGCAAATCTCCTTCGAGCGCCTCGACCATCGACATGAGATCGGTGTTTTGGTCTTGGGCGAGCGCTTTGGTCGGGTAAAGATAAAGCGCCCGTGCGTTCGGTTGTTCGATCATCTTGGACAAGACGGGAAGGTTATAACAGAGCGTCTTCCCGGAAGCCGTCGGGGTGACGATCACGGTCGAGTTGCCGCGTGCCGTCTGTTCGATCGCCTCGGCCTGATGGGTGTAAAGTTGTCGGATGCCCCGCTCGTTCAAGACACGGACAAGATCGGCCGGGACGCTCGACGGGATGTCGGCATATCTCGCCGGATGCGCGTCGACCGTGTGCCAATGAGTGACGTGGCTTGAGAAGCTCGGGTCGGTCTTCAACGTGTGAATCATTTCTTCGACGGAACGCTTTTTACGCATAAGTTCACCTTCTTTTTTACGATTTCGAAGGTGCAAGCCGCTCCACGATCTCCTTCACCTGTTCGATCCGTTCGTCGCGTACGAGCCGATGGATGGCCGGGAGGCGGAGGACGTGCATCGATTTGAAGGCGGCCGCTACATGTTCGTTCTCTGCTTCGAGCCGCTCGATCGCATCCGCATATAACAGATGTGTCGTTCGGCCGAATAAGACGATCGTATGTAGCTTCGTACATTTCGAATGGACCGCCTGTAAATGTTTCGTGTAGCGTTGCACCGTTTTATAATAATCTTCACGCGCGGAGAGCGCTTGACGCTTCCCGCGTAACAGTTCAGCATAAAATGATTCGTCACCGAGAAACATCGTCTCGACGCCGATTCGTTTCAAATGAGGATGGCCCGCTGCTTCGGCGACAGCTTGATCATGAAGCAGTTTGCCGAACGGAATCGAATCGCCCAATAGGTTGCGTCCCATCTTCAAGCCGTTAATGCCGTGTAGCGGAAGACCAAGATCATCATCTTGCAGCCGATCGATTACAAATAACACTTTCATCTTACGTTTAAGAGAGAGTTGTACCATTTGTCACCATCCTATTCGCTTTCTTACCATTATAACAAACGACAACGAAAAACAGGGCGATCGAAATCACCCTGTCGGTCGTTATTCATTGTTTCGGTCGGCGTTCCCGTTTCCACGGTCGCTATTCCCGTTTCCACGGCTCTCGTTTGACTCAGACGATTCCGAGTTGGACTGACGCTCAAGGTCGGTCCCAGACTCTTCTTCAGCCGGCGGCGTTTCTTCCGTCGCTGGCTCTTCCGTCGTCTCTTCCGAGTCCGTTTCATCGTTATTGCCGTTTCCGTTGTTGTTGCTGTTACCGTTATTGCCGTTGTTTTCGTTCGACTGTTCTTCTTCGGCCGGCTCTTCAGCCGGTTGTTCAGTCTCTGGCTCCTCTTCTTCTTCAGCCGGTTCTTGGTTTCGTTGAACCGTATACTGTGTCTGAAGCGGGCTCGACTGTTGTTCGCCGACGAGTGGGTTCGTCGCCGTCGCGACGATCGTGAACGTTGTCGTCCCGTTCGTTAGACCCGAGATGTCGACACTCGTGTCCGACGTCGTAGCGACGACGCGTTCACTGCCGTCCGGACGCTTCTCCGTCACGGTGAACGAGAGGTCCCGATAGCCGTCCGCTTGCACCGCTTCTTTGTTATATGACCATGTCAACGTTCCGCGGTCCGCCGGGATATCGTAGTTGATCGATGCGCCGGTCGGTGCGGGGAGTTTATCCGGTTCTAAATCTTTCGGTTTCGTCCCTTTGACGTACAGCTCGTTCCCGAGTGAGAGCACCGAGTCCGGTTGCTGGAACGCTGCCGGGCGACCGTTCGCGTTCGTCACTTCTTGCATCATATACTCGAAGTAGAACTGGGCGTAGTTCGGTTTCATTACCGTATCAGACGTCTCGTTCGAACGTCCGGTCCAAACGGCGATCGAGTAGTCGGTCGTATAGCCGGCGAACCATTTGTCCATATCGTTGTTCGTCGTCCCCGTCTTACCGGCGACGTCGTACGGGAAAGCACCTGGCTGATACGTCCCGTTCGATGCGCTGACGACGTCACGGAGCATGTCGGTCAACATGTACGCCGTATAGTCTTCCATCGCCTGCTTCGCTTTCACCGGCGAGTTGATCGTCGAGCCGTCGTTGAACTCGATTTTTTGAATCAAGTGCGGCTTCGTGTACATGCCGTTCGTGCCAAGGGCGGCGTAAGCGGCTGCCATCTGCGACGTGCTCGCTTCGGCCGCACCGAGCGCGTTCGAGGCGTTCATCTCGTCGCCTGACATCGATGGCTCAATACCGACGTTCTCGACGAACGATTTGATCGCGTCTTGTCCGAACTCGTCACGCACTTCATAGAAGGCACGCAAGGCCGGCGTGTTCGCTGACACGGTCAAGAAGTAACGCATCGTGTTATTTCCACGATAACCTTCATAGTAGTTCACTGGATCGTAATCTTCATCTTTGAACGGTGCGTCTTTTAATACTTTACCCGTTGACCATTGCCCGTTCTCAATCCCAGGGCCGTAGTCGAAGAACGGCTTCGCCGTCGATCCGATTTGACGCTTCTCGCGTGAGAAGTCGCGATAGTTCTTTTCGCCTTGCTCCGCTTGTTGGCTGTCGATCAAGGCGACGATCTCTCCCGTCTTCGTGTTGAGGACGGTCGCCCCCATCCGCAGGTCTTCCGGGAAGACGTTTTCGACGTTCATGAAATCGACGTTGTTCGATTTGATGTCGTTGTTGAACTTCGTATGCAAGTCTTTATCGATTGACGTATAGACTTTGAGACCTGCCCCGTAAATGTCTGCCTGTTCGAGGCCGTAGTCTTCTTCGAGCTCGGCTTGGACGCGGGCGTAAATCGCACGCGTGTACGACTCGCCGTCCGTCTGTGGGGCCGGCGAGATAACGTCCGCGATCTCGACGTTGAGCGCTTCATTGTATTGCTCTTCCGTGATGTGACCGTCACGCTTCATCGCGGCGAGCACTTGCTCTTGACGATAGCGCGTGAGTTCTTGGTCACCGCTGATCGGATCATACGCACTCGGGCGTTGCGGCAGACCCGCGAGGATCGCCGCTTCTTGATAGTTCACTTCCGATACAGGTTTGTTGAAGTAAGCTTTCGAGGCCGATTGCACCCCGTAACCGCCTGAACCGTAGTAGTTAATGTTTAAATACATTTCAAGAATCTGTTCTTTTGAATATTCACGTTCAAGTTTGATGGCGAGCCATTGTTCTTGGATTTTACGTTTCAGACTCTTCTCACTCGAGAGCATCGATTGCTTGATGAGCTGTTGCGTGATCGTCGAGCCACCTTCGGCCCCGAACCCGCCTGTCAAGTTGGCGATGACGGCGCCGCCGATGCGGCGAATATCAATCCCATTATGTTCATAGAAACGACGGTCTTCAATGGATACGACCGCTTGTTGCATCACTTCTGAAATGTCGTTGATCGACACGTATTCGCGCACTTGACCGCTCTCGAGCGGTTCCCCGTTCGATGAGATCAATTGGATCGGGTACGTCTTCACCAATTTCTCTTCGTCAAGCGGCGGTGCGGTCGCGATTGCGTAGGCTGAATAAGCGCCCGCGGCGACGACGCCGATAATGAGTAGTAATGTTGCAATTAAAAGAATGCGGCGCCAAATCGGCTTCTTCGTTTTAGGTTTCGACTTTTTCGTCGTGTTCTTCTGTTTATTGGTCGTCGTGTCTTGTCGACGTGCCACCCGACTTCGTTCCATTCACGTTTCACTCCTTCTATTCAATCGAGCCACGCCTCAAGCACCGCCAAGTAGTCGACGGCAGGCAAGGCCCGGGTTGGGACTTCCATTCCATGTTGTTCGATATAGCTGAGCGGGATTGATTTCCGTCCCGTCTCGCGTTGTTCCCACCAGTCTAACAACTGGTCTGCCGATAATACATATTGCGTATTATAGCGGCTAAACCGGATGATGACAAAGCAAACCCCTCCATGTTTCATACAATCACGCATGTGTGTGATTTGGTGGTCATGAAAGTTGCCGAGCGGGAAAGACGTTTTATTGTTCGTCTCTTTCGCCTCGAAGTCGATATACTTCCCTCGGTACACCCCGTTATAATCGGTCGTCGAGGCTTGCTTGAAGTAAGCCTCCGTCACTTTGGCGGCGCTTCGCTTTGGATAATCGACTTTGACGATTTGTAGCGGCGTCGGTTTTTTATGGATGACGGCTTTGCCGTGCAACCGATAATACTCGTTCGTCTCGTTGAGAAGCGTCTCCAAGTTCATTCCCCGATTCGCATACGTCGGGGTCTCGGGTCGGCTCGGTATCCGATTGGACGATGTCGCTTTCTTTCCGTTTGGATAGTGGAACAATGCTGTCACCCCTACATCTCATTTTAGCAGGTCGGCCCACTCGTTCCTTCCGTCTAAGGTCTGATTGTCGAGTTCTGTCGTTCGACTCTGTCGTGGATTTTCCGCAATGCATATCGTACCAAACTCTTGTGTGTTAAACTAGTATGTAGTGTATTGTGTATTCAAATTGACACAAGCTTGTCACCGTGTCAGTGAATGTTTTTCTACAATAAGTCTTCTACTAATTAGCCATTTTACGATCGGCGTAAACCCGATTGATGAAAGTTTTAAACGAGACAGAAAAAGAGCGAAGCTTGACATCAATGAGATGTAGCTGTGTTGGAGGGGTACGATGGAAACACAAAAGAAGTACGTCATGTTCGTCGACGAGACTGGGACACCTAAAGGAAACACACAATTCAATTTGACGGGCGTTCTCATGGAATACAAGTACGCCATTGACGCGGACGAAGCCGGGATGCCTTGCGAATTGAAACGCCGCCTGTACGCGTTCAAACGTGATGTGTTCAAAACCGAGAACATCCCGCTCCATTTGAAAGAGATTTTAAAGGCTGAGCACCCGTACGGAAAAGAAGACGGCATCACGATCGACATGCTCCGCGATTTTTGGAACAAACTACCGGACTTTCTGCGTGACATCAATTGCACGATCATCAGCGTCGAAGTCGATAAGCAGAAGCTGCATGACTTCTATTCCACGCCGAAAGACCCTTACGTCGTCGCATTCGCTCACTTGATGAAGTCGTTTTACGCATTTCTTGAAGAGACGGAAGCGGTCAGCGCCCGAGTCGTCCTCGAATCGCGTGACGATTATCAGAATC
The DNA here is from genome assembly GCF_000798975.1 of Exiguobacterium sp. ZOR0005. Taxonomy (NCBI): domain Bacteria; kingdom Bacillati; phylum Bacillota; class Bacilli; order Caryophanales; genus Exiguobacterium; species Exiguobacterium sp. ZOR0005. Next base: position 23,802 of record NZ_JTLB01000023.1, on the reverse strand, counting down.
TACTCATTCAAAAGGCATTCTTTGACATTTTCAATTCAGGAACGGTCCACCTCGATGTCGAAAAGAGCCGACAAAAAATCAAAGGGTTCATCTTCTCTGAAAAGCAAAACACGATGTATCAGTCTGGTCTAGAAATCGCAGACCTCGTCTGTCTACCGCTCTCGCGCGTACGTCGCGGCGTGATCGAAGTCAAACCACGGTTCGTCCATTATGGGGATGAAAACCGCATCTTTAAAGCAATCAAGGACAAGATTTACATTCGTAAAGAAAGTCCGGACCAGGATTTCCGCAACTGGGGATTCAAAAAAGTACCGATCACGAAAAAGCGCCGCGAATGGAGCGACCATCCGTGGAACCACTGAAACCGACCCCGTTGTCATCAACGGGGCCGGTTTTTTCTCTGTGGCTAGACGAGCATACGACCGCAGCCGACGTGTCAGGTAAAGCTTACATAGTTCAACGTTCAGTCTTCGGTTCGCAATCCTGGCAATGTTTCACGTAAACGGAAGAAGGCGACGAGACCGGCCAAGAATGGGATGACCGCCACGAGACCGATCGCCCAATCAATCGACAATACGTCCGTCAATACGCCGGCAAATAACGCCCCGAACGCATAGCCACTGTCCCGCCAAAAACGATACACCCCCATCGCCGAGGCACGCCAATTCGGTTCGGCGACATCGCTGATCGAGGCTTGGATTGTCGGATACACCATCGCCGTCCCGATGCCAAGCAACAGAGCGGCCAATAGCCACAGTCCATAGTCGCTCACGAGCAACAGCAACCACAACGATGTCGCCTGAACCAACATCCCCCCGACAATCAAACCTTTCCGCCCGATTCGATCACTTAAGACGCCGGTGAACAGTTGGAAAAATCCCCACGCCGCCGGATAGACGGCGACGATCAGACCAATCTCCGATAGGCTCAACCCTTTCGAGGCAAAATAGAACGGGAACAATCCCCACGCCATACCGTCTTTTAAGTTCGTCGACAGACCGGCCGCAGTGAGACTCGAGAGTGAGCGATCTTTCCATGTCGTCTGGATGAACACTTCTTTGGCAGAACGGCTCCTGCGTGTGCCCTGCCCCTTTCCTTGAAGGCCAAGCTGCACGCTCGTATCTTTGACAAACATAGATAGGAGGAATCCGATGAGAGCGATCGCGACTCCGATATAAAACGGTTCGGGACGACTCGAGAACGTCGTCGCGACGTACCCTGAGACGGCCGCCATGACGGCGACGCCGACGTAGCCGGCGAACTCATTCATCCCGACGGCGAGCCCACGCTCTGTCGGTTTCGCCAAATCGATTTTCATATTCACCGTCATCGACCACGTCAGTCCTTGATTGATCCCAAGCAAGACGTTCGCGACGATGATCATCCACCAAGACGTGGCAAATATGACGAGCATCGGCACGAACAAGCCGACGAACCAACCGAACAGCAACACATTTTTCCGATCGAATCGGTCGGCGATCGCTCCGGCAAAGTAATTGACGACCGCTTTTGAAAACCCGAAACTGACGATGAACGAGAGGGCCGCGCTCGTCGAGACGAGACCGAAATCTTCTTCGGCGATGACCGGGAGAAGCGTTCGTTCAAGCCCGACCATCGAACCGACGAAGAAGTTCGTCACGACGAGCAACATAAAGTTCAATCGATTTTCATATAGCCCGACCCGTGTTTGATTCAACATTCCCCAATCTCCTTCACATCCTTCACTACAATGAAGGGTTCACTTTTTTGCAAATTGAGTGTACCACAAACATACCCCCAGCCGTATAAAAAACACCTTCTCGATTTTTCATCAAGAAGGTGAATCGATTACGATGGGTCAGTCGCTTGACGCGACTTCATCCGTTTTTTTCCTTCCCGGCACATGTGAAGGAGCGGACATTCTTCACAACCCGGTCGCTGCGCTTTGCAATGATAGCGGCCGAAGAAAATGAATTGGTGATGGAGCTGCGACCACTCCTCGCGCGGGAACTTCTTCATGAGTGTGTCCTCGACTTGGCGGACGTTGTCTTTCCAGCGGCAAATGCCGAGCCGTTTCGAGACACGCTCGACGTGCGTATCGACAGCGAAAGCCGGTTCATGAAAGGCGACCGACAGGACGACGTTCGCCGTCTTCCGTCCGACCCCTGGCAACGCCTCTAATGAAGCCCTGTCTTCCGGAACGATGCCTCCATGCTGTTCGACAATTTGTATCGATAACGCCTTCACGTTCTTCGCCTTGTTCCGATACAACCCGATGCGCTTGATGAGCGCCTCGATTTCGGAGACGTCAGCCACAGCCATCGCCTCGACCGTCGGGAACGCCTCGAACAATCCTGGCGTCACACGGTTGACGAGTGCGTCGGTCGCTTGGGCCGACAACGCGACGGCGACGACGAGTTCGAACGGATTACGGTGCGTCAGTTCACAATGCGCGTCTGGAAACATGCGGCGCATCGTCTCTGACACTTCATTCAACTGGGCTCTCGTCAACATCACTTGTTCCTCCGTTGATAGTCGACCACATCTTCGAGCGATTCGACGTTATGGTCTTGCCAGACGCGTAAAATTTTGTCCATGTATTTGAAGTTCCGAACGTTGCGAAGTTTGGCTTCCCGCAACGCCGCTAAAATGAGTTCCTCGCTAAAACCATCCTCTGTCAACCAGCCGACGATTTGTTCGATCTCAAACGGTGTGATCGTCCCGAACTCTCGTTCGAACGTGTGGATGAGGTTTTCATTCAACGATTGTGTGTTCTTTTTCGGGGCGACGTCTTCTTCGAGTGCTTGAAAAAGAGGGAGCAGGCTATATCGCTCCACTTCTGCCGACGCATCGATGGCAACAAGTTCTTTTTGCAGCAACCCGAGCAAAACAGCCCGTGCCTCACTCTCAGCGACGTTCATCCGTTCTCCGAGTTCGCTCGGCAACGGCATTTCGATGCCCTCTCCTGTCAATTCGAGCAGATGGACGACGAGGCAAAACTCGACCGGGCTCAAATTTAAACGTCGGGCGTCCGTGAACAGTTTACGTGGAACGACGACCGGACTTTGTTCGAACAGTTTGATCATATTATGTGCATCCATGTCGCACATCCTTTCTAAACACATCAATCGGGGAAGACAATGTGTCATCCCCGATTGATGGTTATGGGTGAATTCGATTTAATAGACGTGGGAACGGGATCGCTTCACGAATATGTTCGATTCCGCTGATCCAAGCGACTGTGCGCTCGAGACCGAGTCCAAAGCCAGAGTGCGGTACAGAACCGTACTTTCGAAGCTCGAGATACCAATCGTACGCGTCCGTCTCGTCTAATCCCTCTTTGACGATTTCCTCTTTCAAGCGGTCGTAGTCGTCTTCACGCTGCGAACCGCCGATGATCTCACCGTATCCTTCCGGCGCGATCAAATCGGCACAAAGAACGAGTTCCGGGTTCTCCGGGTCGACTTTCATGTAGAACGGTTTGATTTCTTTTGGCCAATGGGTGATGAATACCGGCTTATCGTGCGCGTTCGCGATTGCCGTCTCATGCGGTGCACCGAAATCGTCGCCGTACTCGATATCGTCAAATCCTTCTGCCTTCAAGAACGTGATCGCGTCCGCATAACGGATACGCGGGAACGGCGCTTGAACTTTCTCGAGTTTCGATAAGTCGCGCCCAAGCAATTCAAGCTCGTTGCGACAGTTCTCCAACGCTGATTTTGCGATATAAGAGACGTAGCGTTCTTGAAGGTCCAAACTCATGTCGTGGTCGAAGAACGCCATCTCAGGTTCGATCATCCAAAACTCGATCAAGTGACGACGCGTTTTCGACTTCTCGGCACGGAACGTCGGACCGAACGAGAATACTTTTCCGAGTGCCATCGCTGCGGCTTCCATGTATAGCTGTCCTGTTTGTGACAAGTAGGCCGGTTGCCCGAAGTAATCCGTCTCGAACAGCTCAGTCGTGCCTTCAGGGGCGCTCGACGTGATGATTGGTGGATCGATCTTGACGAACCCTTCCATGTTGTAGAACTCGTACGTCGCACGAATCAATTCGTTTCGAACTTTCATGATCGCGTGTTGACGACGCGAACGAAGCCATAGGTGACGGTTGTCCATCAAGAACTCCGTTCCGTGTTCTTTCGGTGTGATCGGGTAATCGACCGACTCAGCGATCACTTCCATGTCCGTCACTTCAAGTTCGAAACCGAGCGGCGTGCGACCGCCGTCCGATTTAACGTTCCCTGTCACCCAGACCGACGTCTCTTGTGTCACACTTTTGGCGAGGGCGAACAAATCTTCGGCCACATCAGCTTTGACGACGACCGCTTGGGCGAACCCGCTCCCGTCACGGAGTTGAAGGAAGGCGATCTTCCCGCTTGAACGTTTGTTGGCGATCCAAGCTCCCACTCGAATCGATTGACCTTCATAATCTTTGAATTGGCTAATTGAAATAGTTGTCATTGTCGTTTCCATCCTTTCGCTTATCGAGTGTGCTGCTTGATAAAGTTTTCCACTCGATCGAGCGCTTCTAGTACTCGTTTTAATTCGGTTGCATAAGAGAGACGGACGTAATCGTCTTGTCCGAAGCCCGAACCTGGGACGAGTGCGACGAACGCCTCACCGAGAACGGCCTCACACCACGTGTCGACCGAGTCGTAACCGCTCATCGTCGCGGCTTCCTTAGCGTTTGCGTATAAGTAAAATGCCCCTTGCGGCTTCAAGCATGTGATGCCCGGGATTTTGATCAACCGATCATACACGATCTCAAGACGTTCCTCGAACGAGACGCGCATCATGTCGACGTCGTCTTGCGGCCCGTTGTACGCCTCGACAGCGGCTGCTTGAGCGATGGACGTCGGGTTTGATGTCGAGTGCGAGGCAAGGTTCGTCATCGCTTCGATGATGGAACGGTCCCCGAGCGCGTAACCGATGCGCCAACCTGTCATGGCGTGGGACTTCGATACGCCGTTGATGATGATCGTCCGCTCGCGCATACCCGGAAGCGTCGCGATCGAGACGAACGTGGCGTCCCCATATACGAGTTTCTCGTAAATCTCGTCACTGACGACTAACAAGTCATGACGTGTGACGACTTCAGCGAGCGCGACAAGTTCTGCCTCCGTGTAAATCATGCCGGTCGGGTTCGATGGGCTGTTCAAGATGACGGCTTTCGTCCGATCCGTCACGGCCGCCTCGAGCGCCTCTGGCGTCAATTTGAACGTCGTCGCCTCTGTCGTCTCGACGTAGACCGGTACCCCGTCAGCGAGCTTCACTTGTTCCGGATAGCTGACCCAGTACGGGACAGGGATGATGACTTCGTCACCTTCGTCGAGGATCGCTTGAAACAGTGCGTACAGCGCATGCTTCGCACCGGAAGCGACCATGACCTCGCTCCGTTCAAACGTGAGGTCGCTGTCTCGTTTCGTCTTTTCGATGATCGCATCTTTCAACGCGACCGTACCGCCTGAAGGAGTATACTTCGTATCACCGTCGCGGGCCGCCCGACAGGCTGCCTCGATGATGCGTTCCGGTGTGTTGAAGTCCGGCTCACCGGCTCCGAGACCGATGACGTCTTGCCCTGAAGCTTTCAACGCTTTCGCTTTCGCCGTAATGGCGAGCGTCGTCGATGGTGTCAACTGCTTAACCCGTTTTGCCAATAGATGTTCCATCGTGATCCCCCTCAATTTGCTCAAAGTGAGTCCGTCAATTGGACCCGTCTAATAAAGTCTCCGGTTTGGAGCGTGTAGTACGAATAAGTATATGAAGCTCCTGCTTTCGTCACAACTTCAATCAATGCCCGGTCGTCGAACCCATATTTACAACTGACGAGCGCACCACCGGTTTCCTCTACCGACTCGGCGCAAACTTGATTCAAGTCGACCGAAGCGATTTCGCGCTCCTCGATTGGTTCTTCGCTGTCTACCGGCACGAACAAGACACGATCCGCCTCCTCGAAGACGACGTACGGTTTCGTCCCGTTATACAAATCGGCCCGTTCGGACTCGACGGTCGGTTGTTCGGCCAAAAGACGCTCACGCGCTTCTTCGATCAAACTTTGTTTCATCCGCTCGGTATGTCCGACTGTGAACCAATAGATGCCACTAAACACGATGACGACACCGATCAGTGCCGTCATGAGTGCGACCACTACTTTTGTCTTACGTGTCATTCTGTCCGGTAGATGGTGAATACCATCTCTTCTTTCTTCGGATCATTTACTTTTTTCTCTAACGCCAAACCGAACATCAAATCTTGGCTCTTCAGCGTCCGGTTCAACAAGTCGACGATTTTGTATACGTCTGCCGTCGGTTCGATGCGAACGGTCGCGAGCGTCTCGATATTTGAATTCATGGTCCATCCTCCTTCAAAAACACTATACCCATTATTATAAAGCGATAATTTCGCCCTGCCTAGCGTTATCTGTCATTTCCTAAACCCGTCTTCTCCTTATCATCTAAAAACAGCTCAAGTTCTGAGAGGGCCGTCTCGATCGGTCCTTCGATTCGATCGACGGCGGGCAGACTGTTGAGGAACTGTTTGCCGTAACGTGTCGTCTCGACGCGGCGATCGAATACGAAAATGGCGCCGTAATCTTCTTTCGAGCGAATCAAGCGGCCGACCCCTTGTTTGAAGCGGATGACCGCTTGCGGGAGGGACAGCTCAAAGAAAGATGATTTCCCTGTCGCTTCAATCTTTTCAGAACGCGCTTGCATGACCGGCTGATCGGGCGGCGCGAACGGGAGACGGACGATGATCAGACACGTCAACGATTCGCCGGGGATATCGACCCCTTCCCAGAAACTGGCCGTCCCGAACAAGATCGACTGGTCAATCCGTTTGAACTGTTTCGTCAATCGGCTCCGCGACCCGCCGCTCACTCCTTGGGCGAGCAGCGTATACGCCTCGTCGAGCTGACCTTTTACCGCATCGTGCGTCAAACGCAATAATTCGTTCGAAGTGAACAAGACGAGCATCCTCCCTTTCGTCACGTTGGCGATCTGGGCGATGGCGTCCGCCGTTTCGGCGACGAACTGCGGGAGCGGCACTTCGTTGATGAGCGGAAGGTCGGACGGGACGAACAGCTTCGCCTGCCGCTTGAAGTCAAACGGCGAAGGAAGGACGACACGTCGGACGTTTTCTCCGTCGAGTCCAAGACGCCGCTCGATAAAACCAAATCGTCCTGACACGGTCATCGTAGCCGACGTCAAAACAGTCGGTCGTTTCATGAAGAGGCGCTCATGAAGGAGTGGTCCGATCTCGACCGGTTGCGTATAGACGGACGTGAGCTTACGGTTCGCCAAGTTCAACTCGACCCAGCTGACCGCATCGTCATCTTTTGTGAGCATCGTCTCGAACAACACGCTTTCGAGTTCTCGCACATCCCCGATGAACGCTTTCAAGTCTGAAAGCACGGCCCGCTGCTTGAACGTCATGTGCTCTTTATGTTCGTCGAGGAGACGGTGCATTTGTCGCAGAGACATCCGCAAGGCCCGAAGTTTATACTCAAGTCGTTTTGCCACTTCACGGATCGGCCGGAACACCTCCCCTTCCCGTTCAAACCTCACCGTTTGGCGTTGCTCTTTTTTCTTGCCGAGCGAATGAAGAGCCGTCAATAAATCGTCTAACTCGGCATCGACTTGCGCGAGCGCGACGTCGGTGTCGCGGCTGAACGCTTCCGTCTCTTCCGCCACGGACGTCAAGTCGGCGAGTTGGAGCAGACGAGAATGGAACTTCCCGTCGGCCCCATACCCGAACCACTTGAACAACCGGTCGAACTGGATGGCGTCGAACGTCACCCCGAAGTGATGGGAAGCGACCTCCTCGACTTGATGGGCCTCATCTAAGACGAGCGGGGTATCGGTCGGTAGTATACCGGCCTGATGTTGAAGGTCTGAGAACAACAAGGCGTGGTTCGTCACGATGATATCCGCTTCTTTTGATCGCAACACGGCTCGCGTGAAGAAGTCACGGCTGTACCACGGGTCAAAACGTCCAAATTCAGACGCCGCATCCGCCTGTATGAGCCGCTTGAACGAAGCCGGTCCTTGCGTCGCCGCTCCGGGGAGTGACAACTCTTCCAAGTCGCCCGTCTCCGTCTCTGTCAGCCAGACGAGCACCATCGCCTTACACATAGCCGACAACAGTCCGTCCGTCGTCTCTTCGAGCACGGCCTCAAACTTGCGGAGGTCGATATAGTTGCGTCGCCCTTTTAATAACGTGAACTCGATTTCCGGAAAAATCGCTTTTAAGATCGGCAAATCCCGGTTGAGCAGCTGTTCTTGCAATTGGATCGTGTGCGTGCTAACCACAACGGGACGCTTCGTCTCGAGCGCATGGTGTGCGCTCGGAATCAAGTAGGCGAGTGTCTTGCCCGTCCCGGTACCAGCTTCGACGAGGAGCGTCGTTTCATCATCGAGCGCTTTGTAGACGTGTCGCATCATCTCGAACTGGCTTTGTCGCGGTTCAAACTGATGGAACAAGGACGGCAACGTCTCTTCGATCGTCCGGTGTAAGAACGGCTCGAACGGTTCTCGCTCGATCGCTTCGACATGTGAGTCTGTCAAACGCTTCAATGCGATCTTCCGGTGAACGTCGTACGTCGCCTCGTCTTCCGGCCGGATGCCGATGTCGAGAATGATTTCGTCGAGCAACGGTTCGATGTTGCTCGTCCACGACTCTGACAAGCGGCGCAACTGTTTGAGTGTCACGACCGGTAGTTCCCGGAGTCGCGCGATTTGTTGAATGAACAGTTCAGCTGTCGCTTCGGCATCACTGAGGGCTCGGTGCGCATCCGTATGCACGAGGTCGAACACATCGGCGAGCGACTCGAGGGCGTGGCTCTCGAGGGTCGGGTAAAGGATGCGGGCGAGTTCAACCGTATCAATCGCTCGGCCTTGAAACGGCAAGTACCCTGCCTGTTCCAAGCTCTCATTTAAAAAGTTTAAATCAAACGTGACGTTGTGGGCGACGAACACACGCCCATCTAACATCTTCCATATACTAGGGATAACCTCTTCAAACGTCGGGGCATCCTCTACATCACGATCTGTGATCGTCGTCAACTGCGTGATGAAAGGTGGGATCGGACGACTCGGTCGAATCAAAGTACTGTAGCGCTCAATCACTTCACTACCTTGTACGACAACCGCCGCGAATTCAATCAATTCGTCGCCGGATTTGACGGAATGACCGGTCGTCTCTAAATCCACTATCACATAAGTGTCCATAACATCCATCCCATCTTCGGCACGCTCGTGCTTTCTATCTGTCTCATCTTACCATAGAACGATACACGAAAAAACGGGGATGCCTTTTATCGGACATCCCCGCTCGCCTCACAATATCGTGTGCGCGATCTCTTCATACAAGAGTTGATCGACTTCGTTGCGCTCGTTCAAGACGGCGACTTTCGGACGGTGCAATCTTGCCTCTTCTGCCGTCATCTGACCGTACGCCATGATGATGACGACGTCACCGACTTGGAAGTGACGGGCTGCTGCGCCATTCAAACAGACGACACCAGATCCTCGTTCCCCTTTGATGACGTACGTCTCGATCCGGGCACCGTTATGGTTGTTCGTGATGTGCACATGCTCATTTTCCATAATGCCGACCGCATCCATCAAATCTTCATCGATCGTGATCGAGCCGACATAGTGCAAGTTCGCCTCCGTAACGGTCGCTTTGTGCAACTTCGCGTGCATAAATGTTCGAATCATCAGATTCATCCTCTCTTCCAAATCACGTTATCAATCAAGCGGGCCCGGTCAAATTGAACGGCTGCCGCAATTAACAGCTCATACGATGTGTCGCGTGCTTTCGTCAACGTCGGATAATCGACGATCTCGACGTAGTCGATCGTGCTGTTCGGAATAGCGTCCAGCCGTTCAACCAGTCTTGCTCGCACCGCCGGGACGGTCAATCCTGCTTGAAGCCCCGTTTCAGCCTCGATGAGCGCCTTGTTGATCTCAGCCGCCTCCACACGTTCCGTCTCAGACAAATAGACGTTCCGACTCGACTTGGCCAGCCCTGACGCCTCCCGAATGATCGGGCAACGCCGGATCTCGACCGGCACGAAATAGTCGTGGACATACCCTTCGATCAAGGCGACTTGTTGTGCATCTTTCAACCCGAAATAGGCTCGGGTCGGGCGCACGATGTTGAATAATTTTGATACGACGGTCAACACGCCATCGAAATGGCCTGGTCGGCTTGCACCGCACAGCACGTCGGCACCGGTGCGTACCGTCACGCGCGCCATATCAAGCGGATACATCGTCGTCGTGTCGGGATAGAACAAGATATCGACGCCGGCGTCGCGGGCGAGCGCCTCGTCGCGATCGAAATCACGTGGATACCGGTCGAGGTCTTCGTTCGGTCCGAACTGGGTCGGATTGACGAAGATGCTCATGACGACGAGGTCGTTCTCCGCTTTGGCCGCCTCGACGAGACTGAGGTGACCTTCGTGCAAGTAGCCCATCGTCGGTACGAAACCGACGGTCGAATCATGCGATATCGCGTCTCGTAATGACATCGGGTCGGTGACGATTCTCATGCCTTCCCTCCGTACAACGTATCGAGCAACGTCTCGTCCATCGTGAACGTGTGACGTTCGAGAGGGAACGAGCCGTCTTTCGTCGCATGCACGTATTCGTGGATGGCGCTTGTCGCGACTTCGTTCACATCGGCGTATGCTTCGACAAATTTAGGGAGCCGGTCGACGCCGTACTTTAAAATGTCATGGTAGACGAGCACTTGGCCGTCCACGTCAGCGCCGGCGCCGATGCCGATGACCGGAATCGTCAGCGCTTCGGCGATCTTTTTGGCGAGCTGATGCGGCACACATTCGAGGACGAGCATCTTCGCCCCGACCCGCTCAGCCTCGAGGCTATCGGCAATCAACCGTTCGGCATCTTCAAGCGATTTACCTTGCACTTTGTAGCCTTCGAGCACGCCGACCGATTGTGGTGTCAGTCCCAGATGGGCGACGCAAGGCATGCCGACTTTCGTCAACCGTTCAATCGTCTCGAGCACCTCGCCTGCCCCTTCGAGCTTGATGGCGTCAGCGTGTCCGTCCTGAAACAGCGTCTGTGCAGCTTGTAACGTCCGGTCAAAGTCACCGTGATACGTCGCGAACGGCATATCGACGACGACGAACGTATTGCGTGCCCCGCGTCTTACCGCTTTCGCGTGGTGCACCATGTCAGCGATGGTGACTGGGATCGTCGAGTCGTAACCGAGCACGACCATGCCGAGTGAATCGCCGACGAGGATGATATCGACCTCTCCGGCTTCGGCGAGTTTCGCCGACGGATAATCATAAGCGGTCAACATGACCAGCTTCTCTTCTTGCTTCATCTTCTTGAGTAAAGATGTCATCGTATGCATATGTTCTCCTCCTAAATGGGAGACAGGAAAGAAAAAGCGCCTTCTTATCGACAAGAAGGCGCATGAAAGCAAACTCAATGGTTGAGTGTCCTTCTGTCCCTGTCAAAGTGATCAAGGCAGACAAATAATGGTAGTGACGGTCTGCAGTCCGGTACACTTCGCTATGATAGCGTCCGGCACATTCATTATAGACCACGTCAAGCATTCATTCAATCATTCCAAACCGCGATTTCAGCAGAGTAAATCGGTTCGATGCCCGCTCCCGTCTCAAGCAAGAGCGCACCTTCTGTCGAGATGCCACGCATGACCCCGGTCTTCGTCTTTCCGGCCGTCGTTAGCGTGATCGTCTCATCGATGAAGGCGGCGTTTTGGAGCCAATGTTCACGAACCGGGGAGAAGCCCGCCTCAAGGAACAGATCGTACTCTTTCTCGAGATCTTCTAACAAACGAGCGAGCAATTCGCTTCGTCGGTGGACGATGCCCGTCTCGCGCTTGAGCGACGTCGCCCGATGGATGAGCTCCTTTGGAATCGTTTCTCCATTCACATTGAAGCCGAAGCCGAGGATGACCGCCTGAATGCGGTCACCCTCGGTCTGCATTTCCGTCAAAATCCCGCCGATTTTCTTGCCGTTCAAGAGCAGGTCGTTCGGCCATTTGATCGCTGCGACAATTCCTTCGCGGTTGAATGAGCGGGCGAACGCGCTCGCCGCCATGAGCGTCAATTTCGACGCGTCGCGAATCGGCAAATCCGGACGCAAGATGATGCTCGCCGCAATATTCACCCGGCTCGGATTGTACCATTGCCGTCCGAGTTGCCCGCGGCCGGCCGTCTGTTCTTCGCTGATGACAATCGTCCCTTCCGGCGCCCCACGCTGAGCGTGCTCATGGGCAATCCGTTGCGTCGTGTCGACTTGGTCGTACGCGTGAACGTGTTGGCCAAAACGCCCACGTCGGACGGAAACGAACGCCGTCTCATCGAAGCGGTCGTTCTGCTCGAGCAATTGATACCCTTTTCGTGGAATCGTCTCGATATCGTAACCATCTTGTTTTAACGTCTCAATATGTTTCCAAATAGCGGTACGTGAAATATTTAGTTGCCGGGCCAACTCCTGCCCGCTCCAGACCGCCCCGTCTTGCAATAGGCTCAAGACCTTTCCTCGTGTCGAAGCCATGCGCATGCCTCCTTCCGTAAAGTCGTCTCCTCGTTCGGCAGATCGCCATGGAGCACCGCCCGCTCCAAATAGGCAAGTAAATGTTTGATCGTCGCCCCTTTCGCCCCGAGGGAGAGGGCGTCACGGCCATCGAAACGAAGCTCACTGCGACGTTGAATCGGCAACGCCCGCTTCAACTCGATTGCCCGGTCTGCCCGTCCTTCCATCCGTAAGTACGTATCGAGCGTCGCTTCGGGCGTGTCGTAGACGGCGAACGTGTCAAGACCGATCGTGAGCAGCCCGGCGAGCCGGGCCGCCTCCCGCTTGGTCGCGTTCGACCGTTTCCAGGCGGTGAGCCAACTCACGTCACCCGCATGGTGGAGGAAGAGCGCCCAGCCGCCGAGCCCGTTGACCGGTTTCCGGTCGTCGTCGACGACCTTCTGCAATAAGCCGCGATCCATATCCGGCAAATATTCGTGAATCCCGGCCGCCATGAGCGACGAGAGCGCACGCTTATAGGCCGGCCCCGCCATCAGTTTCTCAAATTCGATGGCGATGCGCTCCATGGCGATATGGCGCAGTTTATGCCCGAGCGCCGAAGCGGCCCGGACAAGTTCCTCGTCGAGGGTGAAGTCGAGCTGGGCCATGAAACGGAACGCCCGCATGATGCGGAGGGCGTCCTCGTCGAACCGTTCGTACGGGCTCCCGACGGTACGGATGACTCTCGCCTCGAGGTCGAGCCGTCCGCCGAACAAATCGACGACGTTACCGTCATGAAACGCCATCGCGTTCATCGTGAAATCTCGTCGCAACAAATCCTCTTCAAGTGAGACGCCAAGCGCGACGTGGTCGGGGCGACGCGAGTCGGAGTACGTCCCTTCCGAACGGAACGTCGTCACTTCGAACGGATGATGGTCGATGATGACCGTTACGGTCCCGTGGTCAATCCCGGTCGGCACCGCCTTCGGGAAGAGCGCGAGCACCTCGTCCGGGAAGAGCGACGTCGCGATGTCAATGTCGTCAGGTAAATGTCCGAGCATATAGTCCCGGACGGCGCCGCCGACGATATACGCCTCCCCGCCGCGGCGGTTGATCGTCTCGATAATCTGTTTTGCATATTCCCATTCTGTCATGCGCGCACCACCCGTTCGTAAAGTGACTCGTATGCGGACACGATATCGGTCGACGCGAACTGTTTTGCCCGCTTCAACCCGTTTTCACGCAACCGCGCCTGTAGCGCCTTGTCGAGTAAGATGTTCTCGAGCGCCTTCGTCGCCCCGGCGACGTCACCGCGGGCGACGACGAACCCTTCCGCCCCGTCGGTGATCACTTCCGGCAACCCGCCGGCATCCGAGACGACCGATGGGATACCCGTCGCCATTGCCTCGAGCGCGACGAGACCGAACGCTTCTTTGTCCGATAAAAGGACGTGCACGTCACTGATCGATAACAGTTCGGCGACTTGTTCTTGTTTCCCGGCGAAGATGACGTCTTGCTCGAGCGACAACTCGCTCACTTGACGGCGCATCGCCCCCATGAGCGGCCCGTCCCCGACGAGGAGCAGTTTTTTATCCGGCACGTTCATCCGGGCGAACGCCTCGAGGACGAGGTCGATCCGCTTCACATGCCGGAAGTTCGAGACGTGGATGACGACGTTGTCCGACTCGGTCAAGCCGTAACGTTCCCGGAGTGACGAGTCGTCGAGCGGACGGTACACCGTCTCGTCGATGAAGTTATGGATGACGTCGATGGACAAGTCGGACCCGATCCGTTCGAGCGTCTCTTGCCGCAGGCTGTCGGATACGGCCGTGATGGCGTTCGACTTCCGGAGCCCGTACAGGATGGCGGGCTTCAGCTCCTCATCCTCCCCGAGCACGGTGATATCGGTCCCGTGCAACGTCGAGACGATCGGGATGTTCGTCCCGGCCATCTCACGCCCGAGCGCGGCACAGACGGCATGGGGCACGGCGTAATGCGCATGGATGACGTCGAGACCGAACGCTTGGATCACACTTGCGATTTTCGAGGCGAGCGTGATGTCGTACGGTGGATACCGGAACACCGAATATTGGTTGATCTCGACCTGATGGAACGTGATGTTCGGATGATACGCATTCAATCGGAATGGGATGCTCGACGTGATGAAGTGGACGTCGTGGCCGCGGTCGGCGAGCTTCATGCCGAGCTCCGTGGCGAGAATGCCAGAACCCCCGACCGATGGATAACAGAGGACACCGATCCGTAGCTTCATGCGAGCTCCCCCGCTTTCTTGACGGCGTACGGCTTGACGGTCATCAAGCCCTCGGCGTACGTCGTCCCAATCAAACTGCCAAAATGTCGTTCCCGCGCCCGCACGCGTTCGATATATTCATCCGTGAGCGGGGTCCGGACGCCGTCCACGGGCATGAACTGGCTCTCATAAGCAGACAAGGCACGCAGCTTCGTCTCCATCGTCTCGCTGATGTCGATGCAGACGTCAGGCGTCTCGAGCGCGTTAATCATATATTGATAGACGCTGTCCGGTCGATATGCCGGCACGTCTTGCATGAACTTCCGAATCCCGGCGTTAAAGAGCGCCTCCTCGACGAGCCGGGCACAGGCCCGATGGTCGGGATGGCGGTCGACGCCGTACGGATACAACACATGCGTCGGACGCTCGGTCCGAATCAAGCGGACGAGCGTCTCGATTTGCGTCTCGTCCCCGGTCAGTCCCCGGTCCGGGAAACCGAGGTTGAGGCGACGAACCCCGAGCACGTCGTCGGCGCGTCCCGCCTCGACGGCGCGGGTGTCGACGTCCCCGTTCGAGGACAGCTCGGCCCGGGTCAAATCGACGTAGACGACCTCGATGCCGTCGCGTGTCCATTGGGCCGTCATCCCGGCGATGCCGATCTCGATATCGTCCGGATGGGCCCCGATTGCTACTATTTTCATAAAATCACCTCTTCTGTGAAAAGTATATCGGACTCAACCACGAATGTCATATGTAGAGGGTAGTCAACTGAGAGGTTTTTCGAGTACGCTACTAGATGGGAGGTGAACGAAATGACGGTACAGTTACCGATTCGTTTTCGCAATATTATCTTTATCTTGATTGGTTCATTCATTTTTGCGTTCGGGGTATATCACTTCAACGTGCAAAACAATTTGGCCGAAGGTGGTTTCACGGGGATCACGTTGATTCTGCGCGGCTTGTTCGACTGGTCGCCATCCATCACAAACTTGGCGCTCAACATCCCGCTCTTCTTCGTCAGCTACAAGCTGCTCGGGCGGACGACGTTCATCTATACGCTCATCGGGACGTTCAGCTTTTCGATTTGGTATGCGCTCGTCGCCAAATATTCGAACCTCGTCATCGACTTGACCGATGACATGGTGCTCGCGAGCCTGTTCGCCGGACTGTTCATCGGCGTCGGTCTCGGCATCATCTTTAACAATGGCGGCACGACCGGAGGCGTCGACATTATCGCCCGTCTCGTCCAACGTTACGTCGGCTGGTCGATCGGGAAGACGTTCCTCGTCTTCGACTTTTTCGTCATCGTGCTCAGTTTGACGTATCTCGACATCCGTGAGGCGATGTACACGTTGCTCGCCGTCTACGTCGGTGCCCGTGTCATCGACTCGATGCAGGAAGGGACGTACGCCGGTAAGGCCGCGATGATCATCAGCGACCACCGGACGGCGATCGCCGACGGTATCCATGCGACGATGAACCGCGGGACGACACGTCTCATCGCCAAAGGCGGTTATTCGAACAAGGAACTCGAAGTGCTTTACGTCGTCGTCGGACGCAATGAAGTGAACCGTCTGAAGACGATCGTCAAACAAATCGACCCGCACGCTTTCGTCACGTTCCACCACGTGTATGAGGTCGGCGGTGAAGGGTTCACGTTCGATGAAAACCGAATTCCTTTAAAATAAACCACGACACAAAACGCCCCGTTCGAGTGAACGGGGCGTTACTTTATCGTTCGATGCGGACAATCTCAAAGTCGAGCGTACCGCCTGGTGTATCGATCGTGACGTTTTGACCGACGACGCCTCCCATCAACCCGGTTCCGAGCGGTGATGACGCGGAAATCGTCCCGTTCGCCAAGTCGGCCTCGAGTTCACCGACGAGGCGATACGTCTCTTCTTCCCCATCCGGTGTTTCGCGAATGACGACCTGACTCCCAAACGCGACGACGTCAAGTCGACCTCTGTCGACGATGACGGCTTCGGCGAGCGTGCGCTCGAGATCGGCAATCTTCACTTCAATCCGATCGTAAGCGTCCACCGCTTCGGCGTACGTCACGTCTTCTCGAAAGTCACAAAACTTCCGCGCCGTCTTGATGCGCTCGCGTGCCTCGGTCCGTTCATGTGTCAAACTCGCGAGTTGGGCGCTCAGGCGGTCACGGCCTTCCTTCGTTAACTGTGGTTTTGGCATCTCCTGCTCCTTTCAAAAAGCGATACAAAAAAGTCCCGTCGCTGGACGGGACACTTGATTCTATTCGTTGCGTGGCATGAACACGATGAGCGCCAAACGGATGAGTTCGGCGACTGCGACGAGTGTCGCCGCGACGTACGTCCAAGCTGCCGCATTGAGCACTTTTCGTGCACCTGATTCTTCCGTCGCCGTCACGATGCCGTGGCTCGTCAATTCCGCCATCGCCCGCTTCGAAGCGTCGAATTCGACCGGGAGGGTGACGAGCTGGAACATGACCGCACCGAGCATCATGATGACACCGAGTTGGGCGAGACCCATCGCTCCAAGGAGGAAACCACCGAGGAGGAGCGGGAACGACAAGTTCGACGTGATGTTCACGACCGGAACGAGGCGATGACGAACACGCATCATCTTGTAGTCGGTCGCGTCTTGGATGACGTGCCCGATCTCATGGGCCGCGATCGCAGCAGATGAGATCGTCGAGCCTTGGTACACTTCCCGAGACAAACGGACGACTTTGTTGACCGGGTCGTAATGGTCACTCATCAATCCGTCGACCATCTCGATGCGTACGTTGTGCACGCCGTTCTGTTTCATGATGAAGTCTGCGACTTGAGCGCCGGTGACCCCACTTTGGAGACGTTGTTGTAAAAATTTTTTATACGTACTTTTCACTCGCATCTGAGCCCATAACGGGATGAGCATGATCAGTGCAAGATAGAAAATATAGCCACCTAATGACATTTTCTATATCACCTCTGCGTATATTTGATACTTCGATTTTACATTCTTATGACCTTATTATCAAGCGAACTGCGTAGGATGAGCTTGTATCCCACAAAAAAACACATTCCTGTCAGCCAGAACGAGCCGTAACCGATCCACATGATGTGTTCGGCGAGTGACGGGTAACGCGGCCATTGACCGAGCACATAGTCGACGACGTCGTTGTGGACGACCCAGACGAGCGTCAAGACGAACGAACGGACCGTCCACTTCATGAACGGGGCGTACAAGATGGCCTGAAACGCCATCGCCCCGTGTGACACCATGAGCATGACAGCCATGAGCACCGTGACCGTATCGGCATCACTCCCGAGCGTCCGCAGGAACAAGACGTTCATGACGACGGCCCATAGACCGTACTTGACTAGCGTGATGAACGCGAGCGTCTCCATGAGCGGCGACTTCTTCCCGGCAATCCAAAGTCCGAGCACGATCGTGAAGAACAGTGACGCTGTCGGGCTGTCGGGGACGAACGGCCAATAAAGGAGCGGCGTGTCACGTAGTTGTGGCTCGTACCAGACGTATCCGTAGATCGTCCCGAGCAGGTTGATGACGAACAGCGTCATTAAGACGATGCGATGAGTGAGAAGTGGTCGCAACATATGTATCATTCGAGTGTTCCATCCTTTTTTCTCTATTGTAGCGTGCGTGGACGAAAAAAGTAAAAGAAGTGTAACCCGTTTGACGGGGCTACACTTCTAGGCTTACGTTATTCGTTGTTCTCTCCGCCTTCACCGTACGAAGCGATAAATTCAGACATAGCTTGAAGATCTTCGTCCGAACCGTCCCATTGTCCGGCTGGCATCGCCCCGATCCCGTTGACCGAGATTTCAGCGATTTCTTCAGCCGTATACGCTGTACCGACGAGCGGTGGAGCTGCTGCGCCACCTTCAAGGTTTTGACCGTGACAGTTGACACAAGACTGGGCCGAGTAAATCTCATAACCTGGCGCCGCCGTGTCGATTTCCGGACCTTCACCCGGTACGACGAGGATTCCTTGCTCATGGACTTGGTCCCAGTGCGTCGTTTGTACCGATTCCCACGTCAAGTAGACGATCGAGAGGACACCGAGCAACATGAAACTGACCGCGACCGGACGTTTCGCCGGGCGACGTTCAAGTCCTTGGTCAAGCCATGGCGCGATCAAAAGCGCGGTGAACGCGACGCCCGGCATGATGACCGTCCCGAGCAAGATCCAATCTCCTGCTGCGAATTGATATTTGAGCAATTGATACAAGAACAAGAAATACCAGTCCGGAAGCGGAATGTATGACGTGTTCGTTGGATCGGCGATATTTTGGAGCGGTGGTGCCTCGACGATTGTCAAAGCGATGAATCCGATCAAGAAGACCGATCCGACCATCCACTCCTTCAGCAAGAAGTTCGGCCAGAACGCTTCGGTGCGTCCTGGGTATTCTGAATAGTCTTTTGCAATATTTTGTTTCCGATTCGAGATTCCCACTCGAGAGTCGGTCACAAATTTCATCCCTTTACCGCGATGCATATCGTTTCTCCCCCTTTTTTCCTCGTACCGGCTTAAAGCGGTCCAGAAATTCCTTGTTTACGAATCATCAAGAAGTGAGCTCCGAGAAGTCCGAACAAGGCCGCCGGCAAGAAGAAGACGTGAACGGCGAAGAAGTTCGTGAGCGTCCGCGCACCGACAATCTCGCCACCGGCGAGAAGCGTCTTAGCGATGCCACCGATGACCGGGACACTCTCTGCAATCTGAAGCGTAACTTTCGTCGCGAACAACGCTTTCATGTCCCATGGTAACAAGTAACCTGTGAGACCGAGCGCCAAGACGACGAAGAACAATAGGACGCCGACGACCCAGTTGAGCTCGCGCGGCTTCTTATACGATCCGGTAAAGAATACGCGGAGCGTATGTAAGAACAGCATGACGATGGCGACCGACGCACCCCAATGGTGCATCCCACGGACGATTTGACCGTGTGCGATCTCATTTTGCAAGTAATACACCGACGCGTGCGCGTTGATGATATCTGGAACGTAGTACATCGTCAAAAACATCCCTGACAGGATTTGAATGACGATCGTGAAGAATGTCAAACCGCCGAAGCAATAAACAAATGCTGAAAAGTGATGGGCAGGGTTGACGTGTTCTGGAACTTCATGGTCAGCGATGTCGCGCCATAACGGCGTGATGTCGACGCGTTCATCGACCCAATCATAAATCTTTTGTAACATCGACTATTCCCCCTCTCACAACTGTGTGACTGGACTGCCCAAGTATAGGAAGCCCTCTTTTTCTTCTTTTTCATAACGGGCAAGTGGTGATGTCGGAGGCGTACCTGGAATGTTCGTCCCGTCTTTCGTATAACGTCCGAAATGACACGGGCAGAAGAATTCTGTCGGGCGCGTCGGATCGCCGCCGTAACCTACTTGACAGCCTAAGTGCGTACAGATTGGAGATAGGGCAATAACCTCTCCACTCTCATCTTTGAAGACCCATGCCGAAAGCGTTTCTTCAAATTCATACCAAGCGTCTTGCGTTTGTTTTTTAAAGTCGACACGTTGCGGCTCAGTCGTGATGTCATCGAGACTCATAACTCGCACTTTGTCGCCCGCATCCGTTTTTTTGAGTACCGGATCGATCGCAAAGTTGACCATCGGACTGATCAATGTTGCCGCCATAAAGCCACCTACTCCAGTCAGCGTGTACGTTAAGAACTGACGGCGTGTGACTTTTGACCCTTTTTGAGCCATTTCGTTCCCCCCTCATTCGTGTGCATAACCCCATAATTCTTTATGCATTCTTCACAAAAATTTCTCACTCAACAAAATAGTATATCAATAAAACCTCTACGTCAACCGCTTCATGTCGCCATCCAACGGCCCGAAAGCTCGGTGATGACTTGCGTCGCAAAATTTTGAACCATCGTATGCGACTGCTCGGCCGACATGCCTTTTAAAGCAAGCGGCGGCACGAAGATGATCGGTAACTCGAACGCTTTGAAGCGAACGTCTGAAGAGATGAACAACACGTGTGTGAACCCCGACGCCGTCGCCTTGTCGTGGACCGCCTGGCTTAACGAATGACCGGCCTCTACGTCCACGTAACTGATCGTCGGGCTGAGCATCGTCCGTCCAGAGAGCTGTCGTTCGGTCTCGAGCGCTACCGCCTGGACGACCTCATAACTTTCGGCCTTGCGGATCATCTCGTCATCAAACGCCAATTCTGCGAGTGGAACGATGAGCGTATCGACGTATTGACGCTCAGTCAATGAACGTTTCGCATCTTGACTATCGAACCTCATCCTCACCCTCCTCTCTAGACATGATTCATCATGTCTATTGTATCGCACCTTCGTTCATTGCTTGTTCAAACTTATGAACGAAATGTGAAATTATTGTGTATTCCTACGTCATTAATATACCAAAAAACAAGCGCAACCCATAACGGAAGCGCTTGTTTTTTCTAAAATAATTTTGAAGCCCTGACTTGATGGAGCTTGCTCGTCAAATTCCGAAACAACTTCTCGTCGCGACGGTCGAGCGCCTCGTCGATCTCAACGAGCAACCGCTCTTCTTCAAACTGGGCGACAGAAGCACGAATGACGGTCTGGGCCGATGTCGACACTTCGTCCCTCACTTCGGCGACCGGTTCGAACGGGTTCGGCTCGACGATGTCGACCCAACTCTCATCGATCATCATGCCTTGAAAGTTGAGTTCGACGTAGATCGCCCCGTCATGAAGCCGGATGTCATGATACGCCTTCTCCGGATTGACGGTGACGAGATCGCCGCGCCGGTATCGGAACGGCTCCCCATCGAATCCATAAGCCGTCATGACGAGACTCCTTGGGGACACCGAGGCGTTCGTCACGAAGTGGACGTTACCGAGTTTCTCCGGATGTCTGAGCCAGTAATCGATAATCCATTTGGCCTCTCGTTTACGAAGCGTATGATGAGCGAGAAATCGCTTCAAGAAATTCTTTTTCCGCTCCACCATATGACCCCATCTCCTTTATATCGATTAATCACGGTCCGTCAATTGATCGAGCCGCTCTTCAAGCACTTGGCGGTCGTCCACGTCGACGGAGAGCGCAAGCGTTTGCTCGAGCACTCGTTGTGCCTTGTCTCGCTGTCCTTCTTCTACTAACAGTGTAGCCCATTCCATCGCAAATGACACGTCCTCTTTATAAACGTCTTCAATCGACGTATATAACATGACGGCTTGGTCATACACTTCAAGCTCATAGGCCGCTTTCGCTTTATACCATGTCATGAGCGGCGACGTCGAATGATCCTCGAGCGCATCGATCGTCTCGATGACCGCTTCCATGTCGCCCGCTTCAAATAACACCGACAAGAGCAGTTCCGTCGCTTCAAGCGATTCCGGGTTCAATGCGAGCGCTTCGCGCAACTCCGTGACCGCTTCGTCGACTCGACTTTGGCGTAGGTACAGCTTCGCTTTCACCGTCCGCAACTCGTCGTTATAATCGTCACGATCGATGCCTTGCCCAATCATCTCGAGCGCCTCGTCGATTCGACCGAGCGACTCGAGCGCTTCTGTATACGGCAAATAGAGCGACGTGAAGTCAGGGTCCATCGTCCGTAGTTCCTCGAACTGCTTGACAGCCACTTCGTCACGGCCGATTCGATGCGCCGTCATGGCGTGCCCGAACACCGTGTTCAAGTTGCGGTCTTTCGTCTTCTCGAACTCATCGAGCGCCTCTTCGAACGAGCCGATCATCGTGAGCGCCTCGGCGTAGTCGGCTTGATAGTCGATCTCTTCCGGCAGTCTCAAATGCGGCAAGCGCGCATACAGCGGGACCGCCTGTTCGAATGAGCCGATCGAGGCGTACAGTTCGGCAAGTCCGTAGACGAGCAGCGGCTCGTCCGGGTTCGCCTCGAGCGCCTCCATCAATTTTTTGACGGCGACTTCATCGAGTCCTTGGGATTGATATAAGTCGGCGAGCAAGACGAGGCTTCGGACGTGAGCTTCCTTGTCCGTCGCTTCGATCTTCTCAAGCACGGCGATTGCTTCTTCCTCACGGTCACTATCGAGGTACGCTTCCGCGAGCGACAAAGCGACATGCGGGTTGCCCGCATAATCGACGTAAAGCGCCGCGAGCACGTTCACGGCACGATCGGCGAGGCCGAGCTCGAGATACAAGTCGGCGATGGCGAACCGGTCCTCATCCGAACCGTCTTTCTCGAGCGCCTCGAGGTGCATGAGGGCGTGTTCGGTCTCGCCTGTCTCAAGCATCTTAATGATATGGTTTAATTCTGTTTCATCTAACATCCTATCTTCCTCCTACCGACAACTGCTATTGACGTTATTCTATCTCACGGTCGAGCCGTTGTAAATCGTCACGGAAATGCGGGTAGCTGACGTCCGATACTTCCATTCCTTCAATTTCGACCGTCTCCTCGGTCAAGAGGGCGGCCACTTGCAACATCATCGACAGCCTGTGGTCGCCGTGGGCCATCACGCGGCCACCTCGGACTTGACTAGGGTTGACGATAAAGCCGTCCTCTGTTTCGTGAATGTCGATCCCGAGCGCCCGTAATTCCGTCACGACCGTCACGATGCGATCGGTCTCTTTCACCCGAAGCTCGGCTGCGTCACGAACGACCGACGGGCTCGACGCCTGGGAGGCGACGAGCGCAAATAACGGCAGCTCATCGATTTGATGCGGGATGGCAGCGCCTGACAACTCGACACCATGAAGGTCGCTCGTCGATACGGTCACGTCCGCCACCGTCTCTTCCCCGAGTGGCCGGACGCGGTCGATCTCAACTTTCGCCCCCATTTTCTCAAGCGTCCGCAAGAACCCGATTCTCGTCTCGTTCAAACAGACGTCGGTCGTCGTCACCCGGCTGTTCGCGATAATCGCGGCCCCGGCCCACAAGAATGCGGCCGATGATGGGTCCGCCGGAATCGTCACCGCCGTGCCCGTGAGCTGTGACGGCATGACCCGGATGAGGCGAACGCCATTCTCTTCTCCGATCGTGACGTTCCCACCGAACAACGGCAACAACCGTTCGGTATGGTCGCGCGACAACATCGGCTCGCGTACGATCGTCTCTTCGGTAGCCCGGAGC